>NZ_JBFUJN010000013.1:0-179421 GCF_056401335.1 Rhodococcus sp. P4_F3_2
GACCACGAAGGTCCCTCGGACGTTGGTCCGATGCATCCGATCGAAATCGTCGAAGTTCAGTTCTGCGACGGTGGAGAGAATCATGATTCCGGCTGCATGGACGACGACGTCGATGCCCCCGAACTCCTCCTCGACCGTATCGAACAGGGCCGCGACTTCACCTTCGTCGGCGACGTCGGCATGCACCGCGATGGCCCGACCGCCCGCTGCGACGATGGTGTCAACTGTTTCCTGGGCGCGTTGAAGGTTTCCTGAATAGTGCACGGCGACAGCCATTCCGTCGGCGGCGAGCTTCTCGGCAGTCGCTCGCCCGATGCCGCCGGAAGCTCCGGTGACGATGGCGACGCGGATGGTGGTGTCAGTCATGATGTAACTCCTGAACTGGTTTCGGGTGCATCGGACAGCTTGCGTAGCCACTCGCGTAGGAGGCCGACTTCGTTGGTGGAGAGGGAAGTTGAATCTACGGCGGCGAGTTGGGCATCGAGAGTGGATGCAACTCTGTTGAGGGAGGCGTCCGGGTGGGCGTCGGATTCGTCGATGATGGACGCGAAGATTCCGTCGCGAACTCGCTGTGACAGCGTCGGATCGGGGTACTGTTCCGGCCTTACGACGAGCATCAGAGCGACGCCCGCATTGGCGGACATCACCATCTGCGTAGCCACGTCGACCGACACGGTCAGAACGCCTGCCGCAGCGCATCGTTCGAGAACGGATCGAAGTAGCGCCTGGGCTTGCAAGGCGGTGTCGGCACTCTGGGCGGAAGGTGAGTGCATCAGTCGGTAATGAGCGGGATGTGCGAGCGCGAAGGCGGTATGCGCATCCCAGCCGGCCCGTAGATCGGCAACTGGGTCATCGGAAGGTGTTGCAGCGCGTTTGCCTTCGAGGTATTCGAAGAAACCTGCCTCGACGACGGCTGCGAGCAGTCCGTCCTTGTCGCCGAACTGACGGTAGAGCGCGGGGGCGCCGACGCCGGCCATCTCGCACACGGCGCGGGTGGAGATGTCACCGTTGGGGGAGGTGTTGAGCAACTCGGTTGCTGCTGCCAGAATCTTTGCTCTCGAACTCATGAAAACAACGCTAACATAAATGTGTAATCGTTGCTATCGCCGGTTTGGTCGTGCGAACGAACTACAGACACAGGCACCAGAACTTGATCAGATGAGTGAGCCGGTCCGGCCACGGTTCTGTGTGGAGTGACGGCTAGAGCCGTTCTGTTGTCACACTCTGAACGAAGGAATCCTGGTGATCGACTCGGAAACTACTGTTGCGCCGAATAATTCGCATTCCGGTTATCTGGGGTGGATTCTGCGGGTCGTCAGTGTCGTGGCGTGTGTTGCGGTTGCAACGGTCGTTGCCTCGCTGACGCTCGGGCCGCCATTCGCACGGGCCTGGGCACAGTGGGTTGCTCGTCATCTAGGTGGGGACTTCGAGACGGGAGTCGTTGTCGGATTTGTGACTGGGCTTTTAGGCATTGCTGTGACTTTGTTCGCAGCGCTGATGAGTTCGTTGGCGTGGCGGCGCCGAGGTGGCCCGGCATTTTCGCTTGGTATCGGTGCTATTGCCTTGCTTGCCGTTCTTCCTGGCGCAGTGAATTTGAGTATCGCGGTCGGTGCAGCAGGATCCGGGGTAAGGGCGGCGGGGAGGATCCTCGACGTCGACGGGCCGGCGTTTCGTGGAGCCTGGGTAGCCGGATCAGTGGCGGGACTGTCGCTGTATATGGTCGGGGCGCTGCTGTTAGGGAGGAGCCTTCGTTCGGCATTCGGGCCTGTCAGGCAGGTGGTGTCGCCGCCGCCAGGGGTGGTCGGCGGTACGAATGCCTTGGCCATCGTCGCACTGGTACTTGGAATCTTCGGTGGGGTTCTTGCTATTCCCGTGGGCCATGTGTCGCTGAACCAGATTCGCCGTTCCGGCGAAAGTGGGCGCGGATTGGCAGTGGCCGGCCTCGTTCTCGGCTATCTGTCGCTGGTCGTCATCGTAGGTGTCGTACTAGTGGCTGTGCCCGCGGCCTTTCGATAATTTGGGTCGCGCGTCAGAGTTGGGTGGGCTGGAGTGGCTCGATGTCGTAGGCGCGGGGTCCGAACAGGCTCGCCGTCCGGGTGCGAATGGACGGAAGTGCTTCGTAGAGGCTCCCGCCGAGGCGGTGGAGGGAGTTGAACGATCGCGATTCCCAAACCGGAAACTCTCCGTCGGTGTCGCGTGATGCTGTGTCCCACAGGAGGGCGTCACCGTTTTCGCTCCATCCGAAAACCTGCAGCGAGTCGGGGAGTGACCAATCGCCGTCGGGTTCGATCATCCAATCGAACTCGTCATCCTGTCCTTCTGTGTAGACCGAATGAAGATGAGCGGTGAGGTTGCGGGCGCGCCCTTGCCAGCCGTCGGCAAATCCGGGAAGGACGGGCGGATAGATGAGCCAGAGTCCGAAGGTCCGCGCCCACCCTGCGTGCCGGATGAATGCGCGATATGAATCGGGGAAGCCCTGCCGGTCGGGAAATCGAAAAGAATCCAAAAAGGTGAAATCTATGTGTTGAAGCGTCGGTTGGCCTTTTACCGTCAGCGCGTTGGGTCCCGTGGCAAACACGTCATCAACACTAGCAATGCGAGTCCGTGGGGGATCTCGGGCGGGAGGTCTTGGCTGGTTGTTCCCCGAGTTCGTCGGATCAAATACCTTCAATGACCCGCAAGATTCACCACCAATCGAATCACCAACTCGCCGTCCACCTCTCGGGTCCGTTTCTCGCAGATCACGTTCATCAATGCGGTGCCCTCATCGATGCCGAGTTGGTGTGTGAGTAGCGTGTCGATCGTGTCGTCGGCGCTCGTCAATGCAGCTGCAGCGGAGGCGAGTTGGTGGTTCGTGACTCCTCTGTTGCCCGTCAAGGCAACGCGCAGAGAGCCCCTGGTGAACGTCGTGATCGCGGGTGGTGTCGGTCCACCCGTGTTGGCTTGTCGCACCCCRGCGATGTCCACCCCGGGTAACAAATCGGACGTGGCCTTGGCCGGCACTCCACCAATCGGATGCACGGAGACAACTCGATCGCCGAGGCGTTCCAGAGCGGTGTCGATCGACGCTACTGTGCCGGCGCGGTGAGTCGCGACCAGCACGGCGACCGAGCCTGTGGTTTCGCGTACCCAGTTCTCGGTAGCGAGCGAGTTGACCACGGATGGAAAGTGATTTGTCGTCCACTCCATGCCGAGTTCGGTGCGGTGGACCATTACTACTCGGACGGTTGGGAAGAGAACGGAGGGTGCGAGGGCCGCAGCCAGATTTCCGATGAGACCGTCGCCGAAAATGAGCAGCGTCCCTGGTGACTCACGGGAGAGGCAGGAGAGCGCATACCTGACGACGGCGTACGGTTCGACGAGAGTAGCGCGTGCGCTGGAAAGTTCCAGTGGCAACGGCGTGACCAACCCTCCACTCACCGCGGGCACGCCGATGATGACGCGTTGTTGAAACAACCCCTCGACGTTGTGGCCGAGAAGAAACGATGAATCATGCGGATGCGTCGGGTTGACCACGACTCGATCACCTACCTCGAAGCCGGTGACGCCGTCGCCCACTTCGACGACGCGGGTAGCGCCTTCGTGGCCGACGATGGGCGAGGGGTCGTCCCTGTCTCCGCGCACAATCTGAATGTCAGTCCCGCACAGGCTGACTTTCTCGGGGGCGACGAGAAGTTCGCCGGGTCCGGGAGTTGGAGTCGGCCGCTTTTCGACGCTCGACCGACTGCCCCTTCTCACGATTGCGCGATGGGTGAGTTGCGTTGTCATGAATCCTCTTTCACAGCTTGCTTACGCGGAGGCGACCGGCGGCAATATCGTCGGCACCGGACAGGGTGTCGATGTCGTGAGGACGGCACAGGTATATCGTCTTACGGATTCTCTCGGGAGTCAGTGACGTGTCCGCGTACGATCGCACCGAGGCGAGTTGGGAACAAAGTTCCCTCTCGTACATCTCGGACAGACCTTCGGCGAGCCCGCCACCGATCCCGATGCGATCCAGTCGTGGATCGAGGGCGATCATCGTTCTGACCAGCTCGGCGATCGGCTCGACGACCACGCTCAACAGAAGTGATGCACCAGGGGCGCCTGACTCGAGTGCTGGACCGAACGAATCTCTGTCATAGGGCAATTCGAGAGCCGAGGCGACAGCAGCCAACGCCGAGCCGGACGAGATCGCCGCGACATGTCCGATGCCTCCACATGCGCAGGGCAACTGTCGCACTGTATCCGGCCCCGACGTCACTGCACGAAGGTGGCCGACCTCACCTTGCAACCCCAATGCGTCCACTGGAATCACTCCCTCTCTTGCATCAGCTATCCGCAGTGCGATCCCGCTGCTGATGGTGAGGTAGGCGATGCGCCGATCGGTGGGACGTGTAAACCCACGAGCGAATGACGCCAACCCTGCCGTCACGTCGTTCACGAGTGTCCATCGAACGTCCGGGCGGTGGGATTCGAGGAGGCGCAGCAACGGAATCTCACCGGCAGGAGTGCCGCCCCACAATGGGCCGGATCCATGGGCGACGCCCTTCTGTTCGTCGAGCGCGGCCCCGCACGCCATGTTCACTGCGGCACCCGGCGGTAGATATCGATCCAGTGTCTCGATCAGCTCGCGCAGGAGTTGATCGGGAGTGGCAGACGGTTGTCGGAGCACGCTGGGCGATGGCAGCCGTTCGGTTCGCTCACCGCTGCGGATGCGTAGCCACGTACCTCCCAGATCGACCGATACGGTATCCGTCATAGTTCCGGTACCACGTCGATTACGAGCTCCGATCTCTCTCGGGAGAGTCGTAGTGAAGTAAAATTATTCACTCTCAAAAGGTTTCGTCCGGGCTCGGCTCCGATTGCAACGCATGATGCGCCGGAATCGGCCGCAGCAGCCATGCCGGCCGAGGAGTCTTCGAATACGGTGCAGGAGTCGGCGGAAACCTTCAAGCGCGCCGCCGCTGCAAGAAAGCCCTCGGGATCTGGCTTGCCGGCGCGCACGTCCTCAGCGCATACCGACGCGTGTGGAAGCGGGAGGCCCGCTTCAGTGAGCCTTCGCACCATCATCGATCGAGGGGCCGACGTGACAATCGCCCATTGCTCCCGGGGCACAGACGCCAGAAAGTCCTTGGCGCCGGCGATGGCGCGAACTGGATGCGAGTTCTGCTCTTCGCTTTGCCTGATCCAGTTCAGTTCGGATTCGACGTTTGCTCGATTACCGAGAACCCGAACGATGATGTCGGAAGCGATGCGGCCTGGAAGTGCCTGCGCTACCACCGCCCGATCAACGCCGTGCCGGTCCGCGAATTCGAACCAGACAGCCTCGATCGACGCCTGCGAATCGACGAGGGTTCCGTCCATGTCGAACAGCAGTGCCGAGGTCGAAATGGATTGTCGAATCAAGCTGGGCCGCAGAGTCATAAGACGGCCACCCGACTCATTCCCAAACTTTCGCCGGCAATGCGAATCAGATCGAGATCGTGGTCGGTTGAGCGGCGCAGTCGCTGGTCGCCAGGATCGGTATCGAGCACAATCGTCTGTGCACCGATCTCAGACAGAAAATCGATGTCGGCACGTATCTGGTTGATGGTTCCGTACCCGAGTGGACGGTTTGGTGATTCGACAGATCTTTCGGTGGGGAGAAAGTAGATGCGGGGGACGAACTCACGCCCGGGGGCGAGTGAAGCGACTCCAGCGATGCATAGGCCCCGGGTAGGGTGCAATGGGTGCCATGCAGTGCCTAATCTGTTGGTTCGGTCGATCGCAGCGGGTCCGTTGCCGCCGATCCACAACGGAGGGTGTGGTTGCTGCAGCGGTAGAGGTCCGTTGTGCACGCGATGTGTTCCGGCCGAGCCCGGTGCGTCGTATGTCTCCGACGTCCACGCTGCGATCAGGGTTTCGAGAGTGGTATCCGTCAGTCGGCCTCGACGTGTGAACGGAACGCCGAGGACGTCGAAAGCCTGTGCAGTCCAGCCGACCCCGATGCCCACGATCAACCGTCCGCCGCTGAGTCGATCAATCGTCGCGGTCGCGTGGGCGAGGTGGGCCGGGTGTCGGTGACTGCCGATCAGCACGCCGCTGCCCAGGCGAATCGACTCGGTACCCGCTGCGAGCCAGGACAGCGTGGCCAGGCACTCGTAAAACGGAGCGGGAGAGCGGCGATTCGCGTCGTCGGTCAACACCACGTGATCCGAGAGTAGGACATTGTCGAATCCGGCAGCTTCCGCTGTCCGGGCCCACGCGAGAATCCCCTCGGGGTCGATCTGCGGCCCGAAGTTGGGGAGATTGATTCCGTACTTCACAGCGAACTCGGAATCAGTCGCGCGGCGCCCCCGTGGCGGAACGTCAGGAAGTTTCCCCCGTTGGCGGTCAAAGGGCGAGGGGCCTCCTGCCGGCCGATGTGGTGCTCGAACAACTCGATGTTCAAGTCGCCGACGGATACCATCGCCATCCGGGACGTTCCTTCGACGTCGAGATCGAACTGTGCCGTCATGAACCCGCGATCCGCTGCGATGTCGGTGCGGAGCACCTCGGTTCCCGAATGGGCGGTCACCAGACGC
The DNA here is from genome assembly GCF_056401335.1 of Rhodococcus sp. P4_F3_2. Lineage (NCBI taxonomy): Bacteria > Bacillati > Actinomycetota > Actinomycetes > Mycobacteriales > Nocardiaceae > Rhodococcus > Rhodococcus sp. P4_F3_2. The sequence continues at coordinate 6,546 of NZ_JBFUJN010000013.1, forward strand.
GCTATCGCGGCGTCGAGGTCCGGGACGCTGTAGCCCGTGTGATCCAAACCGCGGCAGGTCGGGAGAAGGGCTGACGCGATGTCCTCTCGTCTGTGGTGGAGTCGGGCCTGGGTCTCGTGGAAGTATCCCGGCTCCTCGGGCCACTGCTGAAGTTCGAAGAGATCGCCCCACGGCGACCGGAAGTACACCCACTTGTTGCCCGCAATCGGACCCTCGGGTACCTCGATCACGTCGCCGAGGACTGTCACGTCGCTTCGCGAATCAAGGTAGCTCACAGCGAGTTCGATATCGCCGACAGTGAAGCAGAGATGGTTGGTACCGATGTCGACCAACCGCGGTGGGGGTTGATGGGGCCAATCCGCTGATACGAAATCCACGACCCCCGACAATCCGATCGGTACGGAGACACGTCCGGGGTATCTTACGACGCGGTTCGCACCCAGGAGTGAAGCGAAGAAGTTGGCGGCGGCGTCCGCATCGGGAACGGTGACACCGACTGTGGACAAGGCATCTTCGACATTCGCGGTCACGGTCATGGGATCAGCAGTACCTTTCCTCGGGTTCCGCCCGCGGCCAGCAGAGCGTGGGCTTGGGGTGCTTCGTCGAACCGGAATGTTCGGGCGACAGGGACGGTGACCGAACCGGTCGATACCAGTTCGGCGAATGATTCGAGGCCCGAGCCGTCCTCGTCGACATAGCTTTTCGCCGGTGTGATTCCACGTTGCGGTGCGGGTTGCTCGTTGTCGTCGATGGAGATGAAGGCGCCGTCGTCTCGCACACTGTCGACGGATTCGGCAATACCCGCCGTGTCGACGATGGCGTCGTACTCCTTCTGCGGCAGGTCGACGGGACTCGCTATGACCCGGCTGAGGCTGAGGGCCAAGAGTTCGTCAGTGTCGCTCTCGCGAGCGAGGGCTTCGACGCGGTGTCCCCGCGAGATCAGCAGCGCCGACGCTATTCGGCCCACCGCGCCGGCAGCACCGGTCACCAACACCGTGGATTCTGGTGCAAGGTCGAGTTTCTCGAGGCATTGCACAGCGGTGAGCGCTGCGAGTGGGATCGCAGCAGCGTGCTCGAGGGTGACGTTCGACGGAGCGGGTGCGAACAAGGACTGGTCGGCGGTGACGCGTTCGGCATAGGTTCCGTAGCGGTGTGCCGGTTGCGCGATCATTCCGATGACGCGGTCTCCTGGCGTGAAGCGTGTTACCGCGGATCCGACTGCGATAACAGTTCCGGAGACGTCCCATCCCAATACGGCTGGGAAGTGCAACTCGATGGGCAAGAACCCCGAACGGGTCTTCAGATCGACAGGGTTGACGGCAGCGGCTGCAACGGAAACAGTGACGTCTCCGGGGCCGGATGTCGGCTCGTCAACCTCGGTGAGAGTGAGAACGCTTGGGTCGCCGATGGCTTCGATTGCGATGGCTTTCATGCGATTCCTTTCATGAGACCTTGCGTTGGAGAATGATCGACGGCGTAGCGGGCATTCGCTTCGGCTGCAGTCAGAACCAGTCCGCCGTCGACGGTAACGGTGGTCCCCGTGAGATAGCTCGAACCGGACCCGGCGAGGAACGCCGCGGCTGCTGCGACCTCGTGCACACCGGCCGGACGCCCCAACGGGATAGCGGGGCGATCGATGTCCGCATACGAGGATTCGTCATCGATGCCGTTCATCGCGGTGGCGGTTTCTCCCGGTGCGACGGAATTGACGCGCACTCCGTGGGGCGCGAATTCGAGGGCGAGGACACGACTCGACGCCGCCAATGCGGCCTTGCTGGCGCAGTAGATTGCACCGCCGGTGATGGGGACCGTGTCATGGATCGATGTGATGTTGACGATCGATCCTGCGATACCTCGCGCGATCATCCGGCGCCCCACCGACGAGGCCAACGCAAGTGGGGTGATCGAATTGACGGCCATGACCTCGCGCATTCGATCGATGGCGAGTGCATCTGCGGGTGATCGATCGTTGATTCCGGCATTGTTTACCAGGCAGTGGATCTCACCCAGTTCATCTGTGCATCTCAGAACGGCGTCGACTGTCGATTCGGCATTGCGCAGGTCCAGTTGCAGGGGAACGACGTCGATGCGGAACTGCGCATTTAGTTCGCTCACCAACCGTGCGATGCGATCGAGACCATTGCCGTATCCGAGGACGAGGTTGTGACCCTCTTTCGCAAGCGCGAGCGCGATTGCCCGGCCGATACCACTACTCGCTCCGGTTATCACTGTGTATTCGAGCTCACTCAACAGAGATCACCACCTTCGGCCGTGTCCTGTGGCCTTCGAGACGATCGAATGCGGACTGTGCGTCGGTCAGAGGAACCACACTGTCGATCAATGCGGTCAATGCCGGGCGAATCAGCGGGAACAGTTCCGCGGCTCGGCGGTAGTGATCTACCCCGTGACGTACTCCGATGATCGAAATGCCGGCCAGCGCAACCGCTCCGGGATCGATCGATTCCGTGTGCGCCGCGACGCCTACGAGGATGCACTTGCCTCCCGGACGGAGAACGCGTACGGCGGTACCCAGCGCACCGGCGCCGCCAGACGCCTCCACGACCACGTCGTACTGCCCGGTCAGGTGTGTGGCATCGGTGAAACTGTGTGTGACGGTGCCGGAGTCGAGGTGTTCGATCGACCGGGGTTCGAGAACGTCGACGGTGATCGGGTATCGACTCAGCATGGCGATGGACAAGCTGCCGATCGTGCCCGCGCCGACGACGAGAACCCGATCACCCGGCGACACCGAAGCAGCGTCGAGCGCCTCGAGCACCGTCACGAGCGGCTCGATGAGAACGTGCTCCGGTTCGACTGTGACGCGACCGAGTGAAACGACCGTGCGCCGCGGCATGCGGAGGAATTCGGCTGCGGCACCAGGATGTTCGTATAGCCCGACCTCACGCAGATCGGAGCATTGGTTGCGTCGTCCGGCCCCGCAGGCCGAACACGCCTGGCAGAAAATCATCGTGCTCCCGGTGACTACGTCACCCGCCGACAGATCGTGAATATTCGGGCCGGTCTGCTCTACGGTGCCCACCCATTCGTGCCCGAAGTGATGCGGAAACGACGTAAGGCCATCAGTGAGGTATGACGACGTGCCGTGCAACAACTCCAGATCCGTACCGCACAGACCGACATAGGCAACCTTGACGACGACATCGTCAGGCCCGCAGTTGGGACGGTCGATCGTCACGATCGACACGGAACGGGGAGCGTCGATCATCGCAGCTCTCATGGCTTTCACGTCACGCTCCGAGCAGTGCGCCGACTGACGAACAGCAGCAGTACTGCGCCCGCCGCGAGGACTGCCCCGATAGCAGGCAGGACTGCAACGCTGTTGCCGCCGGACAGAGCGATCGAGCCGATCCACGCGCCGGCAGCATTCGCAAGTTGGAATCCTGCAATGTTGACCGTGGCAGCAAGGTGCGGGGCTTCGCTTGCAGCACCGATGAGTTTCGAGGCGAGCGGCGGAATAATGGAAAAACCGGTAGCACCGAGTACGAACATCCAGGCGAAGGCAAACCAAGACGTTGCGCCGAAGACGAAGAGAGCGAGAAGTGCCAACGCGAGCGCGGTCAACGCGATGTACAGCGTTTTGTCCAGGTCCTTGTCTGCGTAGTAACCACCGAGTTGATTGCCGACAACAGACCCGACGCCGAATACGAACAACACCACCGTCACCGTCGACACCGAGATGCCGGCATGCTCGGTGAGATACGGCGAGATGTAGGTGAACACCACGAAAAGCGCTGCCTGACTGAGAGCGGTCAGCCCGATCGCCCACAGAACTGGGCCCCGGGTGAACACCCGTAGCTCTGAGCTGACGTTGCCGGTCTGGTGCGAGGGAGCGGCGTTGCGCGGCGAGGCGATCAGCGCAGCGGTGACCAGCAGTTGGAAAACGGCGATGATCGCAAAAGACCAGCGCCAACCCAGTTGTGTACCGATGAGAGTTCCCAAGGGGACGCCGAGGACCGTCGCCAGGTTCAGTCCGAGGGTGACGCGGGCGATCACACGCCCTTGGAATTCAGGCGCCACCAACGACGTCGCCAGCACCAGGCACAGAGCGAAGAACGTCGCGTGTGGCAGAGCAGTGATGATCCGAAATATCACCATGGTTGCGAAGTTCGGTGCCAGCGCAGTTCCGATGTTGCCGATGACGAAGAGAGCCATCAGAGCCGCGATGAGAGGTGTCCGCGGCACCCTGGTGGTAGCGATCGTCAGTAGAGGGCCACCGATGACCACTGTGACGGCATAGATGGTGACGAGCAGTCCGGCTGTGGAGGTGCTGACCTCGAGGTCGGTGGAGATGTCCGGAAGTACGCCGGCCACAAGGTATTCGACAGTGCCGACGCCGAACACTGCCAGGAGCATCCAGATTATTGCGGCATTCGCGTTGGTAGAGCGAGCCGTTGTCGTCAATTCGTGCGGAGTTTCGACCACCATGGCCTATCCCTTCTCGTATCCGGTGTATTCGACGACTGCGCATCCCCATGTGAACCCGACGCCGATGCCGGTGAGCATGATCCGGTCTCCGGGGTGCAGGGCCTTGCTGCGGCGGAGCAGGTCGAGGCCCAGTAGTGGGTCGGCAGCACCGGTGTGGCCGATGGTTCTGCCGAGTTCGACCAAGGTCTGCTCGGCGCGGATCTTCAGCGGCTCGAAACATTGTTTGCGGAGTAGGACGTTGCCGAAATTCGGTACGATCCAGGTGGCGATGTCACCGTGATGAGTGGCGGCATCACCCAAAGCTGTTTCAGCGCATCGAGACAGAGCGGCCGCGTTGCGTGACCAGAACTCGTCGATGGAGTGAGTCTCGGTGAAGCCCCCCACCCGTGCTCGGAGATCGATCGGGTCGGCGGTGCCGTAGACAGGCATGCTTGTGCGCTCGTGCCCGCGGTGCATCTGCTCGAGGTGTGCATCAGTGACTACGGAAGTCGAAAGAATACGAAAGGGACCCGGATCCGGGCCGATGACAGCAGCGGCCGCGCCGTCTCCGTAGGCGAGACCGCTGTCGGAATTCCACCGGTCGAACAGGGGGAGACGCCAAGCGTCGGATGCAGTTACCAGGCCTTTGCCGTGTCCGTCGAACCAGCGGCCGATCAGTTCGATTCCGACGATTGCTCCGGCGCAGGCTGTTCGGATCTCGATCGGCAGGCAGTCGTCGATGCCAAGTTCGTTCTGAATGTAGGCGCCGCAGTTCCACGCCTCCAGGCCGTTGTGCAGAACCACTGCATGCACGAGTAGGTCGATTTCGTTGCTGCTGATTCCGCTGTCGGCCAACGCAGCTCTGCCTGCGAAGACTGCCATCTCCGGCGCGGATTCGCCGATATCAGGGTCCGACACTGCAACCGAAGTCTGTCCGGTCTTCTGCTGTTCGACGGGATCGAACCGTCCTTCGGTCACCATGTCGGAGGCTTGTTCCCGCCTGTCCGGTAGGTATGAGCCGAAGCCTTCGATGTAGAGGCCGCCCCACCTCATGACGCGACCTTCGTCACCGACGTCTCACGGACGCGTAGCTCGTCGCTCTTCCTGTTCAAAAGGGCGGAGGCAGAGTTGATTCCGTCGATCGTGACATCATTGACGAAGTGGTGTCCACCGATCCCGACCGGCAAAGGCAGCCGTTGCCGCCCGTCCCGATGACGCACTGTGTCGGCCAATGCGGCGCCGAGGACGCCCGGTGTGGACAAGACGTCGTTCCAGGTGGGAAGGCCGAGGCGCCTCATTACAGTCAGGACGCGATCAAGTTCAGCTTCACTGATACTTCCCCGCAAATAACCCAGTGCAGACGTCAATGCCATGTCGACAGCTACGGCTTCACCGTGCAGAAGTTCCGGTAGTGCTTCCATCTCGAGCGTGGGCGAGAATGTGTGGCCGTAGTCGACGCAGCGTTCGAGGCAGGATTCCCACAGATTGGGCTGCAGTTCCTCGAGCATCAGGTGGATCGACTCGGCGATGACTTGTGTTGCTGCTGTGTCGAGTTCGTCGGAAGAGCCCTGAAACCTGTCATCGATCAATCGTTCCCCGAAGATTTCCAGCAGTTCGAAGAGGTCGAGGGATTTGATCAAGGCCATCTTGAGTATCTCGGCAAGGCCGTTGGACAAGTGTCGGTTGTCGAGGGTACGCAGGAATGCTCGGTCGACAAAAGTTGCCAGGGCCGGTGCATACGTCCCCAGTCGATTCTTGCCCATGCCGTAGTTGACTCCGGTCTTGACGCCGACCCCGGCGTCGACGAGGCCGATCAGTGTGGTGGGGACCCGGATGTACGGCGTTCCGCGGCGGTAGACGCTCGCGGCGAAACCGACAATGTCGAGTAGAACACCCCCGCCGATCGCGATTACCGGCTCCCTGCGTCGGTCGATGCCGAATCCGTTCATCGCGTCGACCACCCGCACCGCAGAACCCCACTCTTTGACCGTCTCGTCGGCTCGCATCGGTACGAAGGATGCTCGTATTCCGTGGTGTTCGAAGTAGCCTCGAATTCTATCCCCGTGAATTCGGTCGACGTTCGCGTCGATGATGATCAAGCGTCGGTCTCCGCGGTGTAGCGACGCTGCGCTGCACCCGTCGAGTAGTCGAGTGCTGTCCTTGGCGAACAGATTTCGTGCGGCAATCACGTGATACTCGACCTGTTTGACCGCTTCGACCTTCCATGTCGAATCGGTGGCCGCGCTGTGGCTGAGACCCAGTTTGAATGAAGCGGCACTACGCATGTCGATCCCCCTGGACGGTGTGAAAGAGCGTTCGCGAGCTGTGTCAGCAGTACGGCGGTACTTCAGTGAACGAAATGAACTTTCGAGGAGAACAGTAGGACATTCGCATAGTGATCGCTACAAGAGTAGAATAGATCACATTTGGATCGGTAGATGCTGCGGAATTGGGAGGTTGCATGGCCGGGGTGCCGGGACAAGGGCGGAAGTTCGACGTAGACGCGGCCTTGGACAAGGCGATGTATGCCTTCTGGGAGCACGGCTACGAGGGGACATCCGTTGCCATGTTGACTGCTGCGATGCAGATAAATCCACCGAGTCTCTACAGTGCTTTCGGCGGCAAGGAAGGAGTGTTCTTTGCCGCCGTCGATCACTACAACGCGACTCGCGGCGACTTCATGGACCGGGCGTTCGCCGAAGAGCGCGAGGCATCCGAATTGATTCGCCGCCTCTTGAACGACGCGGCGTCCCATTACGCCGACGAGTCTTGTCCGGGTGGTTGTCTGATCATCAGCGCGGCGGTCAGCGTGACCGACGCCAACAGTCACATAGCAAACCGATTGCGCGACATGCGAAATGCCAACGTGGTGTTGCTGTCGCAGAGGATCGCAGCCGATATCGCCAACGGACTCATGCCCGCTGACTCCGATCCCGAGGACCTTGCCGAGTTCATCGGTGTAGTCATCCAAGGCATGTCTCAGCGCGCCCGAGACGGTGCAACACAGAGGCAATTGGAACTCGTAGCGAACAGGTCTTTCGACTCGCTGAACTTCTCGAAAGACCTCATCGGCTGAACAGATTTCAGTTGACGGTCGGGGGTCGAGCTGGATTGGGCGATGGAGAGCATCGAGGTCGGTCCTAGTGACCTTCTATCCCAATGTAATTCGTCACTGACCGTGATGGCTGTCGGTTCGTTGGAGGAAGGGGCGGGGCCAGGCGCCGAGTGCGAGAACGGCGAGGATCGTCTGGGCCAATCCAGTGGTGAAGAAGATGCCTTGCAGCGGCGACCAGACGAGGATCATGGCGATTTCGACGAAGATCCAGATCATCATCGTCAGGCCGGCGGCGGCGTGCAGGCCCCATGCCAGGCGGAACCTGTTGTGCTGAGCGAAGAGCGCGGCGGCTTGGATGCCTCCGACGACAACGCCGAGGAGGATTCCGGGCCAGAAATATGAAGGGAAGACGGTTCCCTCGATCCACTCAGGAGGCAGGCCCATCCCGCCGCCGATCGTCAGGCCCGCCATTCCTACGAGCGCAGAGAGCAGGTTTAGCCACGCGATGGCGGACAGACCGATCCGGAGACCCCGTGGAGGGAGCGATGTGGACGTCATGCCTGACAACGATAGAGAGGGTCAGTCGAGCCCGTCCATGTTCCTGCGCGTCGCCGCGCTGGCAGCGTCGGCATCACCCGCGACGATGGCTTCCACTAGATCTCGGTGGGCAGCGGCTTCGTCGTCGATCGATTCGGGGTCTCGCGCCGCGACGTCGGTGATCACGTCCAGGGCCGAGTTGCGGAGCGTTTCGATGAATGAATCGAATACCATCGACAACACGCTGTTGTGCGCAGCATTCACCACGGCGCGATGTAGTTCCATGTCAGCGTCGACAAATTCTGTTGGTGTCGAGGCATTTTCACGGGCTTTGAGTGCTGCCCGTAACAGGTCGACGTCGGCAGAGGTCCGACGCATCGCAGCCAGGCGGCCAGCTTCCACTTCCAGAAGTCGGCGTACTTCGTAGACTTCGCGGCGGTCCGAGCGTTTGAGTTCTCGCTCGAGTTCTGTGACCGGAGTCGAGGACATGACGTAGGTGCCGGATCCTTGATGAGAGTAGAGCTGTCCTGACGCGATCAGTGCACGCACGGCTTCCCTGCCGGTCGAACGCCCGACTCCGAGGAGCGTGCTCAGATCCTGCTCGTTCGGGATTTTCGTCCCGACCGGCCACTCGCCGTCGCCGATGAGGCGCGCAAGTTCGTCTGCGGCTTTCTGTACCAGTGACTGCTGCTTGACCTGGCGCACTGCCATGTGTCTGCTCCTGACTGACTCGGTGAACCGCCGTGGAGCGGCCCACCGAGTGACACTTCATGTCCTCCGATGAATCTTCAGACTACGGGGCTGTCTTCGGGTTATCGAAGGGCGATGACGTCCAGTTCGCGCTCCGTCTCGTCCTCCGGGTCGAGGCGTCGATCGCGCAAGGTGAATGCGATGACGGCTCCGACCAACAGCACTGCAGTTGTCGCCCCGATCGCCATGCGCGGTCCGAAGTGATCTGCCAGGTAACCGAACAGCGGAGAGGCGATGCCTCCCACTGACATTGCGAGTCCGAGGGTCACCCCACTTGCCGTGCCTGGGCGGTTCGGTAGGTAGTCCTGCGCCAATGTCACCTGTGGCGCGAAGGGCAAGAACATCGCGAATCCGAGACAGACGATTCCAAGTTCGGCAATTGCCACGTTCGGAGCCGCGGCGAGCAACGCCAGTGAAGGTACCGCAAGCAGGTAACCGAGTCGGATGGATGCACGTCGACCTCGACGGTCCGCGAGGACTCCGCCCAGTAGCGTGCCGGCCGCTCCCGCCAAGGTGAAGGAGGACAACACGATTGCTGCACTCGAGGATGATCCGTTCAGTCCGTTGAGTACGTACGGTGAGACCAACGACAGCGTGGTCACATATGGAATTGACCAACACACCGTTACCAGCACGAGTCGGGTGAACGAGCGCCAATCATCTGACACGGGGCCGTTCGCTGCTAGCTGCGAACTCAACGACTGGGCTGATTCGGCGTCCGTGCCCGTGCCGGCCGATCGTGATTGGGCGACGATCCACCAAATAGCCGCTACCACTGCAGGAACTGCGAGCAGGTAGCCGCCGGACAATCCGAGCGAGCCGACCACGAGCGTGACGAACGGTGGCGCCAGTGAGGCTCCCAACGTGCCGCCCACGGAGAACACGCTCATGGCCTTCTGCGAGTGACCTCCAGCTCCGCGTGCCAAATTTGTGGCGGGCGGATGGTATGCGGCAATGCCGATGCCGGCCAAAGCAATTGCCAGCCAAGTAACGATGTAGGTGGTGCTCATCGCGGCCACGACAATTCCCGTTGCGGCCGTCACAAAACCTGTGGGTACCAGCCAATTCCGGCTCTTTCGATCGACCAGCATGCCGAATGCGGGTTGCACGACACTGGATAGTCCGGTCGCGGCGAGCGTGATTCCGGCAACCGCGGAGTAGGAATATCCGCGTTCCAGCATCATGAACGGCAACAGTGCAGGTACAGCCCCCTGGTACAGATCGTTCACGACGTGTGTGCCGGTGAGAAACGCAACTTGCCCCTTCTTCATCTCCTTGGGCATCCCTTCGTTCAGGTCTTCAAGTCCTCAGGTCCTCTGAGGACTTGAAACCTACATGAACCCACGGACGCACGGTTGTGTTGGAGACCTGGATCTCATTCACAACGACTGCCTAACTCGCAGCAGTCGCGGCATTGCGGGCGGCGAGTTGTGCGAAAGCGTGGGTCAGTTCTGCCGGGCCGACGACATCGATATCGGTGTCGAATCGGTTGAAGGAGGCTGCCAGCGCCGCCCAGGACCATGATCCGGCTTCGAGGCTGCACTGGTCGGGGCCAAGATCTTCGACGGCGCCGTCCTCGACAAAGGGAAGAACATAACTGGCTGGTCGATGGAGAACGACCTTGCCGTGGCACGGCCATTTGTTGATATGTTCCGATCCCTTGAAGCGCGCGGCCACGTATTCGCTCACGTCACCGCCGGGGATCCCCTTCGGTGTGAACCGCGGGCCGTTCGGGGTGCGTGGAGTGATGCGATCGGCGCGGAAGATTCGCCAGTCGTCTCGCTCGAGATCCCACGCGACGAGGTACCAGCGACGCTTGGAGGTCACCAGATGATGTGGCTCCACGCGGAGGGGGGGTGTTATTTCGATGTTGTCAGTTGAGCGGCCGTTCGAGTAGTCGAAGCGGAGCACCTCGCGAGCGCGCACCGCTGCGGAAATCGCTACGAGCACCTCAGGGGACACCGAGTCTGCGTCGCTGGAATCGGTCGAAATCGTGGTGAACGTGAGTGCGTCGAGGCGATGACGCAGGCGCGACGGCATCACTTGTCGCACGGTGGTCAGCGCACGCACTGCGTCCTCTTCGATGCCGACGCCGGTCAGCGTCGCCGCCTGCAGAGCGACTGCCAAGGCGATGACCTGATCGTCGTCGAACAGCAGGGGTGGTAGCTCGCTGCCGGCGTCGAGTCGGTATCCGCCGTCCGGGCCCATGGTCGCCGCAATGCTGTAACCCATCTCCCGGAGCCGGTCGATGTCGCGGCGGACCGTGCGGTGGCTGATGTCGAGCCGCTCGGCGAGTAGAGCGCCCGGCCAGTCGCGCCTCGTCTGCAAGAGGGACAGCAGATTCAAGAGCCGAGTGGTGGTCGCCATGTCGTGAGACTACGACGAGTCTAGGACGAAAACAGTCCTATACGGCTGTGAGAGTCGACGTTGTCAGGGAAAACCCGGGCGACGTTCGTACTAGGAGCAGACATGAGCATCAAGACAACGACCCACCTCAACTTCCGCGGAGACGCCCGCGCGGCTCTGGAGTTCTACCAGTCCGTCTTCGGTGGCCAGGTCACGATCGCAACCTACGGCGACTTCGGAATGCCCAAGGATGTGCCTGGCGCTGAGAACATTGTGTTCGGCCAAGTCGAAACCGCGGACGGCTTCAGCGTGATGGCGTACGACATCCCAGGACAGTCGGGCGGTTCGACCGCCAATGCCGGCACGACGCACCGTGAGAACGGCACCACGATCACCGACCAACCGTTCTTCGTCTCGGTTCGCGGTGAATCGCTCGAAGAGGTGCAGGGTTACTGGGCCAAACTCTCTGTCGGTGGATCCATCATCGAGGGTCTTGCCGCGGCGGCGTGGAGCCCCGGATTCGGCATGCTCACCGATGCGTTCGGGGTGACGTGGATCCTCGACGTCGCTGCCGGCGAAAACCCGGCCTGATCATTCAGACGACAAAGCCGCTGGCACCGAAAGGTGTCCAGCGGCTCCAGCGCGTCGGTGCCCGTCTTGCGCCTCTCGGCAAGTGGCCACTCGAAGTGGCAATTCTGGGGTGGTACCCGGGGCAAAGAACCGAACACCGACACCATCTACAACGAACCTCTGCGGAGAGTTATTCCAAGCTGACTTGTGCCGCGGTCAATCGTGGTCCTGCTCATCGCTCAGCTCCAGCAGAGCTGGCGACAACGGCTTCGATTCTCTGAGGTGCGCGTCGTAGCACCTCGAGGATTGCCTGGGTATCGAGATTCCCTGGTCAGTAGGCGAAGCACGAGAACGGCTCAGGCCCTCATCTCGGTGTGAGATGGGGGCCTGAGATGAGGATCTGAATCAGCCGGTGACACCGGTCAATTCGTTGGGGGCGTGATCGAGGGTGGTCTCGGTCAGGATGCTGCCGTCTTCGAGGTCGACGGCGATCAGCTTCTTCGACGTGGGATCGGTGACGTACGCGGTGTGGTCTTCCACGAAGAGTGCCGGCCTGGGCTCTTGCCACTTGGTGGGCTCGGTCCATGCGTCGATGACGGCGATCTTCTTGGTGACGACGCCGGTGTTCGGGTCGATGACGTGGATGGCGCCGTCGGTGCCGAGCACCAGTGCCTCTCCGTGCGGTCCGCGGCCGAGTGAGCGGAAGGTGTAGCTGGTGCCGAGGTCGACGAGCTTGAGTTCGGACGTCGTCGTGTTGGTCAGCGAGACCCGTTGCGGACGTTCGAGTTCGGCGTCCTTGTCAGTCTTGTAGTCACCCAGGACGATGTCCGACTCCTCCGAACCTGCTTGATTTCCGATGCGGCCGTATGCATCCGGACTCTGGACCTTGGTGATCGCTCCGTTCTTGTACACGAGCAACCCGTCCTGGCAGCCCAGTACGATGGCTTCGCCGGCAGCGACTGCTTCGCCGTGGACACCGGGGCACTGTTCGTTGCGCAGGATTTCCTTGCGGTCGGCATCGAGGATTGCAATGCCGTTGCGGGACTCCGAATTTCCGATGGTCGTCAACAGGCTGCCGTCGGCAAGTGCGACCGCAACGCCGTGATGGGGTTCTGGCGTGGTGTACGTCTCGACGCGAGGTTGGCGCTTTGCCAGTTGCGCCGGATCGAAGATCTCGACGAGTCCCGAGCCGTCGTTGAAGAGGACAGTCTTTCCGGCATGGCGTACAACGTGTCCGGGTTCGTTGGCTGCGAACTCGACCTCGGACATCGCGGGATCGGCTGTGTAGTAGTGGGAATGGTCGCCGTGGGCCGAGGACCACGTGCCGGTATCGAGCACCTTGAATGCCTCACCCGACGAGATCATGACGTGGCGACCGTCGCCGGCCGGGTTGAGTCGCGTGAAGCCGTCGATCTTGGTCTCGCCGACCACGTCGAGCGACGTTGCATCCAGCACCAGGACGCCACCGTCGTAGGAGACTGCGAGACGCGGTGTTGCCGAGGCTTGTTCGGTGGGTGCGGACGCGGTTGTCGTGGTGGTCTCCGGCGGGGCCGAGTCCTTGTTGTCGGACGAGCAGCCCGTAACGAGGGCGAGTGAGAGGCCAACTGATGTGGCAAGGGTGAGGCGCCGCGACATGCGGGTGTTGAGGTGCATGGGTATAGATCTACTGCTTAATGTAAATGATTGTCAAAGTCGAGTATGCGAATGTTCGCATGTCGGGCGTGGGCACCGCGCTCGAGCATTCGCGAGCCGATGACCCCGAACACGAGTTCCCAGAAAGGGCGTTCCGATATTGAGCGGTTGAGAACATGCCTGCGATTCTTTTGCCGCGTACGGAATCAGCCGCGTCGAACGCCTCGACATTGGATCATGGCCGTCGGCGTCAGTCATGACCCAGGATTCCAGGGCTGGCAGCAGGCCTGGGCATAGTGTGTATTCCCGCCCAGGTCGGCCGGTGTTCGAGTATGTGGGTCCTGATGTCGGCCTGATGCCGAGGACTCCGAATTCGGTGTTGATCAGGAATCCGGAATCGCTCAGTATCGATCCGAAGGTCTCCGTCAGCGAGTGCATGGTCGAAGGGCATTCCATGCGCCACAGCGTTGTTGGCTGCCGCGCACGCGTAGTAGCCGAAGGGGCTGCGTCCGAAGGATGGCGCGTACGCGACGTAGCGACGGCTTAAAGGACCATGTCTTTGGCCCACTGATCCAACTCGAGCAAATTGGCGCCGACGGCGCTTCCGCTTTTAGTTCCAGTGCAGGTTGGGCGGCGTGGTTTTCATGCTCCAGTGGGCCCGTGCCTCGCGACGGGGAAGCCGGTTTGGTGGCTTGAATTTGAGGTTCGTCTACTGCTCTCGGGCCGTCGCTCGTTCCGAGTTCAGGTGAGGTGGCGGCTGGGAGGCGTCAGCGTGGCTTCGACGCCCCATCAGGTAAAAGGCGATAGTGGCCGGCGTGATGGTTGCGAGCGCAACGTAGGACATGGCACTGACTGGAGACGGTGCGGGGAAGAAGATTCCGTTGAGATAGATCCATGAGGTTGCGACGGCACCGGCGATCAGTGCTGCGATTGTCACGGCGGTGGCTGCGCGCTCGCGGAAGAGGAGCATCACGGCGCCGATGCTGATGACGACGTATGGGCTCACCCAGAAATAGACGACCAGAGTTGACACTGCGTTATAGATGGAAGGAAGTGGGCCCGTGGCGCCGATCACCAGAGTGCAAATGCCGAAGAGGCCACCGAGAATGATCAGCAGGATTGCGGAAACAGGACTGTGGAATCGAGAGTGTATGCGTGTGAACCTTTGTGGTAGAAGCTTTTCGGCTGACAGGGTGGCGACGAAGCGGGATCCGTAGTTGACGAATCCGATCAGTGCGGCGAAGGTCGCTACGGCGACAACGAGGTCCGTCATTTGTCCCATTGCGGTCGGTAAGCCCGCATTCTCGGCCAGGGCGGCGGGGGATGATGTGCCGGAAAGGATTTGGTCGGACGTCTCCGTGATTCCTGGTGCCTGTAGGAAGGTTGCGATCACGTACAAGGTTCCAAGCACAATGGGGACACTCATCACGGCGGCCGGCACATTCTTCTTCGGGTCGCGGGTCTCGGCGGCCAGGGCCGCGCTCCCCTCGAAACCGACCAGGAACGCAGTTCCGGATGCGATGCCGGCCACGATCCCGCTGACGGACGCGCCCTGAAGAGTCAGTTGTTCCTGCAGATGTAGACCAGTGTGAATCGCACTCGCCCCGGTAATGGCCAGCAACAGTGGAAGACAAATCGCAGTGAGTAGGACCGCGATTACGATCGAAACATCTAGGCCGCGACAGGTGATCGCCGCGACAATTGCTGCGGAGGCGAGGTAGATCGCGATTTGTGCAGGGCGATCGAGGCCGCCGTTGATGCCGATAGATTGCAGGAAGCTACCGCTGTACGCGCCGATGACCAGCAAAATGCTTGCGACCATCGCCAGATACCCGAGGAACAACGAGGCTGCGATCAGTGACTGTGCCCATCGCCCGAATACTTCGCCGGCGTAGGAGTAGAGCGATCCGGAGGCGACATACCGGCTAGCGAAGACGGTTACTGCTCTGCCGACGCAGATGACTGTCAGCGCTGCGAGCAGAGCAGCGACCCAACCACCGAGTCCTGCGTTGAGTACCAGCAGCATTGGAAACGACGCCATGCCGACGGCAGGGATCATTGACGAGATGGCCAGCGAGGTCAGTTGAAGGCGGCTGAGATGGCCGGATTCAAGGTTGATGGACTCCGTATCAGTCTGTGCTACAGCATTATTCGACGAGTGATTCATGTGTGCGTCCTTGAATTTGTGCACTGTCGAGTGCGGGCAGGGGCTGTATGCCGGGATCGGCCGCGATCGCGCGTGTGAGGATCGGGATAGCCCTCAGGAGATGGTGATGTCAGTCACATGACTGAGTCGATCGACTGAGATTAGCTTCGCCCTTGCTGTTCGTCAATGAGTTCCGGGAAATTCCTTGAATGCAGCTGCGGGATTCGGATGATGACGGGCACGACTGCGGCCCGGCGCTGTCGATTGCAACGCCGGGCGGGAAACGGGAAAACTCTAGTGGGGCGGGTGGATCGAATCGATGATGCCGACGATTGCGGACGAGATGGCGTCGAGTTCGGGTGCGCTCACTCCGGTCGCGCCAGTTGCGAGATTTTGCATGTAGATTCCGTCGATTGCGCCGATCGTGTAGCGGGCGAGCAGTGTGGCGTCGCTGCCGGCGATGTCGGTTGCGTGCCGAAGCTCATCGGCGAAGGCGGATATGTACGTCGTGTAGCTGGCTCTGGCGAGTTCGGCCTTGTCCGGATTGCGCAGCGCCCACAGCAGCAGCTCGTATTGGGCGATCGGGACGTCCCGATCGGCGTGGAGAAGATCTTGGAAGCGTTCGAGCAATGAACGGATGATCTCTTGACGTGTCCAGCCAGTTGTCGGTACCAGGCGTGATCCCACTGTGGTGGCACGAAACATGTCGTCCACGGCGGTATAGATCTCTCCTTTGCCGTCGAAACTGTAGTGCAACGCAGCGAGGTTGACTCCGGCTTCGTCTGCGATGCGGCGGGTGGTCGCCGCGGCCAGTCCGTCGCGAATGATGACTCGGGCGGCGGCCTTGACGATCGCAGTCCGCCGCTCGGATGCTGTCAGATACGCCATTCGCTTTACCGTTCACCTTCTCGTTGTCGTGGGACTCCAGGGGTCGAGCGTATCGATGTCACTCAGCGTGCGTGACACCCTGGTCGATCCTTTATCTGCCCGGTGCGTTCCGGGTGCGTCGTTGCCACTCTTCGGGATCTCTTGCAGTTTGCCTATTGACGCTAGCTCCGATCCGCCATAATCTCAGTCACATGAGTTAGTCATGTGACTGACTTCATTGCTCGACTATAGCGCTTGGCAGATCACACCAGGGCGAGAGCTGCGACATCGCACAAAACCGCGTCTCTCTGACGCGCAACCAAATCGCTTGCCCCATGCCCCGAAACTGGAGGGACCACCCCATGACCGACATCCGAGAGCGGGTGGATACAGATCCACCGCGACCCGATGAATCCCATACCCGGTGTGCGCCCGACGTCGCCGTCACGATGGAGTTCGACCCACCCCCGTTGGTACGAGCTGTCGTGACCCGCCTGCGCGTTGCTCTCGATTCCGACTCAGGCAGGAAAGCTCTCGAGGCAATGCCCCCCGAGGTCGACCTGCAGTCGACCAGTGATCCGCAAAGCGCGCGATTGACTCGAACAGCAACCGGCGTGCACGTCAGTAGCCCCGAGGGGTCGACAGTTCCTGTTGTCGGAATCAGCGTCGACGAACTGGCGATATCCGAGGACGAGCCCCTGGCGGGCACTGCGAATGTTGCCGCGTTAACCCCTCTTATCGAACCAGAGCCACCGACGCTGGACATCGCAGCGTGTGAATTCTGGGAGAAAGCTTCGGGCCTGCCTGGAATGCCCGGATTGTCATTGGCTGCTCTCGACACGGGCGCAGCCGTGCACGTGGGGCCGACAACGGATGCGTATGAAATTCACGGGCTCGAGATGGATCTACGTCGACTGCTAGCGGGTTTCGAGTTGTTCGTCTATTCCCTGCGCGCAGGGAAGTTCTACATCAAAGGCACGAACCGACAATTGTCGGTCGTCGCGGGAGCATCAATGAAGGCGGTCCTCCATGTCTGACACGACGAACCTCGGTGAATGGATCGGCAACAATTCCGTTCGCACGATTCGCGCACAAACCGTGACGTTGGATGGTGCCTTGGTCGGAAAACATCTGTCACCCAAAAAGTTTGAGTCCGGAGCGCAATCGGGCTGGGGATTCGCTGATATCGCCCTCGCAGTCGATCTCGGGAACACCGCTCAGCTCGGATTCGATTTCGGTGATTGGCGCGGTGAGATGCACGACGTCTTCCTTCGTCCCGACCTTACGACTCTGTCAACCGACGCATCACTACCAGGTCTCGCCACGGTGATGTGTGATCTGGTCGATCAACACGGGGCACCGCTTCCGGTGTGTTCGCGATCCACGCTCGCACGTGTGGTCAAAGAGCTTGCCGAGCTTGGATTTACAGGTAAGGCGGCCGTGGAGATCGAGGCCACGGTGTTCGAAGAGTCGATCGAGCAGGCCCGCGAACAGCGTTTCACGAACCTGCATCCACTCGGCGGTACCCAGGGCGCGATCTACCTGTTGAGCAGATCACGGGACTACACGACGCTCATGGACGCAATAGCTGACCGCATCGAACGGGCCGGAATCCCTTGGGAAGGCTGGGCAGACGAGTCCGCGCACGGCCAAATCGAAGTAAATCTCCCACCGACCGACATTCTCACCGCAGCGGACTGGTACGTACGAACGAAGCAGATCATGCGGGAAGTCGCCTACGAGCACGGTCGCACCATCACCTTCATGGCTCGGTGGTCGCCGGACCAGTTCGGGCAGGGCGCTCACATCAACCTTTCGCTTCAACAGGACGGACGGAACGCCTTCTTCGATGAAGTTGAGCCCTCGCGCCCGTCGGAGACGATGCGGAACTTCATCGGTGGCGTCCTCGACACAATGGCGGCGGCCAGTTCTTTCCAGTATCCGACCGTGAACTCATACCGCAGAATCGCAGAATTCGACGGACCTCCCACCACCGTCACGTGGGGTGTTGACAACAAGAGTGCGGCCGTTCGAGCCGTCTGCACGACCGAGAAGCTCTCTCGTGTCGAGTATCGCGTCCCGTCGGCGGACGTGAACATCTATCTGTCGATGGCATCGTTCCTTGCCGGCGGTCTGATCGGTCTGCGCGATCACAGCGATCCTGGCCTCGAATGCACCGTCATGGCCTGGGGATTGCCGCCGGGAACCCCGAAGTTGCCAGCCAGCCTCTCTCGAGCGATCGCGGAATTGAGTGGCGATGTAAACCTGACGGAGGTTTTGGGGCGAGAGCTGGTGGAGTACTGGATCGGCACGCGCCGGTGGGAATGGTTGCAGTTCTTCACCACTGGGGGAGACCCGGCCGCAGGAGTCTCCGACTGGGAGCTCGAACGCTACTTCGAGCACGTCTGACAACGAGGACAGGTCTGAAGATGAAAGCAGCAATACTGAACGCTGCCCCTGGTCGGCTCGAGTTCGAAGAACTCGACATCGACGTGGCCGGACCTCGAGAAGTTCGCATACGTACAGCAGCCGTCGGGCTGTGTCATACCGATCTGCACTACGTGGACGCGCTCTGGCGAACAGAACTTCCGGAGGTGCTCGGTCACGAGGCATCGGGCATCGTCGAATCGGTTGGGTCAGACGTCACGGCTGTAGCGCCTGGCGACCACGTCGTGACGTGCATGACAGCTTTTTGTGGCCGATGCCGATACTGCATTGCAGGTCGACTCACCCTCTGCTCCAATCATTCCCGCCTCCGCTCGCGGCCCCAGCCGGCGTTGACGACCAAGGCCGGGCGCGCAGTGGGACGAATGGGTGGCATCGGTGGATTCGCCGAACAGATGCTCGTGCACGAGAACAGCGTCGTCCGCGTCGACGATTCGGTACCTCTCGATCGCGCGAGTTTGCTCGGGTGCGCCACCATCACCGGCGTCGGGGCGGTCTGGCACAGTGCTCGCATCGAACCAGGGTCGTCGGTTGCCGTCATCGGTTGTGGAGGCGTGGGGCTTTCGGTAATTCAGGGCGCCCGGCTAGCCGGCGCGGCCCGGATCATCGCGATCGATGTGGACCAGCGAAGTATCGATCAGGCTCTTCGAGTCGGGGCGACTGCGTCAGTGAACGCGGCTGAGATCGAACCAGTCGACGCCGTACGCGCGTTGTGTCCGGGTGGGGTGGACTACTCATTCGAGGCGATCGGCCGCAGAGTCACTGTCGAGCAGGCATTCTCGATGCTCGCTCCCGGCGGAGTGGCCACGGTCCTCGGCATGGTTCCTGATGACGAGCCGCTGCGGATCACAGCGTCGGAATTGTTTTTCCAGGAGAAGCGATTGCAAGGCTCCCTCCTCGGGTCGAACCAATTCCCGACCGATATTCCGCGATTGGCCGAGCTGTACGTCCAGGGCCGACTCGAACTCGACGAGATGATCTCGTTGCGAGTCCCCTTCGGCGAGATCAACACAGGAATCGCAGCGCTTCGTGAAGGAGGGGTGAATCGTGTCGTCGTCGAATTCGCCTGAGCGTGCGCGTCGCCCATTGATCGGAGCGACCGGTCGGCGCTCGAGCGCGGAACGCCTGGCCGTCGAACCTCGGTACCGCCATCTCGAGTTCGACATGCACTACTCCGATTTTCCCACCCGGCTGTCGTCCGAAGGCGCCCTGGTCGTCCAAATTCCCTATGAGGCAAGCGGAATCGACCTGATTGAGCGGCTCGACGGAATAGTCATCTCTGGTGGGCAGGATGTTCACCCCGAAACACTGGGTATCGACGCCGCGCCCACCGACCCGGACAGTGACCCGCGTCGAGATGCGTATGAGATCGAATTAATATCGGGTGCAGTAGAACTCGGTACTCCACTGCTGGGTGTCTGTCGCGGGATGCAGATGCTGAATGTGGCATTGGGAGGCACGCTCGTGCCTGATCTTCCGACCATAGACATCAACCACAAGTCACCAGGACTGGGCATAGCCGAGGAGACCCACCCCGTACGGATCGCCACTGATTCGACGGTGTTCGAGATATACGGCGCACACGTAGAGGTCAACTCCTTGCACCACCAAGCAGTGGACCGGCTCGGCCCGGGCCTCACTCCCAGCGGGTGGGCTCCGGACGGTGTCGTCGAAGCGGTGGAGATGCGCGGGAGACCGATCGTCGGCGTCCAATGGCATCCGGAATGGCGCCGGAAGGACCCCGTCTTCGCTTGGTTGGTCCAGGTCGCTCTCGCGCGAAAGGAAGTGCTCGATGGAGTTGCATGAATACTCGGACATGGACGCCACGGATCTGAAATGTCGACTCGACCGGAAAGAAGTAACCCCTGCTGAAGTGCGCGAAGCCGCACTAGCTGCAATCTCCCACGTCGACACGCACCTCGGTGCCACCGTCGGTCCTCCACTCGACCCACCACCGACGTATTCCACATCCGGTCCTTTCAGCGGAGTTCCGTTCGCGCTCAAAGATCTCCTGTGCACTGCGGCGGGGATAGCGAACGAGAACGGTAGCGCAGCAACCGCAGGCTATATCGCCACACGTGACTCCGATCTGATGGCTAGGTGGCGCGCTGCCGGACTGTCCGTGACCTGTCGCACTGCCACACCAGAATTCGGATTCAGCGCAACGACGGAATCGGCAGTGAACGGTCCTACCCGCAACCCCTGGAACCCACAGCGGGTCGCCGGTGGATCCAGCGGTGGCTCCGCGGCGCTCGTTGCCGCCGGGGCCTTGCCGTGGGCGCACGCCAACGACGCCGGCGGATCCATAAGAATCCCTGCCGCACTGTGCGGGGTGGTGGGACTCAAACCGACCCGCGGGCTCGTTCCACCCGGCCCGGATTCGGATGAACCGCTCTTCGGCCTCACGACTGAGTTCGCGGTCACCCGGACAGTTCGCGACGCCGCCGCGTTGATGGACGTAGTGCACGGCAGCGCACCGGGGGACCGGTACTTTCAGCCGCGTCGAAGCCCCGGCCACTACAGCCGAGCAGTCGGCCGGCGACCGAAAGGCCTCCGGATCGCTGTGTCGACCGAATCACCTGGCAGTCGTCACGCTGCGGACCCCGCCGTGACAGCCGAGGTGATGCGCATCGCGCGCTTGCTCGAACAGTTCGGCGGCCACGTCGAGATTGCGGCACCAGATGTTGACCCCGAACTGTTTCGGGATCTCAATCTCACTTTCTGGTCTGCGTCGATCGCAGAGTCCATGCGCGCACTGACCGGAGTACGCGCCATCGAGGACATGTACTCCTCGCTGGAGAGCTCGACTGCCGCCATGGTTCGTCACGGATTCACCGTGGAATGGGCGGACATCGCCCGCGCCCGCCGCTACCAGAATCACCTGACCCGTGGCACGGCGAGCTTCTTCGAATTCTTCGACCTCACTCTCACGCCCACCACACCGACGACCGCCTGGCACGTCGGCGAACTCGACTCCAACCGGCGGGGTATCACCGCCGGCGAGTGGGTGGACACCTTGGCGAAGTACTCGCCCTTTACTGCCATCTACAACGTCACGGGCCAACCGGCTATCTCCATCCCCACAGGAATGTGTGACGGACTGCCGATCGGAGTGCAGCTCGCCGCAGCTCCCGGCCGTGACGATCTGTTGCTTGCCGTGGCCGCGCAACTCGAGGAAGCCGTCCCATGGGCAGGCCGCGTCCCACCGATTCATGCCGGCAAGCCGCTCCTCCCAGAAACGGAAAAAATGCCGACCCTCTACTCGGAAACGGAACGCACATGAACACCCGCGAGGAATGGACACGATTCGCGACGTCAATCGAAGCGCCATCGGCTATGTGGCTGAACGGTCAATGGTTCAACGGTGACGGGAGTGAGCGCCACCATGTCTTATCCCCGCATGACGACACCGTCGTAACCAGTGTCCCGCTGGCCACTCACGCCGACGTCGACAGAGCCGTCGAAGGTGCTCGCGCGGCGTTTCTCGATGGCCGGTGGGCGAGGATCAGTGCGCGCGAGCGTGGTGCGGTACTGCAGCGGTGGGCAGAGCTCGTCTACGAGCACCGCGACGAACTCGCTGCGCTCATCACACTCGAGATGGGTAAGCCGATCCAGATGGCACGTGATATCGAGCTGCGCGCCGTCGAGAACACCTTCCGCTGGTATGGAGAACTGGCTGACAAACTCTACGACGAGTCGCCACGCGGCCTGATCGATGCGGTCGCGTTGGTGAGCAGTGAGCCGGTGGGGGTGGTCGCGGCGATCACCCCATGGAACTTCCCACTCACTCTCAGTAGTTGGAAAATCGCCCCTGCGTTGCTTGCAGGCAACAGCATGGTCATCAAGCCCGCTACACAGTCACCGTTGTCCTTGCTTCGCTTGGCTCAGCTGGGTTCGGCTGCAGGACTTCCCGACGGCGTGCTGCAAGTTGTCACAGGTAGCGGTGGACAGGCCGGAGCTGCCCTTGCTCGCCACAACGGCGTCGACTGTCTCACCTTCACCGGATCACCGGACGTCGGCAAACAGCTGCTGATCTACGCGGGTGAGTCGAATGCGAAACCCGTGCATCTCGAACTCGGCGGCAAGAGCCCACAGTTGGTATTCGCCGATGCTCCGGACCTCGCCGTTGCAGCGCGCACCGTGGCGTGGGCAATTACCTTCAACGCCGGACAGATGTGCACTGCAGGTGCTCGCTTGTTGGTCGAGGAAACGATCGCGGATCAATTCGTCGCCGAGGTCGTTTCGGAAATCAAGCGCTGCACTGTCGGTGACCCTTTCGATCCCGATACCCACATCGGGCCCGTCGCGAGTCGGGCGCATCGCGCGGACGTCCTCGAACACGCGAGAACTGCTCACACAGAAGGCGCAACGCTCGCCCACGGTTCGCTGCAGGAACGAGCAGGTTCGGGGGCGTACCTGGATCCGATCGTGTTCACCGATGTTCAGGCCGAGCACCGCCTGTTCCTCGAAGAAGTTTTCGGACCGATCCTCGCAGTCACCCGTTTCACTGACGACGCTGACGCCGTCAGGTTGGCTAACGCCACACCGTTCGGTCTCGGAGCGGGGGTGTGGACGTCGAATCTCACACGAGCCCACCGGCTCACGCGCGAAATCGACGCAGGTCTTGTCTGGGTGAACTGCTACGAGGAAGGGGATCTCTCCGTCCCCTTCGGCGGTCGCAAACTCTCAGGCCACAGTGTGGACAAGAGCATCCATGCACTCGACAAATTCACGTCGACGAAGTCGACGTGGATCCATCTCTGAACAAAGGCACAGCACATGTCATCACGGGTCAACGACGGCCACATCGCGATCATCGGAACCGGGTTTTCCGGGCTGTGCATGGCGATCGAACTGAAGAAGAAGGGCATCGACGACTTCGTCCTGTACGAACGCGCCGACGATGTCGGCGGAACCTGGCGCGACAACACATACCCAGGGGCAGCCTGCGATGTGCCCAGCGTGTTGTATTCCTACTCCTTCGCTCAGAACCCGAACTGGACCCGTATCTTCCCGCCATGGTCGGAACTGCTCGACTATCTCAGATCTGTTGCTGCGCAGTATGATTTGCTGCCGCACATCCGCTTCGGTGTCGAGGTCTCCGAAATGCGGTTCGGCGAGGACCGGCTCCGGTGGAACATCCAGTTCGCATCCGGCGAATCAGTGACGGCTGCCGTTGTCGTCAACGGCTCAGGGGGCTTGAGTAATCCGTACATCCCGCAGCTACCCGGACTGGAATCATTCGAGGGTGCCGCATTCCACTCCGCCAAGTGGCGACATGACCTCGACATGTCGGGAAGGCGTGTCGCGGTGATAGGTTCTGGCGCCAGTGCGATCCAGTTCGTCCCCGAAATCGCCCCGCACACCGAGACCCTGCATGTGTTTCAGCGATCACCCAACTGGGTCATGCCACGTGGTGATGCCGCGCTGTCGCCCGCCACCCGCGAAAGATTCTCACGGCGTCCTTATCGTCAACGGTGGCTGCGATGGCGGACCTACTGGGCATTCGAAAAGCTCGCCAGCGCCTTCCTCGGAAATCGCAAACTCGTCGAACAGTACCGATCCCAGGCGCTCGCCAATCTTCAACAGCAAGTGCCGGATTCGGACTTGAGGCAGAAGGTCACCCCAGATTACGATCCCGGCTGTAAACGTCGCTTGATATCCGACGACTGGTACCCCGCGCTGCAACGGGAAAATGTGCACTTGAACACCTCGGGGGTTTCCGAGATCCGCCCGCATTCGATCATTGACTCAGAGGGAGCGGAACACGAAGTCGACACCCTGATCTTCGCGACCGGATTCCAGGCAACCAGCTTCCTGGCACCGATGAAAGTATTCGGCCGCGAAGGAGTCGAACTCTCCGACAGTTGGCGCGAGGGCGCCGCAACAAAGCTCGGGCTTGCATCCGCCGCGTTCCCGAACCTGTGGTTCCTCAACGGCCCGAATACCGGTCTCGGTCACAACTCGATCATCTTCATGATCGAAGCACAAGCCAGATACATCGCTTCGGCAGTGCAGTACATGCGCCGAAAAAGTATCTCTGCCCTCGAACTCGATCGCACCGTCCAGACAGGCGGCTACGCCGCCATCCAAGAACGCATGCGCCGAACTGTATGGGCATCGGGTGGCTGCGACAGCTGGTATCAATCCGCTGACGGTCGAATCGACACCCTGTGGCCGGCCAGCACAATCGAATACTGGTTGCGCACCAGGCTATTCCGCAAGTCCGACTTCCATGCACTGACGACAGGCAAAGGATGAACAACATGGACGTATCAATACTCGGCACCGGCTTGATGGGAACAGCTCTCGCTCAGGCGCTCATACGCAGCGGGACAAAGGTGACGGTGTGGAATCGAACCGCCGACAGAGCGTTACCCCTCGCTGCGGCTGGAGCTACAGTCGCCGAATCTCCACAATCTGCGATTGCGGCCAGCCCGCTAATCGTCATCAGTCTCCTGAACTACGAGATCGCCAAAGATGTCGTTACAGAAGCAGATTCGATTGCCGGAAAAATCATCGTCAACACCGCAACCGGTACGCCGGAGGAAGCGAACCAGTTCGCCGAGTGGATCGCAGGACGAGGCGCTCGGTACCTCGACGGAGCCATAGCTGCATACCCGGAGGACATCGGAACCGAAAGTTCAGGGATCAACTATTCCGGAGACGAGGACGTGTGGGAGGACGTCCAGAGCCTTCTGACACCCATCGCCGCCCAATCACGATATGTCGGAGCCCGTCCCGGTGCCGCCAACGTGATCGACGCGGCCATGGCAGGCGCATTCTTCAACGTCGCGCTCGGTGCCTTCCACGAAGCAGCAGCGTACGTGCGGTCCGAGGACGTCGCGATCGCGGAGATGCGCCACAGTTTGCACCTGTGGACCGACAAACTTCTCGAACTCCTTCACGAAGCACTCAAAGCGTTCGAATCCGGAGAGTACGAGACCGATCAGGCAACCTTGAACGTATACGCAGCCGCAGTAGAAGCCTGGCAACAATCGATGCAGCGAGCAGGCCAACGCGCCGCTCTGATGACGGCGAATCTCGACAACTTGCAACGTGCATGCGCAGCCGGGCACGGGGACAAGGGCATCTTCGCCCAAATCGAAACACTCTCCGCCAACCCTCAATCCGCAATCTAAGGAGACATCAATGACAACCATGGCCAATCACCTCACCGCCCTGCCCTCGACAACAACAGTCGACGAGATCGTCGACGTGATCCACCGCGACGGCGGTGTCATCGTCGAAGATTTCCTCGACACCCCCCAGCTCGACGAGCTGCGCGCCCAACTTGGCCCCGTCCTTGAAAGCACCGGCTACGGAGAAGACGAATTCTTCGCCGGAACCCAAACGCGAAGAGCAGGAGGGCTGTTCGGTCGGATCGACCTCATGCCCCAGATCGCGCTCCACCCGCTCTACTACGGGGCCGCCAAGAAGATCCTTCAGGTGCCCCTGTCCGTCTGGGTCGGAGACGACCAGATCGAAATCACGCCTGATATCCAGATCGGTGTCACTCAGGCAATCGAAATCCACCCTGGGCAGGGTGCCCAGCGTCTTCATCGAGACGACACGAGCTTTCTGTGGCGCCACCCCGACTACGGACGCGAGGGCCGACTGCAGATCATGGTGGCGGTCAGCGATTTCACAGCAGAAAACGGCGGCACCCTCGTCATACCCGGAAGCCATCGGTGGGACGACCAACGAGGCCCGAAACAAGCCGAAGCGGCGCCGACCGTGATGCGGGCCGGTGCTGCCCTCATCTGGACCGGTTCTACGTACCACGGCGGTGGTAACAACTCGTCCGAGGCGCCACGGACCGGCTTGACGATGGCATTCGACCTCGCCTGCTTACGTCAGGAAGAGAACCAATACCTGTCAATCCCGCGTGAAAAACTGCTTGATCTTTCTGAAGAGGTACAGCGACTGCTCGGCTGGGGGTCCGGAGCGAACCTGATGGGTTACGTCGAACGGGGCGGTCAGATGATCGACGCACACGTTCTCCTCGAAAACGGCGCCGTCGAACTCCCGACTGCCCGCTGAACCCTCGATTCTGCACGTCGCTTGCCACCCGCAACCCAACTCGCACAGTAGTTTCTGGGTTTCGAATCGAGAAACATATCCGTCATGGGCGTACTCCAGCTGATTCACCTTGACATCGTGTGTCTCAGGTCAGGACTAGGCAATTGCCTAGTCCTGACCAAGGGTGCAGTGTTCGTACCGCGTGAGCTACCGGTTCTTGAAGAACGAGACGTCGTCGTTGCCGATGAGGTCAGGGACCGTCCAGCCGTCGAGGTCGTATTCACTCAGACACTGCTCGGCCAGTCCCTTCATGGAACTTGCGTGTCCACGATTCTGGGCTGCGAACAGCAGTTCCGCCTTGACGTTTTCGTGGTTGCCGGAGTAGTTGCGTTCGTAGAGTTCGTGGCGCCCGCCGAACTCGGTGCCGATCGAATCCCACAGCGCCTTCATGACTTTCACCCGGTCGACGGCGGTGATGCCGTCCGAACCACGAACGTACTTGTCGAGGTACGGGCGTACGTCCGGGCTCTTGAAGTCGAGTGAACTCGAGGGCAGGTAGATCAGGCCCGACGCGACGTCCTGTTCGATGATCTCCTTGATCCGCGGGTACCCCTGGATCATGAACATTCGATAGGTGAGGCCGTACTCGAGCTTCGGTATCACCGAATCGCCGACCCACTGTTCGGGATCGCGTGCCATCGATTCGGTCAACGACCAGAAGAGGTTTCGCCACCCGATTACTTCACCGACACGGGTCTGAACTCCGCGGAAGCCGCCGGCGCCGGTGGCTTCGAGTGCTTTCATCAACAGGCCGGCGATGAAGTCGAGCTTGACGGCCAGGCGAGTGCAGCCCTGAAAGGTGAAGCGCGGCAGGAAACCCGATTGAGGGAAGAATGCGTTGATCCGGTCGACGTCGCCGTACATGAAGACGTTCTCCCATGGAACCAACACCTTGTCGAAGACGAAGATGGTGTCGTTCTCGTCCATGCGGCTCGACAGCGGGTAATCGAACGGACTGCCCATCACCGCAGCATGTTCGGTGTACGAGGTGCGGCAGATCAGCTTCACACCCGGGGCGTCCATCGGTACCGTGCAGATCAAGGCGAACTGCTTCTTCTTGATCGGCAGACCGTAGTGAGCGATGAAGTTGTAGTTCGTGATCGCCGATCCGGTGGCGACCACCTTGGCGCCGCTGACGATCAAACCGGCGTCGGTTTCCTTCTCCACCTTCATGAAGACGTCGCCGACTTCGTCCGGTGGAAGTTGGCGATCCACCGGGGGATTGATGATCGCGTGGTTCCAGTACAGAACCTTCTCCTGCGATTCGCGGTACCAGCGCTCGGCGTTGTCCTGGAACGGTGCGTACAACTCCTTGTTGGCGTGGAGGGTTCCCAGGAAACTTGCCTTGTAGTCGGGGGAGCGGCCCATCCAGCCGTAGGTCATACGTGCCCACGTCGCGATGGCGTCGCGTTCCTTGAGTAGATCAGCCGACGACGTCGGAGTGCGGAAGAACGGCATGGTGACACCGCCGTTGCCCGTGTCCGTCGGAACGGTCAAGGCGTCCACGTGCTCGCCCGTGTGCAGAGCGTCGTACAGCCTTGCGGTCATGCGGATCGGATTCCGGAAGGCGGGGTGCGTCGTGACGTCCTTGACGCGATCACCGTGAAGCCAGATCTCGCGACCGTCCTGCAGGCTCGAGATGTACTCGTCGCCCGTCATCGGCCGGGTGGCGAAGTTCTTCGTGCGGTTGGCTTCGCTGTCGGCGGCCGGATTGACCTGTGGCGCTCCGGAATCTGCGGGGTCGACGCCGGTGGGAGGAATTTCGGTGGTCGTCATGGCAAAGCCTTTCAGATCGTTTGGGGTGCGGGCTGAAGATGAATCGGGGTGAAGGAAGTGGTGGCGTCGAACCATCCGCTGTGGGGGTCGTCCTGACTGCCGTTCCAGACTGTGGTCGACGAGGTGGTGCCTAGGTCGTGAAAAGTGCTTCGGTAGAACAGAAGCGGATCCTTGCCACTCGACTGCGCATCGACGATCTCACCGATGAAGATGATGTGGTCACCACCGTCGTACTCCTTCCACGGGACGCACGAGATGGTTGCTGCGGCGCCGTCGAGCAGGGGAGCGGTCGGTCCGTCGATCCACTTCGGTTCGGTGCGCTGCGGTCGGCCGGCAAAATGCATGGCCGTGTCCACTTGGTCGGCGGCAAGGATGTTGACGGCAAACGGCGCGTTGCCGAGGTAGCCGCACGCCTTGGACTTTCGCGTCATCGTGATCTGGCACAGGCGTGGTTCCAGGGAGATTGCCGTGAATGCGGTGACGGTGGCTCCGTGTGGTTGACCGTCGGCATTGGTACAGGTGATGACGGTGACGCCGCTCGCGAATTGGCCGAAGATGCCTCGAAGCTGATTTTGTTCCATGACCGGACCTCCTTGTCGGATGGCTGGTGAGTGAGGGTGCCGCGAAGTGCGGGAGGCGGAGGTGCTGGACGACTCGCGCCGGGAGTGAAGACGAACGTACGGCGAGCGCGGCGTTCGGTCGATCCGTACAGCGCGGTGTCTATCCGGATTGCGCACCCGATCGAAGCCTGTATCCGTTTCCTCTTGGAAGTGACCGGGGACACAGTGTTCAATGATGTTCAGCGCTCATGCTCGGCAATGTGGCTGGTCACGGGTTTGGAAGGTGAAGAAGGACGATGGTCGACTCCAAGATCGGTACAGCTCCCCGCGACTGGGACGAGGCGTGTGATGCGGTTTCGGACGCCTATTTTCCGCACACACTCACGCCGTTGTCACGGCACGCGGCCAGCGGAGTCGGGGTGTGCACCGCCGAGTTGGGACCGCTGAGGATCGCTCATATTCGATGGGGAGCAGACGTCGCGGTCGAATCCGAGCATCCCGGTGCCTACGGGGTGAACATCCCGCTCTCGGGCGAGCTCGAGTCGGTGTTCGCGGGCTCGCACGTGCTCTCGACGGAGGGCGTTGCGACGGTGTGTCCGCCCGACATCACCACAAGAATCACGCGGTGGAGCGCGGACTGCGAAATTGTCGGAGTCCGGATGGACCGTCAGTACCTCGACCGCGAGATGGAGAAGGTACTTGGCCGGCCCGGAATGCACTTGCCTGATCAGGTGGATCTTCGGGGAGACGACGGAGCCAGATGGCTGAAATTTGTTCGCTCACTGTCGGATCAGATCCTCGGCCCGGTCGGCGTGCTGCACAACGAACTGGTGGCAGCTCAGCTCTCCGGTGCCGTGGTCACGGCATTCGTCCTCGCTGCAATGCCCGAAAGTGAGGACGCGGTGCGACACGCCAGGCCGCGCATCGTCAAGCGGGTGCTCGACGAGATGCACGACGACCCGGCCCGCGTGTGGACCGCAGCAGAGATGGCCGAGGTGGCGGGCGTCAGCGTACGGAGATTGCAGGAGGGATTTCGGCAGTACGTGGGCCGGAGTCCGTCGGAATGCCTGCTCGACATCCGCCTCGAGCGGGTCCACGCAGATCTGGTGGATGCCGACGACTCGACGACGGTCACCGATGTCGCTGTGAGATGGGGTTTTACGCACACCGGACGATTCGCGTCGTCTTTTCGGCGTAAGTACGGTGTGTTGCCTTCCGAAGTATTGAGAAGTTAGCTCCGGTACCCCATGTCCGCGCTGAGCTGATTCGCCTTCTCGACGAGGAACGGTGCGACGTCGGTGCGAAAGGCTTCCGGGGTTGTGCGTCCGGCCGAGGTAGAACACGCTGCCACACCGACGACGCTTCCGCCGGCGTCGCGGACGGGGGCGGCGAGGGAAATCAGGCCGTCTTCCAGTTCCTCGGACGTGAGTGCATAACCCTGCTCGCGCACCACTCGAAGTGCGGTGTGGAATGCGCCTTCGTCGGTGATCGTGGTGGGTGTGAGGGCGTCGAACGTGGAGTTCGCGATGACTTTGTCGACGATTTCGGTTGGCGCCCAAGCTAGCAGGGCGCGGCCCATGGAGGTCGCATATGCAGGCACTCTGGTACCGACGCTGACGTTGATGCTCATGATCCGGCGTACGGGTACACGCGCGGCGTAGACCACGTCGACGCCGTCGAGCACGCCCAGCGACGCCGACTCGTGAGTGTGTTCTGCGATCTCCAGCAGGCGGGGGAGCGCCGCCTCGGTCAGGGCATGCGATGCAGAGAAGTGCTGGCCGATGCTTAGAACGCGCGGGGTGAGCGACCACCGACTGTTGTTGCCGGTGACGTATCCGAGTTTCTGCAGGGTGAGGAGGATACGTCGGACCGCGGGGCGGGAGAGGCCCGTTTCGGCGGCAAGATCTGCGAGCGACGGGTTGGGGTTCTTCTCGTCGAAGGCCGTCAGCACAGCGAATCCACGCTCGATGCTCTGGATGTAATCGCGATCGTTCTCGCTCACGGAATGACCTCTCATCTGCGGGTATGCCTGATCAGTGCCCTCGAAGGTTGACAAACCTTGTGACTGGGCGCACAGTACAAGCGTACGCACAGCGTAACAGATGTACGCAAAGCGTACAAACAGACTTGGGAAGCCGACTCAGCCCAGCAGTACGGCACCCACCCGGTAACAGCCACATACGGCCCCGAGGAGGACCACATGACCACTTCCGAGAGCCCCACCGCAGTAGGTTCGGGCACGGCCGCCACCGACAAGTTCCTCCAGGAACGAGTCAGCGCGGACACCCCGCCCGAGCGCGTCTCGGCCATCGCCAAGGACGTGCTCGAGGCACTTGCCGGCGTCATCGACAAGCACGGCATCACCTACCCCGAGTACCGCGTACTCAAGCAGTGGCTCATCGACATCGGCCAGTTCGGCGAGTGGCCCCTGTGGCTGGACGTCTTCCTCGAGCACAACGTCGAGGAGGTTGCGTACCGCGGCCAGCACGGCACCAAGGGAAGCATCGAGGGCCCCTACTACGTCGCCGACGCCAAGACGTTGCCATCCAAGTGTGAACTTCCGATGCGTGACAACGAGGTTGGATCGAAGCTGGTCTTCGAGGGCCAGGTTCGCGATCTCGACGGCAACGGGTTGGATGGGGCCACCGTCGAGCTGTGGCATGCGGACGACGAGGGCTACTACTCCCATTTCGCGCCGCACATCCCCGACGGTAACCTCCGCGGAACGATCGTTGCCGATGGTGAGGGGCGCTTCGAGATCACCACGATTCAGCCTGCGCCGTACCAGATCCCGACCGACGGCCCCACCGGCTGGTTCATCGAGAAGGCCGGCTGGCATCCGTGGCGTCCAGCGCACCTGCACCTCATGGTGAAGGCTCCCGGTAAGCGCACGATCACTACCCAGCTCTATTTCAAGGACGGTGAGTGGATCGAGAACGACGTGGCAACTGCCACGAAGCCCGAACTGATTCTCGATCCGAAGCCGGGTGCCGATGGAATCAACCGGGTCACGTACGACTTCGTGCTCGACCCGGCCTGATCCACAACTGTTCGAAAGAAAGTGATTTGATGACAGACCTGTCGATCGTCTCCATCGAGACGACCATCCTCGACGTTCCGCTGGTTCGCCCCCACAAGTTCGCCACCACGTCGATGACGGCGCAGCCGTTGTTGCTGGTCGCGATTCGCACATCCGACGGTGTTATCGGATATGGCGAAGGTGTCGTTCCGGGCGGTCCGTGGTGGGGCGGCGAATCGGTGGAGACGATGCAGGTCATCATCGAGAAGTACATCGCGCCGGTGGTGGTCGGCAGGCGCGTGGATCAGATCACCGCGATCATGGCCGACATCGAAAAAGTTGTTGCCAATGCACGATTCGCGAAGGCCGCCGTCGACGTGGCGTTGCACGACGCCTGGGCACGTAGCCTGGGAGTCCCCGTGCACACGCTCCTCGGCGGGGCTTTCCGCGAGAGTGTCGACGTCACGTGGGCACTGGGTGCTGCGCCGGCGGACGAGATCATCGAAGAAGCTCACGAAAAGCTCGAATCCCGGCTCAATTTCAGCTTCAAACTGAAAATGGGAGCACTCGACCCGGCGGTCGACGTCGCGCGCATCGTCAGCATCGCGCAGGCGCTCGACGGCCACGCCGGCGTCCGCGTCGACGTCAACGCGCGGTGGGATCGTTTCACGGCGCTGCGGTACCTGCCACAACTCGCAGACGGTGGAGTCGAACTGATCGAACAGCCCACTCCGGCAGACCAAATCGAGGTCCTCGCCGAACTCAGCAGGCTACTACCGATTCCGATCATGGCCGACGAGAGTGTGCAGACCCCACAYGACGCTCTCGAAATCGCCCGCCGGAGCGCCGCCGATGTCATCGCCCTCAAGACCACCAAGTGTGGTGGCCTCCAGCGCAGCCGCGACATCGTCGCAATTGCCAAGGCCGCCGGTATCGCGTGCCACGGTGCGACGTCCATCGAGGGTCCGATCGGTACCGCGGCTTCGTTGCACTTCGCGTGCGCCGAGCCCGGAATCAACTTCGGAACAGAGCTTTTCGGCCCACTGCTCTTCAGCGAAGAGTTGCTTCAGGAACCCCTGAAGTATTCCGAGGGTCAGTTGCACCTCCCCGCCGGACCTGGCCTGGGAGTCGAACTCAACATGGACGCCGTCAAGACCTGGACCAGGAACTAGAGGATAGAAGAACATGGCACTCTTTCACGTTCGAATGGACGTCGATATTCCGCGCGACCTGGATCCGGAAGTACGCGCCGATACCGTCGCAACGGAGAAGGCGTACTCGCAAGACCTTCAGCGACAGGGAAAGTGGGTGCATCTGTGGCGAATAGTGGGACAGTTCAGCAACATCAGCATCTTCGACGTCGAGTCGGCTGACGAACTCCATGAGATTCTCTGGAACCTCCCGCTGTTCCCGTACATGACCATCGAGGTCATGCCGTTGACGCAGCACGGATCTTCGATCAAGTAGAGCCTGCGCGGGCGGGCGGGTCAGCGTATTCCGTCGCRGCGCAATGCGACGGACACTGCGGCAGAGCGGGTATCGACGCCGAGCTTGGCGTAGATGTGCCCAAGATGGGTTTTCACCGTCGCTTCGCTGATGAAGAGTGCCTTGCCCAGCTCGCGGTTGGTCATCCCCTCGGCGAGCAGGCTGAGCAGTTCGGACTCACGGGCGGTGAGCGCTTCCTGCGGGCGCTGCATCTGCTGGACAAGACGAGAGGCCACAGTGGGAGAGAGAACGCTGCGCCCGGCTACAGCGCCGCGCACCGCGCCGAAGATCTCGTCGGGCGTTGAGTCCTTGAGTAGGTAACCGATGGCACCGGCGTCGACGGCTCGCACGACGTCGGCGTCGGTGTCATACGTCGTGAAAACCAGTACGGGAACATCGACACCGTCGCTTCGCAAGCGTTTGATCGCTTCTGCACCGTGCATGCCGGTGCCCATGTCCAGATCCATCATCACCAGATCCGGTGAGGCCGACGGTATCGCCGTGGCCGCCCCCTCACCGGACGATGCTTCGCCGACTACTTCGACGTCCGGCTGAGTGTTCAGCAGCGCTCTCAGCCCGGCTCGCACGACCAGATGATCGTCGACGAGGAACACGCGAATGGTGGTGGTCACCGGATCCTCCGTTCGAGAGGGAACTGGGCCGCGACGACGGTGCCGTCTCCCGGTGCACTTTCCACGGTGAACGATCCGCCGAGCTGTGCGATGCGACTTCGCATCGCACGTAGGCCGTATCCACCGTACCGAGAATGGTCGGCGAGCTTTCCCGGATCGAAGCCGACGCCGTCGTCGAAGATGTCCACGGAGACGGAGTCGTCGAGATACGTGATCGTCACGCCCGCCGTTTCGGCGCGAGCGTGGCGGGCGATGTTGGAGGACGCGCTCGAGACCACTCGCACGATGGCATGAGCTACGTCCGAGGGCAAGATGACGGCTTCACCGACGGTGCGGATCCGAACGGTCGGGACGAACTGGCGGGCGGCGGCCACGACCAAGGCGTCGAAGTCGCCCGTACCGCCCTTGGTCGGTGCCAGATCGTGGACGAGGTCGCGACTCTGCATCAGGCTCGTGCGGATATTCTCTGCCGCGGCATCGATATCGGCTCGAGACGGCGAACCCGTTGTATTCCAAGTTTGTTCGGCTGCCTCGAGTCGTAGAAGAGCGCTCGCCAGTCCCTGAGTAACGGTGTCGTGGATTTCGCGCGCGAGGCGCTCTCGCTCAGCGGCAACGCCGGCAGCACGTTCGGTATCAGCCAATGCAGATTGCGCTTCTGCTACCTGACGTAGAAGCCGAAGGCGTTCTCGGGCATCTCGTTCCATCTGCCCGTACGCCGCCGCGACCAGTGCCGCGGTGCACAGAGGTCCGAGCAGTGTCACCAATTCGGCACGACCGGTGACTCGGTAGAACGCGATTCCGGCGAGGACGCCCAGGATCCCGACGAGGGGGTAGGCGATCTTGCTCGGGTACAGACGAATACAGAGGAAGAGAATGGGGAACGCACACCACGCGAAACTCGGCGCAAGCCAGACCAGCGCTGCCCAGGTGCTCAGTACCGGCCACATCCACAGTCGTTGGCGAACCACATCTCGCGAAGACACCGTAGCCATGACGGCGTAGAGCAAGGCGAGGACCACGGCCAGGACGAGTACCACCCCGAACCGACCGCTGGTCCCGTGGACTGTGACGTACCGGACTCCTGACGTGGACAGCAGTACGAAGAACGACGCGTGGATCGCATATGCCAACGGGCCGCGCAGGCCGAGTTCGGCGTCGGCGTTCATGGCTCCGTTACTCATCCCTCGAATATTACGGAGGGCGCCAGGCCGTCGTATCAACCATTCGGATGATATCTGCACAACCAGACGGGGCACGGTTCGTCACCCGAGCGCCCGATGTGCGCACCCGCACTCGGACGCGACGCTGTAGTGGACGGTTTCGAACCATTCGACTGAAAGTGTGCCCGACATGAACCACCGCATTTACACACGACTTCCCCGTACGCTCGCTGTCGCCGTTCCGGTTGTCGCAATCCTTGCCAGCGCCGCGTGCTCGACCACCGACACACCGGTGGCGAACGCATCGAGCACGACGTCGATTTCTGCCACGCAGCAGCCTGCTGCGACTGGCGATTCGGCGATTGTCACTCAGAATCGACTCAGCGCCGACGCAGCAGTGAAGGCTGCTGGTGCGGCCCTGGCGAAATGCCGGGCGGACGGGCTCGGATTTGTCACCGTCTCCGTCGTCGACCGTGCCGGAAACGTCATCGCTATGGTGCGCGGCGACAACTCAGCCCAGCACACGGTGGAGGCCTCACGTGAGAAGGCGTACACCTCTGCAGCTTTCGGAGCCGACACCAGTGACCTCTCGCAGCGTACCAAAGGCGAGGGATCGACCATCGCCGACCTCCCCGGCACTCTCTTCCTTGCAGGTGGAGTCACTGTCAAGGCCGGATCCGCGTCGATCGCCGGCATCGGTGTCGGTGGTGCACCGGACGGAATGCAGGACCAAGCGTGTGCTGCCGCAGGTCGTGATGCGATCGCTTCGTCACTCGGCTGAGTGAGCGCATTCAGCGTGCTTCGTGAATTGTGCTTTTCGCCACCTGGATTCGCTCGGCACGACAGTTGTCTGATTGTTGCGATGACCTCGACTTTGTAACACCGGAGCCCCCGGAAAGGGACAAACACGTCGACAGTGGAACCGACGATGCACTTACCGAAGCGAGTTTCTTGATGCGCAGTTTCGGGGAAAGACACAACCTTGCAGAGAATCAGATTCAGGTTGCCCGAACGCAATACACGGCGGGCGCGGGTGCTCGTAGCGGCGTTGTTGTCGATCTTCCTCCTCGGCGGCATGTTCGGTCCGACCGCCGCGAGCGCTACTCCGGCGCACACGGCGCCATGGGGTGGTTACGACGAGTTGTGGGTCCCGTCTTCGATGGGAAACATCAAGGTTCAGGTGCAGTGGGCCGCGCGGGGCGGCAACGCCGCGTTGTACCTACTTGACGGTCTTCGCGCGCAAAACGACAGGAATGCTTGGAGTTTCGAAACCAACGCACTCGATCAGTACCGCAACGACAACATCACGTTGGTGATGCCGGTCGGCGGTGAGTCGAGTTTCTACACGGACTGGTACGCGCCGTCCAATTTCAATGCTCAGCCCATAACGTACAGGTGGGAAACATTTCTCACGCGCGAGCTTCCGGACTTCCTTGCAGGGTATGGTGTTTCACCAACCAACAATGCGATCATCGGGTTGTCGATGGGCGGAAGTGCCGCGTTGAACCTGGCGGGGCATCATCGGGATCAGTTCAAGTTCGCGGGCTCGCTGTCCGGCTACATCAATATCTCGGGCCCGGGTATGCGTGAGGCGATCCGCGTAGCCATGTTCGACGCCGGCCGGTACAACGTCGATTCGATGTGGGGTCCGCCGTGGTCATCCGGGTGGCTTCGCAACGACCCGTTCGTAAACGCGGAATCGCTTCGCGGACTGTCGATGTACATTTCGTCGTCCAACGGCATCCCGGGACCGTACGATCATCCGTCTGCGCCGATCGATTACTTCCACACGGCGACAGGTATGGGGCTGGAGGCGCTCTCCTGGGTGCACGCGCGTGCATTCGAAATTCGTCTGAAATCCATGGGAATCCCAGCGACGTACAGCTTTCCGCCCGCCGGGATTCACTCCTGGCCGTATTGGTCTGCTGAATTGTGGATGGCCAGAGGACAAATCCTCGACACCATGAACGCCTGGTGACGCAGATGTGAGGATCTCTCCGGACTGGCGTATGCGTCAAGTCCGGAGAGATCTCGCTCAGAAGGTGATGATTCCGCGGAGGTTGCGACCGGCATGCATGTCGGCGAAACCGTCGTTGATCTGGTCGAGGCTGTACCGGTTGGTGATGAGTCCGTCGAGTTCGAGCTTGCCGCTGGTATAGAGATCGATCATCCAGGGAATGTCGGCAGTGGGATTGGATGCGCCGAACAAGGATCCTTGAATTCTCTTCTGGTACAGTGTGAGTTCCATCAGGCTCACGGGAATGCCGATGTCCGTCATCTTCCCGAGGCCGGTGACGACGCAGGTTCCTGCCTTGCGGATCGACGAGAATGCCTGCGCGACATGTTCTCCGGTGGTGACGCCGACGGTGACGATGGCGGAATCCGCGCCCTGGCCGTTGGTGAACGAGCGCGCGATGTCCGTGGCTTCCTCCATGGTTGCCACGGCATGGGTGGCGCCCAACTTCAATGCACTGTCGCGCTTGAACGCAACCGGGTCCATCGCGATCACGTGGGCGGCGCCGGCATGCGAGGCGCCCTGCACCGCGTTGATTCCGATTCCGCCGACGCCCATGACGATGACCGTCTGCCCGGGGTACACCTGAGCGGAGTTGACCGCGGCACCCCAACCGGTTCCGACGCCGCAGCCGAGCAGACACAAAGCGTCGAGTGGCAGGTGCTTGTCGACTTTCACGGCCGAGAGAGTGCTGACCGTGGTGTGTTCACTGAAGGTGGACAGGCCGCAGGTTTGTGCGACTGGCTGACCGTCGAGAGACATTCTGTAACTAGAGGTTTCGCCGGGCCTGCTGCCGGTCATGATGGCAGCACCGTTGTCGCAGAGGTTCTGGATTCCGCTTGCGCACCAACGGCAGCGGCCGCAGGCGGCGAGGAACGAGAACACGACATGATCGCCCTCGGACCATCCTTCGGTGTTCGGCCCGACCTCGACGACGATTCCGGCGCCTTCGTGTCCGCCGCAGATGGGATAGCGGCCGACTCCGTGGTCGCCGCTGGCGATGTGATCGTCCGAGTGGCACAGGCCGGAGGCGACCATCTTGACAGTGAGTTCGCCGCTGCGGGGTGAATCGAGTTCGAGGTCGACCACCTCGTATGTGCCTGGTGCTTGGCGAATGACGGCTCCACGAGTGCGCAAGTTGTCTCCTGAGGTGAGAGTTGTTCTTCGGCTACCTCAGTTGTCTACTCGAGAGTTCAGGACGGGCTCGAGGCCCATCTCACTGATCGGACGTTTCGTATTTTTCGGATTCGTCCGGGGTTCGTCCCAAGATGGCGAGTTGCAGTTCGGTGAGCAGTCGTGTGTCCGGCTCGTCCAACGAAATGCCCATGATCTGTTCAGCGCGCCGAATGCGGTAGCGCAGCGTGTTCGGATGTACTTTCAGAGACGAGGCGGCCTTCTTCACATCCCCGAAAGTTGTCAGGTAGGCCGTGAGCGTGAACTGCATGTCAGAGGTGTTCTTGTCGTCGTAGGAGACGAGTCTGTCGATACGAGGGTCTCGCAATCGCTCGTGATCGGCAACGAGGTCGAGTATCTCGCCCAGCAATACCGCGGTGCGTGACGCCGCGAGTGTGGTGACCTTCGAGGTTTCGTGATCATCGGTGGTATCGAGCACGCGGTCCACCTCTCGACGCGCCTCGGGTACGCCGTGCAACCGCGCGATCGGGACCGCGACTGCGGCGCGCACGCTGATGCCCGCACGGTCCTCGACTACTCGCACGGTGTCGTAAGCCCAGTCGCTGACAGCGACCTCGTGGTCGGCCTGAGGGAACAATACGTAGATCCGGTTGTCAATGATCGTCGTGACCGCGTCGCTGCGGAATGCGCTGGCGCGCAGGCGCAAGGCGTTGGTGATTCGATCGAGATTCGATCCGGGCGAGAGTGATGTCGCAAATCCGATGACCGCAGACGGTCCGTCGGTGTTGATGCCGAAAGAACCGGCCAGCGAGTGCATGTCGACCCCACCGGAGCGAACACCGAACAGCCTTTGCACTTGGGCATTCTCGCGGCTGGAGGCGTCCAAGGTACGCATGAGAATGCGTGCGGCGACCGCCGCTGCACCCCGCAATACCGCTTGGGCGTCGTGGGAAAGAGGTTCAGAGGTGCGCTGCACCCAGATGCTGCCGAGATTGTGTTGGTGTGCAACAGAACCCGTCGGCGCTGACAGGTCCGGGCGGGTGATGCTCACAGCCAGCCTCTGCGCGGCGCCGATGCTCGGCTCGGAGGGCAGACTGATGACCTCGTCCGATCGCCTGAGATGCTCGAACACGCCTATGCTCTCTATCCATTCGGTGTATTCGATCGGCCACTCCCGGCCGAGTATGGAGAGCTGACGGAGTTCGTCTTCGCCTTCGTGAGCAGAGGAATATGCGATGACATGGAGTGCCGTGTCGTCGATCGTCACGAGTCCGCCAGTCAATTCGGCGATCGTTTCCGAGAGCGCGAACAGATCCGAATCACCACCGGCCACGGCTCCGGCGACGGCCCGCGAACGGTACATGCTCTGTGTCAGAAGCCGTAGTACGAGCGAATAGACGTGCCCGGAACTAGCCTGCGGATGTACCGCGGCCACTGCGATCCCGATGTTACGTGCGGCGGTGAGAACCGTCGTCGCCTCGCGCGCATTCTTGACGAGCAGAAGCTTCGGGCGACGCCTCGCCGGCCTGCCTTCGAACTTTCGCAGCCACTGCGTCAACGTCGATTCGGGAACCCCTACGGGGAGGTAGATGTCGGAGATCGCACCACGGCTGTCGGTGCCGTCGATATCGGAGGACTCGACGAGGGCGATCGAACGGATTTCGACATCGAGTCCATCCGGGCTTTCCAGAAGTTCGATCACGGACTTGTCCGTGGAATGCATGAGGGCGCCGAGGGTGGTGCCGACACTCGGCCCGTTATTCCTCGGACCTGTCGACGCTTGCGGGAGGGCTACAGAAAGTGGCTGCACATTTGCTCCTCGGCCGGTGGGTCATTACAGGCTAACCCCGACAGACGAAATGCAGAATAAGGAAATAGGGGACAAATTTATTCGTCAGGCATGGTGATGCCGAGTTCCTGCACCTTTTCGGCGACTGCCTCTGGAAAAACGTTCTTGAACAGATAAAGGTCTTGTCCGATCACCCAACCAGGTGCCAACGCCGTCGCATATCGCTCGAAGTATCCGAGTTGTTTACCGAAAAGAACCAATTCCTCGGGACTCGCAACACCCCACTGCTTGCCCAATTGAATCAGTGCCATGATCAATTCACTGAGCTTGAGTTCACCGAGGTCACGGCCGAGAATCGGGGCCAGGGCCGTTGCGACCTGCATACCGAGCTGATCGTCGTCGACTTCGTAGTCAGTTGCATATCCCAAGGATCGAATTCCGCGGGCGACACGGGCGAAATCACCGTCGATGAGGGTGGCTCGGAACATGTCGGAAAGGATGGATCTCCAGGTCTCGGGAAGGACGCCGACGATGCCGAAGTCGAGCATCGCTATCCGGCCGTCGTCGAGGACCCACAAATTTCCCGCGTGGACATCTCCGTGGAACGGACCGTGAACGATGACCGATTCGAGCCAGACCTTCACTCCGCGTCGGATCAGCATGCGGGCTTCGTCGATGCCGTCCGGACCGGCGACGAACCGATCCAGTGGAACGCCGCGCATGCGTTCCATACAGATGACGCGGGGACCACAGTAGTCCCAGTACACCTCCGGTGTCGTGACTCCTTTGTTGTCACCGAATGTGCTGATGTTGTTCCGGAATGTGGTCTGCCGGTCGGCCTCGACCGCGCTGTTCAACTCCGTCATCGTTGCATTGTGCAGATCGCGAATGATGGCGGTGGCATTGGCAATTCGAAGGAACTCGACAAACTTCTCGAGGATGTTCGCACCCCAGTACGCCGCCCGCAGGTCGATCAGCATCCGCGCATAGATGTCCGGACGCTGGATCTTGATGACGGCCTCGCGGCCATCGTGCAGAACGCACGCGTGTACCTGCGCTACCGACGCGGCCGCGAGAGGTACGTCGTCGAATTTCGCGAACAGGTCGTCTACGGAGTATCCGAGGTCTTCGTGCACGACGCTTCTGGCCTGCTCGGCAGGAAATGACGGAACGTCGTCGAGGCAACGTAGGCATGCATTGGCGACGGGGGCCGGGAACAGGCCGGACGACGACGCGACCAGTTGACCGAGCTTGACGAAGGTGGGACCCAGCGCGATGAAGCCGTCGACCATCCCGTCAGAGGCAGCGTCAGCCCACGTGCGTCCACGCTTGCGGAAAGGCCACACGATCAGTGCCAGCATGATCGACGTCGACAACACGACGGCGATGATCGCGGAACGCCACAACTGGGCGAGGCCGAAGCGTTCGAGGTCCGGCATGTGGACTTCGAGGGCAGTGGCGGGCACTCCTGACGAGTACGGCCCGACAGGTCGCGTTGGATCCAGCACAGCTCTCCCTCGTTCTACGAGCGCATCCAGCATTTTGCCGTGAGATCACTTACGCGACCCCTTCCGTTAGTCAGTATGCCAAGTCACACATAACTGCCGGAACCGCCTACGCGTTCAGCCTACGATCGGTGAATGCGTGAGCACTTGATCCCGATCGGCGAGGTTGCAAAATCGTTCGGAATTGCGGCGTCGACCTTGCGCTACTACGAGGATGAAGGACTGCTGTCCGCGCGGTCGCGAACTGGCGGCAAACGCTGGTACGGGCAGCGTGAGCTGCGCCGGCTGGCATTGATCCGGATGTACACCGAGACGGGAATGTCCTTGGAACAGGTGCGGTCCTTCATCGAAACCGACACCACGTCCGACCAGTTCTCGACGGTTCTCGCAGATCAAGTGTCGACACTCGAGGCACAGATCGCCGCTGCTACGCGAGCGAAGCTGATTCTCGAGCATCACCTGACGTGTCGGCAAGAGCGTCCGATGCAGTGCCCGTGGTTGCTCGAGCAGCTCGACATACGCGTCGAAGCGGCGCTTGACTTCAAGTTGACTTGAACCTTCATAGTTAGGGCGCACTTACCGCCCTATCCGGAGGTTGACCATGTCGGCACGACGATGGCTGCCGCTCATCGCCGCATGCATCGGAACTTTCCTGTTACTGACGTACGCCACCATCACGACAATCGCAGTGCCGGCCATCGCAGTCGGTTTGGACGGCAGTACGGGCGCGATGTCCTGGGTCGTCGACGCCTACACGCTGGCTCTTGCCGCGCTTCTGGTGGGCATGGGCGCACTCGGCGATGCGTGGGGACGTAAACGCCTCTACATCTGCGGACTGGTCGTGTTCCTGGTTGCAACGGCCGTGTGCGCGATTGCTCCGGACGTCACGGTTCTGGTCGTTGCTCGCGGCGCGCAAGGAATTGCCGGTGCGGCGATGTTCGCGACGCTCCTGCCTCTGCTCGGCGACGCATATTCGGGCCGCGATCGTCACGTCGCCTTTGCCGCGTGGGGCGCCGTCGCTGGATTGGCGGCGGGAATCGGGAACGTTGCGGGAGGACTGCTGACGCAGTTCTTCGACTGGCGTGCGGTCTTCTATTTCGGAATCCCCGTGGCCGCAGTAGCGCTCGCAATGGCTGTGTTCTGTTTCGCCGACAGTGAGCGCGGCGACGACAACATCGACTGGGCCGGAATCGTTTTGTTCACCCTCGCTGCCGTTGCCGCGGTTCTCGGCGTGACGTGGGGCGGCGACATCGGGTGGGCTTCGTCATCGACAGTTCTTGCCTTCCTGATCGCAATCGGTACGCTGACGGCGTTTGTGTCCTGGCAGCGTCGAGGCAGCAGTCCGATGCTCGATCCGGCATTGTTCCGATCCCTGAAATTCGACGGCGTCCTCGTCGCTGCGTTCGGGTACTACCTCGCGGCCTACGGCCCGCTCGTAGTCCTTTCATTGTGGCTGCAGAACGGGCTGGAACTGTCGGCATCGGCGGCCGCACTCGTGCTCTCGATTCAACCGCTCGCTTTTGTCTTCGTGTCGGCGCTGTGTGGATCACGGCTTCAGCGAGTCGACCTTCGACTGTCGCTCGGATTCGGGACGGTCCTCTGCGGAATCGGTTGCGTGGCCATGCTGTACGTTCTCGCCGAGCCGGTCTGGCCCGCGCTGATCGCCGGGCTGATTCTGACCGGTGTCGGTTCCGCGATGGTGTCGCCGGTGCTGCCGGGTGCCGCGATGTCGGACGCCCCGGCAGAGCGCGCCGGGACGGCTTCGGCGACAGCCAACTCGTCGCGTCAATTCGGGCTTGCCGTCGGAATTGCGTTGTGCGGCTCTCTCTTCGCCGGTCCGGACGAGTTCGCCTTGCTGTGGCCGTTGGTCTTCTGCGCCGGCGTCGGAATGCTCACGGGTTTGGTATCGATCCTTCTCTTTTCTCGTTCGTCAACTCCTGCAACAGTTCAACCAATCGCCGAAAGGGCACACACATGACCACGCTGTTCACTCCACGACCGCACCGGCGTCTCGAGATGGACTGGAATCGCCGCAGGTTCCTCGGCGCTGCAGCAGGATTGGCTGCTG
Organism: Rhodococcus sp. P4_F3_2; assembly: GCF_056401335.1. NCBI lineage: Bacteria > Bacillati > Actinomycetota > Actinomycetes > Mycobacteriales > Nocardiaceae > Rhodococcus > Rhodococcus sp. P4_F3_2. The sequence continues at coordinate 50,543 of NZ_JBFUJN010000013.1, forward strand.
CGCTGGCAGCGGCCGGTTGCTCGCGTTCGGGCGCAGATGCCGGGGGTGAAGGCGATGCAGGCTGGTCCTTCACCGATGATCGCGGCAACCTGATCGAATTGGATTCACCGCCAAGGACATTTGTCACCTACACCGGTATCGCGGGTGCTCTCTGGGATTACGGACTGGTGCCTGTCGGTGTTTTCGTGGCGCTGACACGATCACCGGGATCAACGGACACCAGCATCTCCGGCAACTTGGATTTCTCGAAGATCGACATGGTCGGGCAGCTCTGGGGACAAGTGGAACTCGAGAAGATCGCTGCGCTGGAGCCGGACGTCGTCATCGTCCCTCAGTTGCGTGGTTCGGCACTACTAGACGAGGCGAACTTGGATGCGGTGAAAGGCTTGTCGACAGTACTGTTCGTGGAAACGGCAGCAGGAACCATCGACCGAACTGTGCAAGAGATCGTGGAACTGGCCGTGGAACTCGGAGCGGACCAGGATATGGAGGCTCAGCGAAAAGACTACGACGCTGCGCGTGCGCGGATCTCCGAAGTTGCTTCTTCGCTGAATAATTCACAGGTTTTGTTCGCGTCCGCAGATCCGGACACGATTCGTGTCAGTCTTTCGGGATTCCCGATCCTCGCAGACCTGGCGGGATTGGGACTTGCCGTCGTCGATCCGGCCGAGGGATCGTCGGTCTACGTCGAGAAACTGGCTTGGGAGATGGCGGACCACTATCCGGCCGACATGATCTTCCTCGACGATCGCCCGTCCAGTTTGCAACTGGATACGCTCGGAACCAATCCTGCGTGGTCCAACTTGCCCGCGGTGAAGGCGGGAAGGATCGGGACCTGGAATCCGGAACCCGTGCTCAGTTATGCCGGGATCGCCCGTACGTACAACAATCTGGCTGACCAGCTGCTGGCATTCTCACATTCCTGACCGCCGCGTCGTCTACGACGTATGGACCTCTTCACCGATCTGTCTGCTCGAGTTGATTCCCTCGATTGGCCTGCGCTGATCGAGGGAATCAACTCCAGTGGGTGTGCCCAGACGGCGCCGATACTCGACGAGTCGGAGTGCCGCGAAATTGCTTCCTGGTACTCGGACGTCGACCGGTTCCGGAGCACCATCGACATGGCTCGATACCGCTTCGGCCAGGGGGAGTACCGGTACTTCGGCGATCCCGTACCGGAGCCGATCACGGCTATGCGATCCGCCTTCTACCGACACCTCCTGCCCGTGGCGCGGGAGTGGGCGTTCAAGCTGGGCGAGGGTGCACCGTGGCCGGATTCATTCGAAGAATGGATCGATCAGTGTCACGACGCCGGTCAGAATCGCCCTACCCCGATCCTTCTGTCCTACGGACCTGGTGACTGGAATGCATTGCATCGGGACTTGTACGGAGAGTTGGTGTTTCCCTTGCAAGTCGTGATCGGGCTCGACAGACCTCGCATCGACCACGCCGACGGCGAGTTCTTGCTCGTGGAACAGCGGCCGCGCGCCCAGTCGAAAGGGACGGTGACAGTTCTCGAGCAAGGTCACGCGTTGATCTTCACCACGCGGGATCGACCGGTGCAGAGTTCGCGGGGGTGGTCGAGAGCCCCTGTGCGACATGGTGTCAGTGTGGTGCAATCCGGCACGCGTCGAACATTGGGATTGGTGCTTCATGATGCCGAGTAAAACGTACACTCTCCGCGACGCTCGCAACAAACCCTACGAGAGTTCGACGCCCGGTGTCCTTGGCGGGCACCGGAAAACGAAGATCTACGGTCGACTCGACTGTCGAGGGGCTGCGCAGGCAATCGCGCGTGGTGGGTATGTCGCCAGTCGGGTGTTCTTCGCGGACGAGCCGACCGCGATTGCGGCCGGCTATCGCCCCTGTGCTGTCTGCATGCCCGAAGGTTACGCAACCTGGAAGGCAGTTGCTACGCGCCGAAGCGGTCGCGGTACTCCTTCGGAATGAGCGGCTTGTCGCCGCGGACCTTCAGCTGCTGGACAGCCCAGGTATTGCCGTCCGGGTCGGCGAATCCGAAGAAGGTGCCCCCGTCGCGCTCGTCGAAGACGGTGACCTCACTGGCATCGACGCCGCGGTTGATGAGCTCTTGGCGAGCCGTTGCAGCGTCGGCCACGACCAACTGCAATCCCTTCAACGAACCAGGGGCCATCTCGGTTTGCGACGGCAGGTTGCCGATGACGATCGAGCAGCCCGAACCACGCGGAGTGAGCTGGGCGACCGTCATGTGTTCGTTGACGGTGTGGTGGTCGAGATCGAAGCCGACCTTGTCACGGTAGAACTCGATGGAGCGGTCGAGGTCACTGACGGGAACGATGACTACTTCGAGGGTCCAGTCCATGAAACTGCCTTTCGCTGAAGAGGTTCGGGCAAACAGGTGGTCAGAGTTGCGCGACGATCTTGTCCAGGCGTTCGTAACCTTCGGTGACGCCGAGCTCCATATTGCTCTCGATCATTCCGTCTCGCGCTTCGAGGCTCGGATATACGGAATGGCCGGAGAGACGGGTGCGTCCGTTGCCCAGGTCCTCGAACGTGATCGATTCGATGCTGACGACGTCGGGAAACCCCTCGTATTCGAAGGTTTGGATGGCAAAGTCGTTCTCGCGAACAACGTGAAATACACCGTTGAACCGGAACTCTTCGCCCTCGGGGTTGCGATGGACGTACTTGTATCGACCGCCGCTCACGAACTCGTATTCGTCGATCTCCATCTCGTATCCGTTGGGGCCGAGCCACTGCTTCACCAGTTCGGGATTCGAATGAGCTGCGAAGACGGCACTGACGGGTGCGTCGAATTCGCGGGTGATGTCGATGTACGGCACGCCCTCAGGAGCCGTGATGGTGACGGGATTGGTGGTAGCCATGGCTAAGTCTCCTTCTGTGTGGTGCTGAGTAGGTGATCGAGCTTGCGGAACTGTTGTTCGTGGATCAGTCGATAGCGATCGATCCAGGCGGTCAAAGCCTCGAGAGTTGCGGCGTTGAGATGTACCGGCCGCCTCTGGGCTTCGCGGCTGCGAGTGACCAAACCCGCGGCTTCGAGTACCTGAATATGTTTGGAGACGGCCTGTTTCGTGATCTCGAATGGCTCGGCCAACTCGTTGACCGTTTGGGGACCGGTGCTCAGGCGGGCGATGATCCGCCGTCGTACCGGGTCGGCAAGCGCCATGAACGCTTTGTCGAGGCGCTCGTCTGCCCCTGGATCCACGATCACTTGTCAACCATCTCCTTTATCAACCAATCTGTTGATTACGATACGAGCCTAGGCGGAGGGTGTCAATGCTTCGAAACCGATTAGCGTGGATTTCATGAACGCTCTGATTCCTCGGCCACGAATGGAAGTGGCGCCAGGGGCGATTCTCGTTCCGGATTGGCTCAGCATCGAACAACAGCGCACCTTGGTGGCCGAGTGCCGACGGTGGGCGACCGCGCCCGTGCCGATGCGCTCGGCCGTCGTCCCTGGTGGGCACAAGGTGTCGGTGCAAACAGTCTGTCTCGGTTGGCACTGGCAGCCGTACAAATACACGCGCACCGCCGACGACGTGAACGGTGAACCGGTTGCCGCTGTGCCCGACTGGCTCGTTGGCCTCGGCCGTAGCGCAGTTGCCGCGGCCTATGATGATCCGACTGTGGGGGAGCGGTACACGCCGGACACTGCGCTGATCAATTTCTATGACGAGGGCGCTCGGATGGGTATGCATCAGGACAAGGACGAGCGCTGCGACGCTCCCGTCGTCTCACTGAGCGTCGGGCAGAGTTGTGTCTTTCGATTCGGGAATTCCGAGAACCGGAACAAGCCGTACACCGACGTCGAACTCCATTCGGGTGATCTCTTCGTCTTCGGTGGGGAGTCTCGGTTCGCGTATCACGGAGTGCCGAAAGTTATTGCGGGAAGTGCAATTCCCGACATTGGTCTGCCGTCCGGGCGGCTGAACATCACCCTGCGGGATACCGGAATGTCGTGACTGTCTCACCCCTGCTGTGCCACTGGTGCAGTCGGGTCGAAGTCTGCGCTCGAAGGTCCGTCCCCGACCATCTCGATCAACTCGGTCGACGGTGGAGTTGGCAGCGTGCGCCAGCGCTCTCGTTCGAGGTTGTGGGGTTGTGTCTCGTTCATGCCCTCATTGTCGACTTCCGGCTCCGATCCACCAGTCGGGGATGGGCCGGGTGCAAATCGGTAGGCCGTTGAGGTTGACCCGACCCGGAGGGCAACTGCGATCGATTCCTCACGGAATCTCATGCCTAGCAGACCCTCACGTGTGGGTCATTGCTGCGATTCCAGCGTCCATGCGGGCTGGTCGGTCACTTCCGGGCCGTCGTGCAGCACCCAAACACACGGCTCGGAGATGTAGGTGGCAGCATCGGTGAACCAGTATGTTTCGTCGGGTGCCCAGCCCGCGATGACGCTCGCCGTGTCGGCATCGACCTCGATCGCGGTTCCTGCCGCCGCCAGGTATCCCGTCACGGTAAGGTGCACTCCCTCAAAACTTTCCGCGACCTGCACCCAGTCCGGGATGACCCACCTGCCTGATCGGCCGGTAGTCCGGTACCAAACCTGCCGCATTTCTGCGGTGACCTCGAGTGGGAACCGTCTGCACAGCTCCGACCAGGCTTGTGCACTGTCGATCTCGTAGATACGTGCGCCATTCGGTGGCCGCAATGCTCGCACGACGGCCCGTTCCCATCCCATGCTGTCTTCGATGAACCACAAGCCCGCCGGAGTCCCGTCGAACAGCGCCCTCGTCGAACCCTGCGTGGGTGGATTCGACCACCAATAACCTGACCAGTTCGCCGCGGGATCCACCGGGCGGTCACGTTCAGCTCTCGCTTCCGATTCCAGGGTGCTCGTGCGCCACTCGCTGAGGAGTTGTTGCGCAGCAGGCACCTCGCGTGTGTCCGGAGATTCCTCGCCTCGGCTCATGATCGACCATTGGTCGGGCGCGGCAAGCGGGCTGCTCCACCATTGCGCCTGTTCGGATCCGGCAATGTGCTCCGCGACGCGTCGAAGCTCATCTTGCATAACCTCGGTGGCGACGAGGACGTCTTCTCCGTCGGGTTCCTGCCAGTAGCGTGCCGCATCGACGGCTTCTGCGAGGGCGGAACGTAGATCGACGGCGGTGACGTCGGGGAGCGAGATTTCCGAGAGGCTACGCGCCACATCCTCGGCGGTGACTATTGTCCGCCGGGCCTCTTCGGCGCCCGGGCCGAACAACACTCGGGAGGTGCCTTGCCCGACGTCGAGGTGATAAGCCGCCCGGTGAGCGCTGATGCGGAACATGCCGTCGCCTGGCTCGGGCCGCAGGGCGCGTTCGGCGTCGATCGCGTACGCGAGCAGCATCCGGCGCCCGCGCGGTCCCGACAGCAAAATATCCGCAGTGAGCATCTGTTCTCCCGTTTTCTGGTTCAGATGACGGTAGCTGAGGTCGGCGAGATGGAGAGGTTTCTCCCGTGATGTCAGAGCTCCTGGCCGGTTCGTCGCGCACGACGTAGATCGTCACGCGCTGCATTCGGCGGCGAAGGTGGACGGAAGGGAACCCCCGGCTGCTGCCAGTCGCGTGAACGCGGCCATTGTTGGTGGGCGCGACCACTGCCGTCATTGTGCAGCCATCGTTTCGTCCATCAGTGCTCGCACTGTTCGTCTGTAGTGACAGCGCAATAGGTCCTGTTCATTGCGCAGGATGATCCCGAATGAGAACTGAAGAGTTTGGGAGGCAGTTGTTTTGGCGAGAGCAACCTTTGTGTCATCAGTACAGTCTCGACCGAAACCAGTGATCGAGACTGATCATGTCTATCTTGTGCATGTCGAGACCCAGCTGGGCAGCAGCTTTCACTGCGTCGGCGCGGGGGATAGAGCTTTGGGGCAGAGTCCAATTGGTCTCCCGCGCATGATGCTCGAGAAGGTCGATGACTGTCCGCGGGACAGGTTCGTTGACGTGAAGTGTTGAGCCGTAGCGAAATTGCTGTTCTGTCGACAGTTTGTAGATAGATCGGGCGAGTAGGTTTACGTCGACTACTGACAGGATCGCGCTACCATTGTCGATGATCGAGTCGAGTCGAGAGACGATTCGCGTCAGTGTCGGCAGAAACCATCTGTCGCCGGGTCCGTACACGAGATGGGGCCGGACGACGAGGCCTCCGGCGTCGCGCACGAACTCCTCGGCGAGGGCGCGCGTGCGGCTGGCAGGTGAGAGGGGTTTGAGAGGTGCGCCGTTGACGGGCAGGTCTCGAAACGGGCCTGGCCCGTACACCGCGGCGGTGCTGACGTAGAGCAGCCGTTCGACGCCGACGGCGACGGCGATCGACGCAACGTTTCGTATGCCGTGTTCGTTGACGCGAACGCACTGTTGTTCGTCGTCGCCCACGTACGACACGCAGCAGATGACGGTCGACGCCTGGCTCATTGCAACTCGTAGAGAGGCGCTTTCGTTAATGTCGCCGATAATGGCGGCAATTCCGTTGCGGCTGAGTTGTTTGGCTGCGCTGTCCGTGCGAACGAAACCGATTGCAGCGTTTCCGTCCCGGGAAACCAGCTGGTTCATCACTGCTGAGCCGATGAAACCAGTGGCTCCGAGTACCAGAGTCGTCATGGTGTGTCCGTGTCGAGGGCGTTGCTGCCGGGTCTTTCGACGTATCGTTGAGATTCATTCCGTCGGCAACGAGAGCTGGGTAGATCATGCAGGAGCGTGCGGTCCTCACGCGCCAGGCCGTCATTTTGGGTGCTGCGAAGAGCTTCGAGAAGTTCGGGTACTCCGCCAGTCTGGGCACGATCTTGCAACACGGGGGCGTGTCCAAGGGTGCGATGTATTTTCATTTCGCGTCGAAGGAGGAGCTTGCGCACGCGGTCATCGCAGCGCAGCACGGTATGGCGATGGAGGGTACCCGGAGGGTTGCTGCGCATTCCGACATCGCGGTCGAAACCCTGGTGCTTGTTTCGCAGGAGATGGCTCGGCAGCTTGTGACCGAGCCCATCGCGCGAGGTGGCATGCGGTTGACGATGGAGATCGGCAGTATTCAAGGTCCCATCGAACAGCCGTATCTCGATTGGATCGAGGCTATCAAGCAGGTGGCAACCCAAGCCGCCGAAGCCGGCGATATCGTCCCGGGCACCGATATCGACGCGTTGGCTCGATTTGTGGTGGGGTCGTTCACCGGAGTGCAGATTCTCTCGGAAATGCTTACGGGCAGAACCGATCTGTACGAGCGGTTGAGTCAGATGTGGAACTTGGTGCTGCCAACGATCGTCCGCGAGGACAAGTTGGCGCACGTCATGCAACTGGCGGCGCTTGCACCGAGAGAGTGGGAAGCACCGAGCGCTTGACGTGGAAGACGCGACGAGAAGAACGTGTTCGTTCCCTCTCATGATTGGTCCGCAACTGTAAGTTCAAGTTCCGCGGTGGTTTCCAGTTCTTGAGTGAACCGAACTCGGTGCACATGGCCTGACGCGTCAAGGGGGGTCGTTGACACCTCGCACGGCGTTTCCCATTCAGTGAACCTCGGAAAGACCGCCGAGAGTGAGGCGATCTTGGTTGCTGGGTTGCCGATGTGGAATCGGACCGCTTGTCGGGCGGCCTCGAAAAGAATCATTCCTGGGATGTGGTCGACGGGGTGGTCGAAAAGGGAGTGGTTGCGCGGATCGGGAGTGCAGAACATCGTGTGCCGAGCAGGATCAGTGCTGATGAGCACATCTCCATCGGTTAGGCGTCCGACTCGCTCCGATCCGACCACCGCGGTTCCGGAAGGAAGGATGCGCCGGCTCGGGCGGTGGTCTTCTCGTCCTTGCCGAATTCGACGGTATCCCTCAGGGCTGACTCCTCGCGCAACAGCTTTGCATCTGGCGACGTGCCGGTTGCCCTCTCTGAGGATCCCCGACACTTCGACCCCCGAGACCGCTCCGTCGCGATAAGTGAGGTTGTCCGCTGTCATCGAGAAACTCAACGGCTCCGCGACTGGTTGCACGTCGAGCGCATCCAACATCTCGAAGCTGAATGTTTCCATGAGGAACTTGTAGTGCAGTGGAATCTCGTATCGGGTGTGGCAGAGAAGCACCACTGCCTGTCGAAATGCTTCTGCCATCCCGAGTGGATCGTGTTGCTCGCTCGATACGTCGAATATCCGGTGCGAGACCGGGAGTTGCACAGCAACCTGGTACGCCGAGTCCGATTCGATCCGGTAGTCCGTCAAGAAAACCTCGGCAACAGCATGTCTGTGGACGAGATGCCGCGGCACTGTGCGTGTGTATTCCATTGATTGAATGCACCTTTCGATGTTCGCTCGTGTCTTCGGTGTCGTGTAGGAACCAATTTTCGACGTCCGGACACGTCGTCGAATCGTCAAAATTGACGATCTTTGCGAAGGTCGAGTTCGATCAGGGGTAGCACCCATCTCAACGAGTGTGTCTGGGGCACTTCCTGCTAGAAGCGTCCGATCCGAAGTTCCAGTGGGTGTCTACGTGCGTCGTGACCAGAGCGGCGGAGCATCGCGCATGCCTCCAGTTGGGAGTGCACCCCCAGTTTCTGCAGGATGCTTCGGACGTGGGCGCGAACCGTGGTCGGTGCGATGTGGGCGGTTCGAGCAATCGAGTCGACATTCGAACCGCCGTAGAGAAGACCCACGATCTCGAACTCGCGATCGGTGAGACTGCCGATTCGTGCGGATTCTTCGGTGCGCAACCGGATGCGTTGTACGAGCGAGGACTTCTCGTGTGCAAGTTGAGTGGAATTGGGGTTGAGTGCGGCCTGCAGCTCATCGAGCAGCGATGCGAACGGGAGTTGAGAGTTGAGCGCGGAGTGGGCGCCCGCAGCAAGCCCCCGAATCATGGAGCGGCCGCTACTGAGATCGCCGACCAGGACCGATCCCTCGAGTGCGGAAAGCTCCTTCACCTGCCAATCGACGCCCCCGAGTGGTAGGAGAACAAGCGCTCTACCGTGATCGCTGGTGTGGTGCCTTAACAGGCTCATGTCTGCGGTTTGTGGCGCGGAATAAGCCCCGGCGCTTATTCCGGCAGCGATTGCATTGGCGAACCCTCGATCGCTATGAGTGGTGTACACCGTGACTGTGCTGGAGTGTGTCATAGCGACTACATCACCGGCGGAGGTCCAGTCCGCCCGTTTTCCTCGTTGCAAATCCAAAACCGTTGGTTTCAGCGTGGTTTCGTCAGCGGGCTCGTTATCGGAGTGACCTCTTCACTGATGCGCACGAAGGGTGACAGCGATAGCGCAGTTGTCCGTCCGCCCATGGAGACTCGCGCGTCCGACACCTGATCGTGGACCTTCGAATTATGCTAGGGCGCTGAATATTTGGGCGATGAGTATCCCGCGTAGACGAGCCATTGGACGTTCCGTCGACGACGTGAACGACTCTCCAGTGGCTGGCGGCATTCAGTCGTCTCGATCGAGTTTCCGCGAGCCGGTGCGTCGCACTCTCAATGTTCTGTACCCAGTCGGGTCGAGATATTGACTGTTACCGTCAGTTGCACATACCCTGTACATTGGCGCTGACCTTAGGGAACCCGGCCTGAACCGGCCGATCGTTCTCGGCCACTGCCGACGCCAGATGTAGCTTCGCGACGACCTACGAAACGAGTTTCCTCCATGACAAAGCATGTCGACGTACTGATCATCGGCGCTGGCTTGTCCGGAATCGGCGCGGCTTGCCACCTCATTCGTGAGAAGACCGGAAGCACTTACGCGATCCTCGAGCGCCGCGAGAACATCGGTGGCACCTGGGACCTGTTCAAGTACCCGGGCATCCGTTCGGACTCCGACATGCTCACCTTCGGATTCGGTTTCCGTCCTTGGATCGGCACCAAAGTGCTCGCAGACGGCGCCAGTATCCGTGACTACGTCGAGGAAACCGCCAAGGAATACGGCGTCACCGACCACATCAACTTCGGCCGCAAGGTCGTGTCTATGGACTTCGGCCGTACCGCCGCGCAGTGGTCCGTGACCGTCCTGGTCGAGTCGACGGGGGAGACCGAGACGTGGACCGCGAACGTCCTCGTCGGCGCCTGTGGTTACTACAACTACGACAAGGGCTACCGCCCCGCCTTCCCCGGTGAGGACGACTTCCGCGGTCAGATCGTGCACCCGCAGCACTGGCCGGAGGATCTCGATTACACCGGAAAGAAGGTAGTGGTCATCGGTTCCGGCGCCACCGCGATCACGCTGATCCCGTCGATGGCCCCCACCGCCGGTCACGTCACCATGCTGCAGCGCTCGCCCACGTGGATCCAGGCGCTTCCGTCCGAGGACCCTGTTGCCAAGGGTCTCAAGCTCGCACGCGTTCCCGACCAGATTGCTTACAAGATTGGTCGAGCCCGCAATATCGCACTGCAACGCGCCAGCTTTCAGCTTTCTCGCACCAACCCGAAGCTGGCCAAGAAGCTGTTCCTCGCCCAGATCCGCCTGCAGCTCGGCAAGAACGTGGACCTGCGTCACTTCACTCCCAGTTACAACCCGTGGGATCAGCGCCTGTGCGTGGTTCCCAACGGGGACCTGTTCAAGGTGCTCAAGAGCGGCAAGGCCGACATCGTCACCGACCGTATCGCCACGTTCACCGAGAAGGGCATCGTGACCGAGTCGGGCCGCGAAATCGAGGCCGACGTCATCGTCACGGCGACCGGCTTGAACGTACAGATTCTGGGCGGGGCGACCATGAGCATCGACGGCGAGCCGGTCAAGCTCAACGAGACTGTGGCCTACAAGAGCGTGCTCTACTCCGACATTCCCAACTTTCTGATGATTCTCGGCTACACCAACGCGTCGTGGACGCTCAAGGCTGACCTGGCCGCGTCCTATCTGTGTCGCGTGCTCAAGATCATGCGCGATCGCAGCTACACGACTTTCGAGGTTCACGCCGAACCCGAGGACTTCGCCGAAGAATCTCTCATGGGCGGAGCCCTGACCTCGGGCTACATCCAGCGCGGCGACGGAGAAATGCCGCGTCAGGGTGCCCGCGGCGCGTGGAAAGTGGTCAACAATTACTACCGCGACCGCAAGCTGATGCACGACGCCGAGATCGAAGACGGTGTGCTGCAGTTCAGCAAGGTCGAGACCCTTGTCGAAACTGCAGACAAGGCCGCCAGCGCCTGAGCCGGCTCCACTCGAATCAACGGGCTGTACCTCGCATGTATCCGTGATCTTGTCGTTTTCGTTGGAGGGTCACGGTTCGCGCTCACCGGCGTTCCGAAAGTTGCTGCAGGAAGAGCGAGTCCAGACTTCGGTCTGCCATGTGGGCGGCTGGACGTGCTTGCCGCGGTCCGAAACTCGATTGAGACGACCACCGCTCGCTGACAATATCCAGGCGTTTGCCGGCTGACGGCAATCGACGGCGGCGCGAACGCGTCGCGACCTGCCTAACCGTGCCGTCATCGACACGAAATACTTTTGGCCGCAGCAATTTTGGCGCGAGTCGGAGGTTTGGCAGATTGGGGGAGGACGTCCTGATGGTTCGGTTATTGTCAGTCGCGCATCGCCTGTCGATTCAGCACGTCTACTTCGCAGCCCGGCGCGGCTGGATCGAAACCATGCTCGACCAGCCAGCGCACGCCTCTCAAGCTGCGCAACGACCACCACGCCTGGATGACCTCGAGGTCGACGTCAGCGCCGTAGCCCTCAACCACGTCATCGAGATGTTCCGGGTGGCCGAGGGTCAGTGTTGCGAGGTCGTACAAGGGATCGCCCTGCGCGGCTTCGGACCAGTCGATGACGCCGGCAACTTCGTCATCGGTTACGAACACATGGCAGGCTTGGAGATCACCGTGTGTGAATACCGGTGTCCACGACCTGAGCGCAATCTCGGCAATCCGACGGTTGGATGTAATCACTCCGGTGGCAACCACCCCGCTCCTGGTCAGCCATGCACATTCGCGGTCCAGTTCTGAGGCGATGTCGTCGAGACTACGGCCGGGCCAGGGCGGCAACGGTGCGTCGTGCAGCATTCGAACGGCGGCACCCGCTGCGGCCCACGCCGCTGAAGGCGTGGTCGACGGTCTGCCTAGGCGACCGAGCGCGTTTCCCGGCAGAGCGGCGAGCGCGAGCACGGGCGGCTTGCGCCACAGAATCTGCGCTGTCGGGATTGGGGCTCGGAGCATTGCTTCGACCTCGACGTCGGTATTCGACTGATCGGCGTCGATCTTGAGGAACACCTCGCCGACGCGCAGAGTCGCGCGCTCGCTATGGGCGACGACAACCTCGACTTCTGTCACGTCGGTCAGTATGGCTGGGATGCGCCTTGGCGTCGCCGGGTTTCTCGCGTGCGGTCATTCGCGATCGGAGCGCGGTATGTTCCGCTGACCTCCCGCACCTCAAACTTTCTCAACAAACTGCCTTACTGCTCCCTTGTTTGCTGCGTGACATCATCAAGGTCCGCCAAGTCAGTCTCACTGAGATCAATTCGCGAAGCAGCAATGTTGGCTTGTAGATGAGCGATGCTCGTGGTGCCGGGCAGGGGAATGACGGTGGCCGCGACCCCGCGCCCGCGCTGATGGACCCACGCAAGAGCGACCTGGCCAGCCGTCGCTCCGACACGAGAAGCGATGCTGGCGAGGGACCGAGCGACAAGATTGCCGGTGGAGTGGTTGAGGTTGCCGTGCCCCATCGGCGAATGTGCGACCAGTGTGATCCCGAGGTCGGCGAGCGTTGGGAGAAACAGTTCAACATCTCGCCGTATAAGGGACCATTGCTCTTGCACGGCAGTGATGGGGTGTACGGCATGAGCTCGTCGGATGTCATCGAGCGTGACATTGGACAGCCCCAGAGCCCGGATCTTCCCTGCCTGGCGGAGCTCGGCCATAGCGTTGACGGTCTCCTCGATTGGTGTGTCCTCGCTGCGGTGATGCAGGTAGTAAAGATCGAGGTGATCGACGTCGAGGCGCCTGAGTGAGCCCTCGATGGCCGCGCGCACCGTTGCAGAGTCCGCCCGAACATTCCAGTCATCAGGATGACCCGACGGCCCGCGGTAGACACCGAATTTGCTGCACAACGTGATGTGTTCACGGTTGGCGCCAATTGCCCGACCAACCAGCTCTTCGTTTCCATACATCTCGGCTGTGTCGAGCATGGGCACCCCGGAGTCGATCGCGGCGCGAACCAGTGCGGCGGGGTCGCGGTCAGCATCACCCCACCCGTTGTCGGTCAATCGCATCAGGCCCAGGCCCTGGATGGGCACATCATCGAATGTTTTCGGCGCGACAGTCATGAACGAGTACATTATCGGGGTCGCTGATCAGAACCAGGTCGCCAAAGAGGCCGATTCCGGCGACTTCGACATCTCGCTGCATCGCTCGTTCAGCGCTTGACGCGGTGCAGCTGTCGATCGCTGTTCCGAAGTGGGCGTAAACAGCTGAATATCACGCTGCGAAATGCCGAGTGTCCTGACTTGCTCAGGCTGATTCTGTCCGCTTGGCCCGCACGTTATGCACAACCATCGGGACAGTTATTGCCAGGGCCATCGCTATCACGAACACCGATATGAAAACCCAAGGACGTTCTGTAACGGATGCCCGGACGGTCAACACCGCTCCACTCGTAAGCAGGGGCATCCCTGCTGCCGCGAGTAGATCGACGTGCCGCGGGGCGACAGGAGGTCCGGCGAAGTATGGAACTCGAACCCCCGAGTTCTCCCGAAGCATCCGTCGCTCCGACATCGCATAAGTGCTCGCGCCGACTGCGAAAATGACCAGTCCCAGGACGACAAGACCAATTCCCGTTCGGGTGGTGAGTGCGGCAAACATGAACACCGATGTCACTGCCGGATAGAGAACCGCCATCTTCCAGAGTGGAGTCTTGGTCCGCGTGTCGACTGCAACACTGACCGGGCGCATCGGTTCGAGAGGCTCCATGAGCTCAGCGTGCCATGCGCCACTCGGGAAACAAACTGCCTGTGCCGTTTCTGGCAGGCTGCGGCTGCCTGGATTGGATGTCGGGACCCCTCACTACGATTCTCGTCGTGACCGATTACGACGATCTCGACATGTTCGGTGGCCTCGACGCCTCCTCCCTGCCGCTCCGCCAGCAGCAGATTCTGATGACCATCCGGGATCTCGTGGCTGCCAACGGGTGCACACCGAGCACGCGGCAGATCGGAGACGCGGTTGGTCTGCGCTCGACGTCGACGGTATCCAAGCACCTCAAGAGCCTCGAAGAAAAGGGCTTCCTCCGCCGAGGAGCGGCCATGGCTCGGCAGTTGGACGTGCGGCCGTTCCTCGTGGGAGCGAAGGAGCAATCGTCGTCGAATACGGTGACGGTTCCGGTCGTCGGTGACATTGCGGCCGGCGCGCCGATCCTCGCGGAGGAGCACGCCGACGAGGTGCTGGCGCTTCCTCGCGAGCTCGTGGGCTCCGGCACGGTGTTCGGACTTCGGGTGCGCGGTGAGTCGATGGTCGACGCAGCAATCTGCGATGGCGACGTCGTCGTGGTGCGGCGCGAGGACGAGGCCCATTCCGGCGAGATCGTCGCCGCGATGATCGACGGCGAGGCCACCGTGAAGGTGCTCCGGCGTCGCGACGGTCACGTGTACCTCGAGCCTCGTAATCCCGCATACAGCGTCATCGACGGCGATCGCGCGGCCATCTTGGGCAAGGTTGTTTCCGTGATGCGACGTATCTGAGAGGTGTCCGGTCTCAGCGATGGTTGGCGCGGGGACCGTTGTATTCCCCATCGGTGACTTTGTCGCCCCATGTCGTTTCGGTGCCTCCCTCGCCGGGTCCTTCCCACAGCGCAAGGTGGGTCATGAAACGGTCGGGTGCCGCGCCGTGCCAGTGTTCCTCTCCTGCCGGGGTATAGATGGTCTCGCCCGGGTGAACTTCGACGATCTCGCCGCCGCGAGCTTGAACCAGCGCGGTCCCGGAGACGATGTGGAGGGTCTGCCCGAGGGCGTGGGAATGCCAGTCGGTTCGCGCACAAGGTGCAAAGCGAACCATGTTGGCGCGCATCCTCGACGGCTCCTGGCCGGCGTAGATGACGTCCCACCAGACGTCGCCGGTGAACCAGTCGCTGGGTGCTTTGCTGGTGGGCTGGGGCTTCAAGATTTCCATGAGGTCTCCTCGGAATCGAAAGGGGCGGTTCAGTTCTGCGTCAGCGGAACAAGTCGAATGGTGTTGGGTGCGGCGGCGCGGCCGGTGACGGAGCCGACGATCTGCGGGCCGTAGCGGTCGTACTTGGTGTGGTAGGCGGAGTCGATCGCCGAGTGCGCATCCGGTGCGGCGGACTCGAACGCCACGTCCCGCTCAATTCCTCCTGCGCGGATTCGGCCCCTTCCACTTGCCGTTGCTCGGACGAACCACGGGTTGTCGGTTCCGTATGCCGAGCGCACGTACAGTTGGTTGTCGGCACGGACGACCCAAATCGTGACGTACGGCCTTGCGGTGCCGTCGCGGCGGTACGAGGAGATCTGCAATTCCTCGGCACCACCGATCTTGGTCAGTTCAGCCTCGGTCCACGAGTGCGACATCTCGGCTTCCTTTCTCCTGTTCGAATTGCTTTGTGGTACTTCGCGTTCTCGTAGCCGGGACGATCAGTGCGAGGACGATGACGAGACAAGCGGCCAGCAGGGCGGTGCCTGCGGTGAGAGCCGTTGATACGTGATCGGTGAGTGCCGTTGTGGCGTCGTCGGCAGAGGCTCCGGCGCCCGCGGAAACTGCGACGAGGATGCCGAGTCCGAGAGCACTGCCCAGTTGGTGTGCAGTGTTGACCAATCCTGATGCGGCACCGGCATCCTCGGCCTCTACCCCGGAGATACCGGCAGAAGTCAGCGGAGCGAAAGCCAACCCCTGCCCGGCGCCGATCAATATCGTCGGAAGTGCTATCGCAGTGAGATACGTGCTACCGGGATGGACCAGACTGAGCCACGCCATCCCGGCGAGGGTGACGGCAATGCCAACCGACAGAATTGCGGAATTTCCGAATCGTGGTGTCAGTCGCGGAATCAGCATCGCCACAGCAAAATTGACGATCGTCATCGGGAAGAAGGCGATGCCAGCTTGGAACGCGCTGAAGCCCATGACGCCTTGGAGTAGCTGAGTCGTGAAGTAGAAAAATCCGATCATGGCACCCAGATAGAGCATTCGGGCGGCGTACGCGCCGGATCGCTCCCGGCTGCGGAACAACCTCAGTGGCATGATCGGCTGCTCCGCTCTCGCTTCGTTGAGGAAGAGCAAGGTCAGTAGTATCGCCCCGGCCGCCAGTGTCGCAACAGTGATCGGTGAGGTCCACCCCGCTTCGGCCGAGTTGACGGTGCCGAAGACGAGTGCGGTCATGCCGAGTGTGGCGAGAACAGCGCCCGCCACATCGAAACGTCCGGAGTTGGGTTCGGTTTCCGGAATGAACCGGGGAGCGAGCGCGATCATCGCGATTCCGATCGGAACGTTGATGAAAAAGCCTGCGCGCCATGACACCCAGTCGGCAAGGGCGCCGCCGATCACGAGTCCGAGGCTGGCGCCTATTCCCGCCGCAGCGCCGTACCAGGCAACAGTGCGCGTTCGCTCCGGCCCGGGCGGGAAACTGGCGGTCAGTAGTGACAGCGACGCCGGGGCCACCACTGCGGCTCCGACGCCTTGGAGAGCGCGCGCCGCGATGAGCCACCAACCGTTCGGCGCGACCCCGACGAGAAACGACGCAATCGCGAAAATTGCGAGACCGGAGACGAATACGCGACGACGGCCGAAGATATCCCCGAGTCGAGCGCCCAGCAGGAGAAGGCCGCCGAACACCAGGGGGTAGGCGTCCTGGACCCAGGACAACCCGGTTGCCGAGTAACCCATGCTGCTTTGGATGCTGGGTAGCCCGCTGAAGATGATCGAATTGTCTAGCAGGATCATGAAATAGCTGATCAGAATGATCGCCAGGATCGCGGTGGAATTGATGCGACCGGCAACGGGACGGTTGGCAGTGTGGGTCACGCGCTTCTTCTTCGCAAGTGGTGGACGTTCGCAAGTGGTGGATTACGGGCGGACGAGGACCTTCAACGATTCACGGGAGTCCATGGCTCGATAGCCTTCCGCTACGTCGTCGAGCCCGACGGTGTGGTCGAAGACCTTGCCCGGCTCGATCTTTCCGTCGAGCACATCCRGCATCAGCTCTTCGATGTACGCGCGCACCGGAGCCGGTCCACCGGTGAGCGTGATGTTGGGTCCGAAGAGCGTCCCGAATCCGATTGGAGCTTCTTCGTATTGGGGTACTCCGACTCGGCTGATGACGCCGCCCGGTCGGACAACTCCGAGTGACTGCTCATAGGCAGGCATGTGACCTACCGCTTCGAGGACGACATGAGTGCCGTTGCCTCCGGTCAGTTCGCGGACTTTCTCGATGCCCTCGTCCCCACGTTCGGCAACTACATCGGTGGCTCCGAACTCGAGACCGAGATCCGTGCGGGTCTTGTGGCGCCCCATGAGGATGATGCGCTCGGCGCCGAGGCGTTTGGCGGAGAGCACTGCCATCAGCCCCACGGCTCCATCGCCGATGACCGTGACCGTCGTGCGTTGGTTGACGCCACCCTTGACCGCCGCGTGATAGCCGGTGCCGAAGACGTCGGAGAGCGTGAGCAGTGACGGCAGGAGTTCGGAGTCCTCACCGACCGGCGCCTTGACCAGGGTGCCGTCTGCCAACGGCACTCGGATGGCCTCCGCCTGCCCGCCTCCGATCCCGTTTCCGGCCCAGAAGCCGCCGTGTCGGCAGGACGTCTGCAAGCCTTCGCGGCAGAAGTCGCACGTCCCGTCGGACCAGGCGAAGGGGGCGATGACGAAGTCGCCCTTCTTCAACGTGGACACGTCGCGACCGGTCTCTTCAACTACTCCGACAAATTCGTGGCCCATCGGGGAACCACCGGGTGTTGCCGGCATGTTGTGGTAAGGGTGCAGGTCAGAGCCGCAAACGCAGGCCCTGACGACCCGCACGATCGCGTCCGTCGGCTGCTGCAGTACCGGATCGGGCACGGTCTCGACCCGAACGTCTCCGGCGCCGTACATGATGGTTGCTCGCATGGTGTCCCCTCTTGCTTCTGGTCTCGCGTGCTTGGAAGTCGACGTTTCTGCGTGAACCGGTCGACTGCAATCAGTCAACGCGGCGCCTCGCGAGCGCGGGAGTGTCTGTTGTTCCAGGTAACGGCAGTACCTCCCTCGGTCTTCGCCGCTCGAGTAACGTGAACTGCATGGACAACCGAGCCGAGATCCGCGAATTCCTCAGCTCCCGTCGTGCTCGCATCACACCCGAGCAGGCAGGGCTCCCGGCTTACGGCGGAAACCGTCGCGTCAAGGGGTTGCGCCGTGAGGAAGTCGCTCTGCTCGCCGGTGTGAGCATCGACTACTACGTGCGCATGGAACGCGGAAATCTGGCGGGAGCGTCGGATTCGGTACTCGAAAGCCTTTCCCGAGCACTGCAACTCGACGAAGCCGAAACTGCCCATTTGTACGACCTCGCGAAGGCCGCCAGTGCAGGCGCACCGAGTAGAAAGCGCCCCGCCCCCAAGGGCGTGAGCCCGGCGATTCAGCAGATACTCGACGCCATCACCGACGCGCCGGCGTGGGTACGCAATGCCAGGCACGACATGCTGGCGGCCAATCGCATGGCGCGCGCGTTGTATTCGCCAGTCTTGGCTGATCCGCGTAGGCCGGCGAACAACGCCCGCTTCGTGTACCTGGACCCGGCGTCGCAGGACTTCTTCGTAGATTGGGAACGCGCGGCAGACGACATCGCCGCGATGCTCCGCTCGGAAGCGGGACGCAATCCCCATGACAAGGCGCTGACCGAGCTCATCGGTGAACTTGCCACTCGCAGTGAGGTATTCCGCACCCGGTGGGCGAAGCACAATGTGCGCTTTCATCGGACGGGATTCAAGAAGGTTCGTCACCCCGTCGTCGGCGACCTGGAGCTGAACTTCGAGGCGATGGAACTGCCGTCCAATCCCGGGCTGACGCTGCTGGTCTACACCGCGGCGCCGGGGACGCCCACGGCTGACGCACTCAAACTCTTGGCGAGTTGGGCGGCAACCCAGGATCAGTTGGATCCGGCGAACGACAGCGAAGCGGCGCTCTGAGTTCGGTCGGCAAGTAGACCTGTCGATCAGCTCAGATGCGTTACCGCCCAGGCCACCTGGTCTCCACCCCGTCGCTTGGCTCGATACATCGCGTTGTCGGCGTCGGCAAGTATCCGATCGATGGTTCCTGAAGCGTCCGGGATTGTCGAGGACAGCCACACGCTGGCTCCGACGCTCACGGAAATCGACTGCCGACCGGCGGGCCGCGATATCGAATTGTGAATGTCCACCACGGTTTGTTCGATGCGACGTGGCTCCACGGGCATGAGAATCACGAACTCGTCGCCGCCTGTCCGGGCAACCAGCCCGACCTCTCCGACCGCTGAGTTCAGACGCCGACCGGCTGTCACCAGCATCCGATCACCTTCTGCGTGACCTAGTTTGTCGTTGACGCTCTTGAACGAATCGACATCGATCACCACCGCGAGGACAACGTGTCCTTGGAGTTCGCCGACACCGAACAGCTGTTGCCAGACGTTGTGCAGCCCACGTCGGTTCAGAGCAGCGGTGAGTGGATCGCGCCAAGAGTGTCGTGCATCGTCGGTCAAGTACAAGACGAGGAAATGCACGGTCATCGCGGCGGACGCGATAACACACCCGATGACGAATCCAGTGGACACCGACAGCGAAGAATCGGTATCCGGATCGGTTACAGCGCGAATTGTCAGTAGGGCAACGACGAACAGCGCGCCGACGATCTGTGCCGTGACTATTCGAGGGCTGTGGAATACCGACGAATAGTTCGCGACGACCACGAACAGAACGGCGCCGGTCAATGCCAGGAAGCTCGAATGGATTCCGGCGAGAAGTATCAAGGACAAGCAGATATTGGTGAGCGAAATGAAACGAACGGATTGGTGGTGGCTCGGCCAGGACCGTCCGAGTGACCAGCGAATCATGCAGTAGAGCGCGATCATGCATGCTGTGCCCGCCGCGAGCCGTTCAGGGAGGTCGGTTGCGCCACCCTTCACGAATTGAGCCAGTACGGCGAGTGCCACGAACACGGCGCACCAAAAGGTGACGACCACTCTGGCTGTCCCCAACATCGATCGAGCAGCCAGAAACCGAGGGAACCATTCACCGTCGTACGCAAGAGACCACCAGCGACGTAACAGTCCAGTTGTTTGACGAATGTTCTGCCCCAACCCCGCAGCGCCACTGACTCCCATGAAACCCCCTCCGAGATCTTGCGAAAATTCCCGGAAGATTCTTCGTCAAGATTTGATCCCCGAACAAGGTACCCGATAGTTGAACGATGGATTGATGCCTCGTGAGGTGTGGGCCGCTCTAAGGTGCGATCGGTGTGGTCAGGATCTTTCTGAGTGCCGGAAGATCCAGGGTTGCAGCAAGATCTGCAATCGTGACTCCCGACAGCGATGCGCGCCAGGCTTTTTCGGCGTCGGCCATGACTTTGGCAATTCCGCAGGCGGAACGGCATTGCTCCGGTGGAGCGGCGAGGATTCCTTGCTGTCGAATCTCCGTGCACCGGAACGCAGGTTCAGTGCCGTCAACCGCCTGGACGACGTCGAGAACGGTGATTTTCTCGGGAGCCCGGGTGAGGACGTACCCACCGTCTCGGCCCTCGGTCGGATTGACCAGACCGGCGTGCGCGAGCGCTCGCAGATGCTTCGCCAGGTATGTCTTCGACACCCCGTGAAGTTCGGCGAGTCTGGCTGTGGGTACCGGCCCCTCGGCCTGGCTGAGAACCACACAGCAGTGGAGTGACCACTCCACGCCTCCGGAAAGCTTCATGGTTGAACTCTATCGACGTGGTGGAACGTGATGCGGGCCGGACGTCGCTCGAGTGGTCGACGTCAGGCCTTCTCGGCAAGCCACGCGTCGTACGTTGTCGGCGCGATCCATGCGTCGGCGCCGGGTGTCGGGGTGAGTGCCGAGTTGTCGAGTTTCGCGCCGAAGTACCCGGCCTCGGGATCGGAAATCACCGAGCGCTTGTCGCCGGTGACGACGAACAGGCGCCGGACCAGTTCGTCGATGCCCAGTGGTTCGGGCCCGGCGATCTCGACCGTGCCGTTACGCGGCGCACCGGTCACTACCTCGGCGACGTGAGAAACGACGTCCCGTGATGCGATGGGCTGCAGATGTGCCTGTGTTGCATGGACCGTGCCGTCGGTGGTTCCGGCGTCGGCGATTCCGGCGACGAACTCGAAGAACTGGGTCGATCGGATGATCGTGTATGGTGTCGGGCCGGCTTTGACCAGGTCTTCCTGGGCGATTTTGGCTCGCATGTACCCGGAATCGGGCAGTCGATCGGCGCCGACGATGGACAGGATGACGTGGTGACCGACGCCCGCCTTCTCTTCTGCGGCGAGGATATGGCTGGTTCCGTCACGGAAGAAGGCCAAGACGTCTTCGTCCGACCACGACGGAGAATTGGTCAGATCCACGACGACGTCGGCACCATCGACTGCTTCGGCGATTCCTGCGCCGGTGGTGATGTCGATCCCGTCTGCGCGGCCGAGTGCCTTCACCTCGTGCCCGGCGTCAGCGAGCTTGGCGGCGACCTGGCTTCCGATCAGTCCGCTTCCGAAAATGACGATCTTCATGATTTTCTCCTTTACTCGGATAAGTTATGTCCAAGTATACTCGGACACAACTTATCCAAGTCAAGGGTGTCTGATCAGCCGAAGAGTTCGGCTGCGAGTGCTTCGTAGGTCGCGAGCGGATCACCCTCGGCGGGAAGTGCTTGGATCGCAACGTGATCGGCACCTGCCGCGACATGCTCCCGAAGTCGATCCGCGATGGACTTCGCGGTACCGCGCGCAACCAGAGCGTCGATGACGCGATCGTTTCCTTCGTTCGCCAACTCTTCGGGCGCAAAACCGAGGCGCTCGAGATTGCTCGTGTAGTTGCGCAGATACAGATACGGGTTGGCGACGGCGGGGCGACCGATTGCTCTGGCCTTCTCCGGATCGGTTTCCAGAACAACCTTGTGCTCAGGGGCAAGAATCTTCGAAGGGCCGAGGATTTCACGAGCTTCGGCGGTGTGTTCGGGGATGGTCAGGTACGGATGCGCGCCGGCAGCGCGATCTGCGGACAGTTTCAACACCTTCGGTCCCAGTGCGGCGAGGACGCGCCGCGATTCCGGGACCTGGGCCTCGTCGAGTTCGTCGAGGTACGACACGAGCGAGGCGTACGGCTTGGTGTAGTCGCCGGTCGCCTCCGGATGTCCGACGCCTACGCCGAGGAGGAATCGCCCCGGATGCGCGGCTTCGAGTCGGTGATAGGACTCCGCCACCTCGGCTGCAGGTGAGGACCAGATGTTGACGATTCCGGTCGCCACGGTGATGTGCTCGGTCGCGTCGAGAAGTTTCTCGGCGATCCGTAGATCGGCGCGTGGTGAGCCGCCGATCCAGATGGTGCCGAAACCGAGTTTCTCGATCGCTGTTCCCAGTTCGGGCGGCAAACCAGCCGCTCCTCGCCAGATTCCGTAGGTGCCCAGGTCAGGTGTTTTCGTAGTCTCCGTCACAGCGGGTGCAACTCGGCTGCTGCCGGGATCTATTCCTTCCGTCGTCATTTGCCCGGCGCGCGGTAGTCGGTCGGTCGCTTGACTGCCTCGTCGATCTGCTCCGGCGTGAGCAGCGTGATCGACTCCGAGCGTGCCGCACCTGCCGCAGCCGTGCGAATGCTCAATGCGGCTGCCGCGACGTCGTCCGGTAGGTTGCCGATGACGAACATGTCGTGACCGCCCAGCGCGAAGTGGCAGGATTCGACTGTGCCACCGATGCTTTCGACCATTCGCGTTATCGCGTCGCGCCGCGCAGTGCCTCCCTCCTGCTGTAGACCGGCGGCGCCGGAGGGTGAGTACGTCACTTGCCAGAGGTATTTCGGCATTTCCACTCCTTGCTCGGGATGGGTACTTCGATCGTGTACCCGTAGGGCGCTCGGTGGCAATGGGTAGGGGACAATCACGGCATGGTTGGAACTCCGGTGATCGTGACTATCGTGTCCGTGTGTGTAGGTTTTGTGATCTTCATGCTGGCTGCCAGTGGTGCACGCGGAAAGTGGGACCGTCGCCTCGTGATCGCGTTGTTCGTCGGTGCGGTGGTGTGCCTGACCGTCGTACCGGTATCCGTCGCGCTCAGTGCCGGAGTTTGAAACACGGAGTGTCAAAACGCTCGAGTGCCGCTTAGTCTGAATCGATGGCAGATATTCGGGTAGGTATCTCCGGGTGGACGTATCCCGCGTGGCGCGGAGATTTCTATCCGAAAGGTCTTGCTCACCGCAAAGAATTATCTTATGCCGCAGAGAGATTGACGTCGATCGAGATCAATGGCTCGTTCTATGCCCTGCAGAAGCCGGAAAGCTACACCAAATGGCGCAGTGAAACTCCCGAAGATTTTGTGTTCGCGATCAAGGGCGGCCGGTACATCACGCACATGAAACGACTGCTCGACGCCCGTGACGGACTCGCCAACTTTTTCGCCGCCGGAACACTCGCCATCGGTCCCAAGCTCGGACCGATCCTGTGGCAACTACCTCCGACGCTGCAGTTCGAACCGCAGCGGTTGACCGACTTCTTCGACGGTCTTCCCCGCACCACCCAGGCTGCAGCCGATCTGGCAGCACAGCACGACGACAAGCTCACCGAAGACCGAGTGTTCGCCCAGACCGAGAGGGACGTGCCGATTCGCTACGCGGTGGAAGCGCGGCACGCCAGCTTCGAGACCGACGAAGCCGTGGACCTGATGCGCGAGCACTCCATCGGTTTTGTCGTCGCAGACACCGCCGGCAGATATCCCCGCATCACCACTCCGACTACCGATTTTGTCTACGTGCGGATGCACGGGGACAAGGAACTGTATGCGAGTGGGTACACCGACGAAGCTCTGGACAAGTGGTCCAAGCGCTTTCGGGATTGGATGGACGAAGGCCTCGACGTGTACGTCTACTTCGACAACGACATGAAAGGCTTTGCGCCGCACAACGCAATGTCCTTGTTGGAGCGGCTGCGCTGACGGATCGCCTGGCCTGTCGGTGGGATGTGGAAGGCTTCCGCATGAACGCGAGGACCGAGGAGATACCACGATGACGCCAGAACAGCGGACGCCGGAACAGCGGACGCCGGAACAGTGGACGCCAGAACAGAGCTGGCCGACGCATTGGCCGAAGGTCGCCCGTGACATCGCCGATGCCACGGCCGACGCACTCGCGGCGGTGCGGGCGGCAAATCGTGACGGACTGCTCGTGGCTGTCGAGGAACTGCGCGGGCTCTCGTTCGAGCAGGTCAGCTCGGTTCACGCGGCGATCGTGCGCGAATTGCTCGAGGACACGCATCCGGACGGCTTGTCCAGCGAGGACGTGCAGGATGCGCTTACTGCCTGCGCCAAGTCCACAATCGTGTGGCTGCCGGATCTGGACGTGCAGGCGCTCGCTGCGGTCTACACCGGGGCGCTCGGGATTTCGGATTTGGAGGACGATTCGTTCCGCATCGGGCACGGCGCGTACCTGCGTTCGGCGGTTCTGGTCATCGGAAGTCTGTCGACCGGAGTGAAGAAAGCTCAGAGCGCGTACGTCATTCGTGCAATCGACGAAATCGCACGTGCTCAGACCATCGAGATGCCCTGAGCGTCAGCTCGTAAATCGAATTAGGCTGAGGTCATGTCCAAGATCGCCAGCGCAGATCGTGTTTCGTTTGCCGAACTCCTCGAGTTCATCAGGCCGCGTCATCGGGCCACGTTCGTCACGGTGAAGAAATCCGGCGAGTTGCAGATCTCTCCGGTGACGTGCGGGGTCGACGACGAGGGCCGGATCGTCATCTCCACGTACCCGGAACGGGCCAAGGCCGCGAATGTTCGCCGCACCCCGGCGGTGTCTCTGTGTATCCACTCCGACGAGTGGAACGGCCCGTACGTCCAGGTGAACGGAACCGCGGAGTTGATCGACCTCCCGGACTCGGTGGAACCGTTGGTCGACTACTACCGATCCATCGCCGGTGATCATCCCGACTGGGACGAGTACCGCGAAGCCATGCGCAAGCAGGGCAAGAGCCTGATCCGCGTCACCGTCGACTCCTGGGGTCCGATCGCAACAGGTGGGTTTCCGCCCGGACGCTGACGCTATCGAGCAGGTGGCGAGAGTTCGACTACGTGCGCATCTCTGGCGGCCAGCGGTTCTTTGCAGTGTGCGCAGACAACTTGGGCGTGCAGGATCTCACCGCAACGATGCTCGACGACGGTAGGCGGCGGACCCGTCGTCGCAAAGGTATCTCCCCATTCCATGAGTGCCATCAGGATCGGGTAGAGCGCCTTCCCTGATTCGGTGGCGACGTATTCGTAGCGCGGTGGATGGTCTTCGTAGCGACGCTTCGTGAGGACGTCGGCCTCGACGAGGGTGCGCAGACGCGCGGCGAGGATGTCGCGGCTCGCACCCGTGCCCGCGGCGATCTCGTCGAACCGTCGTTGCCCGAGGACGATTTCTCGGAGCACCAACAGTGACCACTTCTCGCCGACGACCTCCAAGGCGTTGGCGATGGAGCAGTTGCGTCCTTTTGTCGCCGTCATCTCTGGGGCCCCTGTTAGTTGGAAAAGTTAGTTGGGAATTCCAACTTAGCACTTGACGGTATGTATTCGAGGGCGGAAGGTAGGTCGAGAAATCCAACGGAGCAGATGAGGGGTCGTCATGACGGAATTGAATCTCGAGGCAGCAAGCGGATTTGTCAGCGCTGCCGGATTGCAACTGGACGAGGTGTCCGGCACGAAGGTCGTCGGACACATCGATCTGTCCGAGGCGCATCACACTCCGTGGGGTGTAGTCCACGGCGGTGTCTACACGACCGCCGTCGAGTCGGCCGCGAGTATCGGAGCCAGCACTGCAGTGGCAGATCGCGGCGAATTCGCCGTCGGCGTCCACAACGGAACGGATTTCCTGCGGGCGCGTACGGGTGGGCGCGTGGACGTCGTGGCTGTGCCGATTCAGCAGGGACGCGTTCAGCAGTTGTGGTCGGTGGTCATCACCGATCCGGAATCGGGCAAAGAGGTGGCGCGCGGTCAGGTGCGATTGCAGAACGTACCGCTGCCGAAATAGATCAGTCCCAGATCCCCGAGTCGATGTTGCGTGAGATTCGTTTGAGCAGCGCCGTCAACTGGGCACGTTCGTCCTCGTCGAGTCCGGTCAGTACTTGACGGTCTCGCTCGACGCGTCGGGGAAACTCTGCCTCGACCAATGCGCGACCGGCATCGGTGAGTTGAAGCAGAACCACCCGTCCGTCGTGTTCGAAACGCTGACGCTCGACAAAGCCCAGCTTGGCCAGACGGTCTGCGTGTTTTGTGGTGGCGGCGCCGCTGACCATCGTGACGGCGGTGACTTCACTCGCTCGCAGGGGGCGGTCACTGCGAGCGAGTGCACTCATCACGTCGAATTCGGCGCGAGAGACCCCGCTGGACGCCAGGGCGCGGTCGAGCTGGTGAAGAGACTGCGCGTTGATGCGGGCGATCCGGCCCATCACTTCGACGGGGGCGGTGTCGAACTCCGGGTAGGCGCGCTTCCATTCGCGACGGACTTTGTCGATGAAGTCGTCTTCGGATCTGTCAGTCGCACCCATGGCCCCATCTTAGCGACAGAATTCGCATTACTTCACAAGTAATTTACTGGTGAAATAAATGTATGCTGAGTCGGTGACCCGAACCGAAACCGCAGCCAGGACGCCCAGCCGTCTCACTCATTCGAGTGAGGCCATTGCACATACGGTCTCCGGGGCGACGTGGCGAGCGGCTTTTCGCGTCGGATCCGCCGACGCGACCATCGCCCCCGCGATCAGGGTCGGGCTCGCCACCGCCGTAGTCCTCGTGGTCGGCGGACTGCTCGGGCATCGGGAGTTGGCCGGCTTCGCGGCCTTGGGCGCGCTGTGCGCCGCGTTCGGTAGGTACGAGCCGTATCCCCGGTTGGCGGGCAAGCTGGCGATGGTCGGTGCCGCATTGGTGGTTTCCATCGCTTTCGGCAGCGCAATGGGTGTTGTGGGCGTTCCGATGTGGTTGCAGATCGGCATCCTCTCGTTGCTGGCCGGTGCGTCGTACTGCTTCATGTCGGGCTTCCGGATCACCGGACCAGGGCCCGTCATCCTCGTCTTCGCGGCGACCGGTGCAGCCGGATATGCCTCCAGTGTCGATGATCTGGCGAGGCTGGTGACTGCCGGTGCGCTCGGAGTTGTGGTCGGTTGGGTGGCCGCGATGCTCCCAGCGCTCGTACTGCCGATGGGACCTGCCCGTCTGGCAGTTGCTCGTGCAGTCTCTGCGGTGGGACGTCTCGAACAGTCCGGCACAGGCGCAGTGGAACCGGCGCTCGGATCGATTGCCAACGCCCGCTTGGTCATTGCGTCGAGCGGTCGGATCAAGTCGACCGTCGATCACGGACGCGAACTGGTCGCGGTGCTCGACGAAGCAGAAGCGGCAGTACAGCAATGGCAGTTGCACGGCGACGCGACTTTGATCCGGAGTATTGCTCAGCACGAGAAGGAACTTCGGAAGCTCAAGCGCTCCAGCATGATCGAACACGACCTCGCGCCGGCGCCCACGCTTGCCGCCCCCGAGGGCTATTTTCTCGAAGGATTGCGCCGACTGTATTCGCGCCCGGTGCGGATGAATGCTCTCCGCATCGTGGCGGCCTCGGCTCTGGCCGGTTGGCTCGCGGCAGGAGCCGGGTTGGAGCATCCGCTGTGGGCGTCGATGGGTGCCATCGCCGCGATGCAGGGACTGAACTACAAGCAGACCGTCCAGCGCGGGATTCAGCGGTTGGTGGGAAATGTCGGTGGCGCCGTCGTGGCCGCTGGGCTCATCGCTTTGACACTCGGCTACTGGCAAGCCGTTGCCGTGATCGTGATTCTGCAGACTGCTGCGGAGCTGCTCGTCATCAAGAACTATGCGCTGACGTCACTCGCCGTCACTCCGATGGCACTGCTTCTCATCGGTTTCAGTGCCCCGATCGGGACCGAAGCGGCAGTGGCTCGCGTCGCAGACACTCTCATCGGCGTGGTGATCGGTATCGTCGTCGCCGCTGTCACGATCAGTCGATCGGATCGCCACCACGTCACCGTGTAACCGGTACTGCTGTGTTTCCGGTACTGCTGTGTTTCCGGTACTGCGTAGGCTCCTGCAGGTGGAGGACAGCACGCCGATCGACGGCCGGAAACTGCGTTACCAGCATCGCCGTGCCGAATTGCTCGAGCAGGTAACCGCGTATGTCACGGCGAACGGCGTCGGTGAACTGTCCATGCGGCCGTTGGCCAAGGACCTGGGGATCAGCCATGCGACACTCATCCACCATTTCGGTTCGAAGGAACAACTACTCACTGAAGTAGTCGCCACCCTGCGAGACAGCTCTTCTCTCGACATCTCTTCCGGGACCGACATCGTCGAGATGTTGACGAGTTACTGGAATGGGCGCACATCAGCGGAATCGTTGCCGAGCTTTCGCTTGATGTTCGAGATCTACGGACAGGCGTTGTTGCATCCGGAGCGGTATCGCGAGTTTCTCGATCATGTGGTGGGGGACTGGTTGGGTGGTTTGACGGAAGCTGCGCTCGCGCATGGATGTCCGCCCGATCGCGCTGATCGCTACGCGACGATCGTGTTGGCGCAGATTCGGGGGTTGACGCTCGATCTCGTGACGACCGGTGACCGCGTCAGAATCGACGCGGCGTTTGCCGAATTCGCGGCCGCGATGGGCGCTCTGGTCAGCTCGTGGAAGGCGATCTGACGGTCCGATTGCCGTGACGCTTCAGGCGATCTGCTCGAACAGGGACACGATGATCCCTTCCGGCCCACGCACGTAGGCCATGCGCACGCTGTTCTCGTACTCGCCGATCCCGCCGATGAGCCCGTAACCATCCGCAGCCACCGCGTCGACCGCCGCCTGGAGATCGCCCACCTCGAAAGACACGTTGCGCAGACCGATCTCGTTGGCCATCGGAGCAGGCGATCCGGGTACGTGGTCGGGCGTGACGAAGGACGAGAGCTCCAGCCGTGACCCTTCGCCCGGAGGGCGCAGCATGGCGATTTCACACTTGGCTCCAGGGATACCGCAGACGGTTTCCACGAACTCGCCCTCCACGGATCCGGTGCCCTCCACCTCGAGACCCAGACCGACGAAGAACGCCGTCGCTGATTCGAGGTCCGCGACGGTGATGCCGATGTGGTCGAAACGCTGTACGTGTGCCATGGACACATCCTCCTACTGTTTCTTCGTGCCGGTTCGATACTGGGTCGGAGTCGGGGCCGGGATCTCGACATGTACGTGTCGCAAAGCTGCAAGATTTTGCTTGACCGATCGGTTAAACAAAATCTACGATAACGTCCAACGAGGTCGCCCACCGCACGAACCGGAGTCGTCAGACGTGAAATTCCAGTCGAAGTCGTTTGCCCGCATATCCATCGCAGCCCTCTGTGCTGCAACGATCGGCTCCGCCGTTGCTGCGCCCATCGCGTCCGCGCAGGCGCCGAGCGCGTCGCAAGCCACCGGCACTGTGGTGTCGAGTGAGCCGCTACCGAAGGATCTGTGGATTCCGGGTACCGCCGACGCCAAGCGATTCACGTACTGGACCATCGGTTCCAACGGCGGGCCCGCGCTGAGCAGTGGCGCGTACTACGTCCCGGCCGGCCCGGCACCGGAAGGTGGTTGGCCCGTCATCGCCTGGGCGCACGGCACCACCGGACTCGACGATTCCTGTGCCCCTTCGCTGGTCGGTCCCGGCCTGCCCGAACGTGACTACCCGTACCTGGGGCGCTGGCTCTCGGAGGGCTACGCCGTCGTCGCCACCGACTACGTCGGTCTGGGTACACCAGGGCTGATGCCGTACCTCGACGGAAAGGTGGAGGCGCACAGCGTAGTCGACTCGGTCAAGGCGGCCCGGGTCATCGACTCCTCCATCTCGAATCGTTGGGCAGTGGTCGGACAGTCGCAGGGCGGCGGTGCAGCCATCACGACGGCCCGCTACGCAACCGAGTACGGAGGGGATTCGCTCGACTACCGCGGTGGCGTGGGTACCGGAGTGCCGGCCAACATCGAGTTGACCCTCCTGCCTGCCGGTCCGGGCTTCCCTCCCATCGCCCTCGGCGGCGGGTTGACGTCGTACGCGCTCTACATCCTCGCGGGCTTGCGGGAAGCGCACCCCGAGATCGACTTGAATTCCTACCTGAACGACTTGGGAAGGGAAAAGGTCGACTCGGCCGAAAAGCTCTGCGCCGCAGACCTGGACGAGGCATCCAAGGATCTGGTCCTCGGTGACATCTTCTCCCGCCCGCTCAGTGAGATCCCGAACTTCCAGGGTCTGCTGAACGATTACATGGGTGTACCGACCAGTGGATACGACCGCCCTATCTTTATCGGCCAGGGCCTGCTTGACGTGGATGTCCCTGCACCGTCTGCACTTTCGCTGGTTGCAGCGTTGGTCGCCAACGGTGAACCGGTCACGTTCAAGACCTACAACACCGATCACAGCGGCGCTTTGGTCGAATCGCAGGCCGACACGATTCCGTTCGTCGCGAACCTGTTCCGCTAGGCATACCGAGAATCCAGATCATCCGCGGGGGGGGGGGGGGGGGGGGGGGGGGGGCGCGCCTCTAGACCGTCGAGGACACGGTCGAGTGTGTAGCGATAGTGTTCTGCCCGTGTTGCTTCCGCAGCATCCGGTGGACCGGCAAATTTCCCGATCAGTGTCTCCATCGATGAACGGGGATCTGAGGGTCCGTCGTTGCTCAGGCGTTCCAGCATCGCGCTGTGATCGGGTGAACGCTGTCCGCTGGGAATGCGCCTGGCGTCGTTCATGGCAATCAGTGTGGTTGTCGAAGTGAAGGCGACGGTGTAAGCCTGAGCGGCTTCTTCCCCGAACCCGGCGGCGGTCAGTGAAGCCAATCCGGCCTCCATGAGTTCCCGGCTGCGCTGGGTGGCAACTCCGTTCATCAGCAGCCACTGTGCCGCGCCTGGACACTCGATCAAGGCCTCTCGCATCTGCAAGAGCAGATGCGTCAGCCATTGACGCCAATCTTCTTGTGCGGATGGCACGTTCACGGCCGACACCGCACTGTCGACCACCGCAGCCGAGAGTGCGTCCCGATCTCCGACGAGTCGATAGACGACGGAGAACGACGTATCGAGTTCGCTGAGCAGCTGCCGCAGCGACCAGCCCTCGACTCCGTGCTCGCGACTGAGCCCGAGCGCCACGGTCAGCACGGCGTCCGCAGTGATCCCGGTGTTGTAACTCCGGCGGCGCTGTGATTTCGCGGCGGACTTCTTGTCAGGTGATGGCGCAGTCATGGTCCGACCGAGCTTAGCGGCGTCGGATCGGGTCGCGTAGTCGACGCAACCGATTGACGGATGAACTTAGGTGAGGTTTACTTGCCAAATCCGAGCAGTGCTCCGATTTGTAGCGAACCCCCGATTATTCGAAGCTGAAGGACACCATGAAGTTGAAAACGCGACCCGGTTACCTATCGAGGCTGGGTGCTTCGCTGCTGGTCAGTGTCGTTGCCCTGACTGCGGCCGCCTGTAGCTCGAGTGAGGCGGGACCGACGACGGAACCTGCCGAGGGAACGCGTGTTGTGTCCCACGAATTCGGTGAGACGTCGGTTCCGGGCGACCTCGGGCGAATTGTTTCCCTCGACGAATACGCCGCACTCGGTCTCCTTGCCGTCGGCATCACCCCTGACGTGGTCTTCACGTCGTGGGGATCGGAGATCGGCCAGGACATCTTGGCGTCAGCGGGTACCGAGGTGGTCACGGTGCCGCCGCTCGGTGCACCCCCGATCGAGCAGGTCCTCGCCCAGGATCCTGGACTGGTCATCTTCACGTCGATGGGCGATCGGAGCTACTACGACTCCCTTGCGTCGACCGTCCCCACAGTGCCGGTCCCGGCCGTCACAACTCCGTGGCGTGAGAATCTTGCCTTCTTCGGACGCGCTTTTGATCGTCAGTCGGTTGCCGACAAGTTGACTGTCGCTTTGGAAGGCAAGATCGCTGACGTCTCTGCTCGGTCCGGTGGTGAAGCGAACACCGTGTCGGTGTTGATGAGCAGTTCTGGAATCCTTGCCACTACCACCGAGCAGGCGCCGCCGTCGTTGCTGTTGGCGGAGAGCGGCTTCGGGCGTCCGGAATCCCAGCGAGCGAATGCCGCTGGAGGACTGCCGTATGCGCCCCTGTCCGACGAGGCGATCCCGGCGCAGGATGCTCGGATCGTAGCCGTGTTCGACGAGGGCGTGTACGAGTTCGGCAAGGTTGCCGGTGTTCCCGGGTTCTCGAGTCTTTCAGCGGTGCAGGAGAACCGAGTGGCCAAGGTCAACGGAGACATGTGGCTCGCCACTCATCCCTTCGCCACTTTCTGGATGATCGAGGACATGGATGCCATGGCTGCCGGCAATCTGACCGGCACCGGAACCGAAGCTGTTGCCGCGACGCGCTATCAGGAATTCACGGCGCTGACGGCATGAGTTCGAGTGCGTTGAGTCGGCGCCTGGCTCTGCGATGGGGAGCGGTGACTCTCGGCTCTGCGGCTGTGGGTTCTGCGGCTTTGGGTTCTGTGGCACTAAGTGCGTGCAGCCGTGGCTCGGCGAACGAAACCAGTTCTGAGATTTCACCGTTCGACGACGAAGTACGTGCTGCCGAACAGGCGAGAATTCGTAGCGGGCACACAGTCCAACGGAATCTGACAGCTGCACCGGCTCGGGTGAGTCTGGGCGCCAGAGGGGTGGACACGTGGTCGTACGGTGCAGAAGCGGTGGGTCCGGAGATTCGAATCTCCAAGGGAGACCGGCTCAACGTTCGGTTGCAGAACGACCTTCCGGCGGAGACCTCGGTGCACTGGCACGGCATTGCGATCCGCAACGACATGGACGGTGTCCCACCGGTCACCCAGGAACGAATCCGACCAGGTGCCGAGTTCACCTACGACTTCGTGGCCCCGGATCACGGAACATATTGGTACCACTCCCATTCAGGATTGCAGGCCGATCGAGGGCTATTCGGTGCACTAGTGGTCGAGGACCCGAACGACCGGACCGGAGCCGACGAGGACGTCGTCATCGTGATCGACGACTGGCTCGACGGGCTGGGAACAACCCCGGATGCAGTGCTTCGCGCATTGTCACCGGACGTACAGGGAGGACACCACGGGCACGGCGGAGCTCCACCGGAAGTCGATGATGCAGAGATTGATTCTGCCGCAGAATTTCTCGCCAGCGGTCACGGTAATTCCGAGGCGCTCGGTGGAATGGCAACGCACATCACGTATCCACTGCACCTGATCAACGGACGGCCTGTGGAAGATCCCTTCGTCGTCAGTGCAGCGGCCGGAACACGGCTTCGATTGCGGGTGATCAATGCCGGGGCGGAGACTCCGTACCGTTTCTCTGTCGCCGGGCACGAGTTGACCGTTGTCAGTGCTGACGGGCAGGACATAGCCTACACAGCCGGAGACGAGATTCTGATCGCACCCGCGCAGCGATACGACGTATTGGTGACGGTGCAGTCCGGTTCGTGGCCTATCGCCGCGAAGGTGGAAGGAAAGCCAGGTGGCGCCGCGTGCCTGCTTCGGACACCGGATTCGGTTGCGAGCGTCGACCTGACTTCTCCCGCAGTGCTGTCAGGGTCCGGCGGCCGACTCGTTCTGGAACCGACGCTTCGACCGTCGGGCGCGTGGGAACAGCGGGTACCGGATCGTGAGTATTCGGTTGATCTCATCCAGGCCGGGGATCGATACGTCTGGGGAATGGCGGGCACCGATGTGGGTCGGTTGATCATGAAGCAGGGCGAGCGAATACGAATCGTCATGAACAACAACACCGATATGTGGCATCCGATGCACACCCACGGGCACACCTTCTCGGTTCCCTCGTACGGCGGGCTTCGCCGAGACACCGTGATCGTACTTCCGCGTGCACAATTGGCGATCGACTTCGACGCCGACAATCCAGGACGGTGGATGTTCCACTGTCACAACGCGTACCACTTCGAGGCCGGGATGACTGCCGACCTCCACTACGTTCGATGAGGAGAGCAGAATGTCAGTTCGCACCGGGTTGACCACATTGATCGCTGTTGCAGCGGTGTTCACGCTGACGTCGTGCGGAGGTGAATCACAGGGTTCCACCGAGCAAGCGCCGGTCGAGATCTCGGTGAAGAACCTTGCGTACTCACCGAACTCCGTCACTGTGCACACAGGACAGACGGTCACGTGGATTTTCGAGGACCAGGGAATGCCGCACGATGTCGTGTTCGCCGAGCTGGGGATCAAGAGCGATCTCCAAGGAAGCGGAACCTACAGTCAGACCTTCGACAAAGCCGGAACGTTCACCTACACGTGCACACCACATCCGAACATGACCGGCACGATCATCGTCGAAGAGTGAGTAACTCGATGACAGTGAACTCGATGACAGTGAAGGAGACTGTGGCCTTCGAAGACTCGCCTGGTCTGGTCGACCGAGACGCTTTGGGTCGCATGATCGCTCCCGTGAGAAATCGCCTGCTCCTGGGTGCGGGTTTGTCGGCGCTGTCGGTGCCGCTACGATTCCTGCCCTACGTTTCGGTGGTCGAGATCGCGCGGGTGCTCCTGACCGACTCGTCGTTGAACCTGGTCTGGCTGTGGGCCGCAATCGGTGCAGCGGGCACAATTCTCGGTTTTGTCGTCTACAACGCAGCGCTGACCGTGTGCCACACCGCCGACGCGCATTTCAAATACTCGATCCGCTCGCGTATCGCTCGGCATCTGTCCCGAGTTCCTCTGGGGTGGTTTGCAAATGGTGGCACCGGTGAAGTGAAGCAGGCGATGACCGACGACGTGAAGCGGATGCATCTTCTCGTCGCTCACCTTCCCGCCGACGTGGTACCCGCGATCCTGTCGCCGATAGTGGCCCTGATCTATCTGGTGGCGATGGACTGGAAGTTCAGCCTGATCTTGGTCGGCTACATCGGAGTGTGTCTAGCTCTTGCCGCGCCGTCGATGCGCAGAGCCTATCGAACGAACGTCGACTCGTGGAATCTTGCGATGTCGACATTGACCTCTGCGACAGTAGAACTGGGCGACGGTATCGAGGTTGTCAAGACGTACGGGAGTGGGAGTCGCGCATTCGCGCGCTACTCGAGCGCTGTCGATTCGATGGTTGCGGTGTGCGTGCGCTGGATGTCGGGGATGGGAAGGCCGGTGGTCGCGATGTCGATCCTCCTCTCACCGGCGGTACTCATCGTGGTCATCACGGCGACGGGAACTGCAATGTTGTCCGGGGGTTGGATTACCCCGGTAGCTCTTGTTGCCTTTCTGGTCGTCGGAATCGGTGTTCCGTCGTCGGTTCTGCACATGGGAACGATGGCCAACCTCTACCGCGAAGGCCAACTGGGAGCGACTCACGTCGAGAGCATCCTCGGCGAACCAGAGCTGGCCGAACCTCAGGATGCAGTGCCTGCTCGCAGCACTTTGGTCGAATTCGACAGCGTCGGCTTCGAATACACCACTGGGCAGCGCGTCCTCGAGAACATCTCCTTCGAGATGCAACCGGGCACCGTGACCGCGATCGTTGGCCCCTCCGGCTCCGGCAAGACCACTTTGGCGCGTCTACTTCCGCGGTTCTGGGACGTGACGGACGGGTCTATTCGACTGGGCGGAAGCGATTTACGAGATCAGTCCAGTCGTGAAGTCTTGAGATCGATGGCCATCGTCTTCCAAGATGTTGTGCTCCTGCGGGACAGCGTGCGCGAGAATATTCGGCTCGGTCGACCGGATGCAACGGATCTGGAAGTGGAGACAGCGGCGAGGCGGGCGCAGATTCACGACGTGATCATGCGACTGCCGGACGGGTATGACACCGAGATCGGTGGTGGTTCGGGCGGTGAGCTGTCGGGTGGGGAGAAGCAACGCCTGACGATCGCCCGCGCCATCCTTCAGAACCCGCCGATCGTCATCCTGGACGAGGCGACTTCGCAGGCCGATCCCCACAGTGAATCGGCCGTTCAACGCGCACTGGGCGAGATCAGTGCAGACGGCGGCACCCTGATGGTGATCGCTCATCGACTGCACACCGTCCGATATGCAGATCAGATACTCGTTCTCGACGCCGGACGGATCGTGGAAAAGGGTACGCACGAACAGTTGTCGGGGCTCGGCGGAACCTACGCGCGGATGTGGGCGCTCCAGAACCCTCTCGTCGAAGACATATCTCCGCGAAAGGCGCTGCAATGATTCGAGACCTGGACGAAATCCTCGGGCGCGACAATGGGATGCGAGGTCAGATAGCAGGTTTCACGCTCGCCGGGATACTCGAGGGTGTCGTCTTTGCACTGATGATTCCGATCCTGAAAGCGGTGGTTCGCGGCGATTACGACGCCGCAGTTCCGTGGGTTGTCACGGCTGCTCTCGTGGCGGTGGCCTGTGGCGCCGTACGGTGGATCGCCGAGAATCGGGCGTACCGCATCGGAATCGAGGGTTTTGCCGGTGGAATCATGCATCGCCTCGGTGAGCACTTGGTGCAGGTTCCGCTCGGGTGGTTCAGCAAGGCAAACCGTGGAGCGTTCACTCGCCTGGTCACCGAGGGCACGGCTATCTTGATGAGCATCCCGGGAATGATCATCGCGCAACTCGTCACCGTCACGGTGACTCCAGCGACAGTGGCGATCGCTGTCTTGTTTGTGGACTGGCGACTGTCTCTCGCGATGGTCGTCTTCGTTCCACTGGGGATTCGGGCCTACCGCAACGTGCAGCGGGCGGTTGTTCCCGAATACGAGGCGATCGGCAAGAGCGAATCCGAGTTGGCATCGCGCGTCGTCGAATATGCACAGGCGCAGCAAGTTCTACGTTCGGCCGGTAAGAGTGGCCAAGGCTGGACTCGGTTGGACGAAGCTCTTGTGTCCAACCGGGACGCACACCTGCAGGAAATCGGATCGGTCGACAAGTATCTGCTGCGCTTCATGATCGTCGTTCAGGTTGCCTTTCTCACCGTCCTGGTTCTGGCGGCACTGCTGGTCACCATCGGGTCCATCGACACAGCAAGCGTGATCGTTGTTCTCGTGTTGGCCGTGAGGTTCGTGGAGCCGATGCAAATGCTCGCAGGATTCGGTGAAGGTATCTCACTGGCCCGGGTGTCGCTCGGATCTGTCCGAGAGATGATCGATGTACCGGTGCTGGCGGAGCCTGAGGTGCCGAAAGAGCCTACCTCGTATGATATTCGGTTCGATTCGGTCTCCTTCGGCTACGGCCCGGATCGCGTGATTCGTAACGTGAGCCTCGAATTCCCGGACTGCTCGGTCACTGCTCTGGTCGGTCCTTCCGGTTCCGGAAAGACAACTCTGGTTCGGCTGATCTCCAGATTCTGGGACGTCGACGAAGGTGCGGTATCCATCGGGGGAGCCGATGTTCGCGACATCGGAACGAGAGCATTGATGTCTCGGATATCGACTGTCTCACAGCAGGTTTACCTGTTCGACGGAACCATCCTGGAGAACGTTCGGTTGGCGAGACCGGATGCCACCGAGTCGGAGGTCCGTCAAGCAGTGGTGGATTCCAGGCTAGGCGAAGTGATCGACCGTTTGCCGAGCGGTGAGGAGACCAGGGTAGGTGAAGGCGGATCACTGCTGTCCGGCGGTGAACGTCAGCGGGTCTCGATTGCGCGGGCATTCCTCAAGGACACTCCGATTGTTCTTCTCGATGAAGCGACTTCCGCCCTCGACGGAGAGAACGAAGTCGCCATCACCGAGGCAATTCACCGATTGGCCCGTGGTCGAACGGTGGTGATCATCGCTCATCGCCTGTCGACTATTCAGGGAGCAGATCGCATCGTCTACCTCGAAGCCGGAGGGGTGGAGGAGGTCGGTTCCCACGAAGACCTGATCGCGCGAGGTGGAAAGTACTCGGATCTGTGGGCCGAGCGCAGTGGCGCGGAGGGATGGAGGATCGACCGAGCACTCGAGCCATGAGCAAACCGTGTGGTTTGATCGACGAATGGACGAAGCTGCTGCAGATCCAGTGAAACCGCCGCGCAAGCGCAGGTGGCCTCGTTGGGTCGCAGGCATTGCGGTGCTCGGAGCAGTTGTCTACGCGGGCTCGATCGTGTGGATCTCCGTGGCGTCGGCCGGACATACGTCAGACGCCGCCGATGCTCCCGACGCTCCGGTTGTGATCGTGCTGGGCGCGCAGATCAAGGACGGTAAGCCGATGGCTTTCCTGAAAGGGCGGCTGGACGCAGCAGTCGAACTGGTGGAAGCGGGAAAGGCTAAAGCGGTCCTGGTCTCCGGCGACGCGAACGGCGGCTCGGGTGACGAGATCGCGGCGATGACGAACTACCTGGTGGAGCAGGGAATAGATGAGCGTCGCATCGTGGGGGATCCGTACGGCCTCGACACCTATGACACCTGCTTCCGGGCCATACATACGTATGGGGTAACCAAGGCGTTGATCGTCACTCAGGGGTATCACGTGCCCCGCGCTGTTGCGTTGTGCCGAGACGTCGGCATCGACGCAGACGGTGTGAACAGCGATTGCGGGTGCGCAACTCCGACGCTGATCAAGAACGCCGCGCGGGAGTGGGTTCTTGCCAAGCCCAAGGCAGCGCTGGACATGCTCTGGAGTCGGGACGCAAAGGTGACGTCGCCGTCGGAGGACTCGGTCCAGGTGGCGCTGTCGATTCCCTGACGCGGGGTGAGTGCGCACGGTTTCTGTCGRGTGAACACACGCTCCGGAGAGTCGGGGCGGGTGTTCACGCGCGCCGAGTGCCAGGAGGTAGTACGCACTCGAGCGGATGAAGATCAGAAATCCCGGACCGATGATCGCGCCGAAGATCAGCGAGACTTTCCAGGGCGCCATTGTGCGGCGCAGATGGCGCGGAAGCTGTTGGCGCCGCATCGGAGTCGGCATCCTCACTGCACCCAACTCGTGCAGCCCGTACGCAACCGCGACGACGGCCCAGATGCCCAGTGCCCAGCTGATCGGGACGTACCCGGACATCGCCGCACCGAGAGTGCCGATCAATGCCCCGGTGGCGGCTCCCGTCGTGACCGAACCCAGAGCGTGCCAGCCGAGTCGGCGGACGGGGGTCGAGGTTCCCTTCCGATCTACCTGCTTCGGCGCGGCAACAACTCCGGCGACGGACATTCCGCAGGTCGACCAGTTCGCAGCCAGCGACGTAACCAGTCCGGCGCCGATAACAGCTGTGGTCAAAGCTGTTGTCGCAGATGGCGTGGACACGAGTGCGAGGCCGGCACCCGCAGCAGCGCCCGCCGCGACGAGGCTGACACGGGTCGCGGTGCCGACCGAGCCTTGAAGGGTCGGCCGGATGTCAGGGACATCGGTCTGCAGTGGGCCGTGTGAGAGAACAGTAGTCATCAGATCCTCCGAAGTGTTTGTGGTTCAGGAAAAGTGTTGAGCCGAAGTCGCAGCGAAAAGTGATGAGCCAGAGTTCACAGCACTGTGATGACGCCGATCATGTACGGGTGGACGGAGCACGAATACTCGTAGACGCCGACGCTCTCGAACGTGTGCCGGAATGTTCCGTCTCCGGTGATACCGCTGTCGAACAGGCCGGGTGATTCCACGTGATGCGGGAGTCCACCGTCGTCGAAGCGCCACTCGACGGTGCCGCCGTGTTCCACGGTGACATCCATCGGGCTGAACTGAACATTGCTGATCTCGACCACCACGTCGGGGACGGGATCTTCTGTGCCGCAAGCTGGGACACACGTCGCCGCGACAGCGAGGCCGAAGCCGGCGATCCACCTCCTCACTATTGAACGATCACGGTGCCCACCATCATCGGGTGGGGCGTGCAGTGGTAGGTGAAGGTGCCGGCGTCGTCGAACGTGTACGAGAAGGTTCCCTCGGTGAGCAACTCGCTCTTCAGCTTCCCGTCGAGATCACCGTTGCCGACCACGTCGTGGGGGAGTCCGCTGTCGTCGAACTTCCATTCGACGGTCTGTCCCTTCTCGATGGTGACCGATGCCGGTGTGTACGCCATGTTCTTCACCTCGATCACGACTGCAGGTTCGTCCGACGACGCACCGGCATCACTACTGCAGGCGGTGAGGCTCAGGGCAGCGCACGCGGCCAGGAAAGCGGGAACGAGTTTCTTCATGAGGTGTTCTCTCCATTCTTCGACTTGTCAGCGGACGTAACGCAGATTTGCCGTCATGCCGGCCTCGAAGTGGTAGGCGTTGTGGCAGTGGAACATCCACTCGCCGGGATTGTCGGCGTCGAACTCGATGGCAAGCTCGGTGCCGGGTAGGACGTTGACGGTGTCGCGGCGAAGTCCGCCGTAATCCGGTACCGCAAACGTGTGGCCGTGGGTGTGCATGGGGTGCCACATCGTGGACGTGTTCTTCATCGTGATCCGGACCCGTTCGCCCTGTTTCATGACGAGCTTGCCCGCATCGGCTCCCGCCATTCCCCAGACGTACCGATCGCCGGCCTGGATCAATTCGATGTGGTAGTCGCGATCAGGCGACTTCGTCTCGAGCCGTGCGGATTCCGTGGGCCGGAGTTCGCTTTCGATGACCAGTCGGCCGGCCAGTTCCGAGAGGTCTCCGCCCACATCCGGATTCGCCAGCGCCAACGCGTCGGTGCTGCGTAGGACGGTCGACGCATATCCATCTCGGCCCTCGACCTTCGCCACCACCGGCCATGTTCCCGACTTCACCGTCACCAGTACGTCGTAGCGTTGGGCCATTCCGACGATGATGGTGTCGGCGGGAGTTGGTTCCACGTCGTAGCCATCGGTAGCGACGATTGTCATCTCGTGACCGGCCACAGCAAACCGGTACGGAGTTTCGGCCGCTGCGTTGATGATTCTCAGTCGCAGGGTCGAACCGGGCGCTGCAGTGACGACAGCAGGATCGTTGGGTGGCCGCCCGTTGATCAAGTGCAGTGGATACGCGATGTGTTGAGTCATCCCGCCGAGTGGTTCGGAAGAACCGTGTCCACCGCTCACCAACTGTTGCGCGACGGACATGTCGGCTTCCGAGTGTTCCGCCGGAGTCGTTGCCCCACCGCCGTGTCCGCCGTGCCCGCCCGAAATTGCCGGGTTCAGGGCCATCAGGACGGAATCCGGTGTGGTACCCAATCCGTCGAGCCAGTCGTCGAGCACCAGAACGGCATCGGCGTCGGCCCCGGTGATGTCGTTCGGGTCCTCGACGATCATGGCGCCGAAGAGCCCCCGATCGGCTTGTAATCCGCTGTGCGAGTGGTACCAGTACGTTCCCGGATCCGGTGCGATGAAGTTGTACTCGAAACTCGAACCGGCGCCGATGGGTGCCTGCGTGGTGGGTGCCGCGCCGTCCATGTCGTTGCGGATTCGAATTCCGTGCCAGTGCAGTGTTGTTTCGGCGTCGAGGCCGTTCTGGACGCTGACGTTCACCCGGTCACCGGACTTCAGCCGAAGTTCCGGAGCCACCGCAGCGCCTCCGTACGTCCACGTGTCCACGAGGCGTCCGCCAAGATCTACCGTCGAGAATCCGGCGGCAAGGGCAAACGCAGCGGTGGTCCCGTTCCAGGCTCGCGCCGATTCTGCGGCGGCAACTTCGGGGTCGGTGGGCAGGATGTAGTCGAGATCGGTCGTGGGCGTCGGAGATGCTGCAGTGGAACTGCATCCGGCA
Source organism: Rhodococcus sp. P4_F3_2 (assembly GCF_056401335.1). Classification (NCBI taxonomy): domain Bacteria; kingdom Bacillati; phylum Actinomycetota; class Actinomycetes; order Mycobacteriales; family Nocardiaceae; genus Rhodococcus; species Rhodococcus sp. P4_F3_2. Next base: position 92,144 of record NZ_JBFUJN010000013.1, read on the forward strand.
ATCGTCCCCATTGCGCCGAGCCCGAGTGCTCCGGCGCCGAGTGCTCCCAAACTCAGGAAGCGGCGCCGGCCCATCACCACACCGGATCCGGGACGACTCATCGGAGTACTTCTGGTGTGATCAACCCGCTGACATCACCGACGTTGCCCGAGACATCGACGGAACTGACCTGCTCGCCGGTGCTCGCGTTGTAACCCACGATCTTCTGCGGAGCGGAGCCTTCGACCTCAGGTCCCGAACCGAGCACGTAGAACGTGGCGCCGTCGACGGAAAAGGTCATGCTCTTGATGTCTGTCAAGCCGAGGTCTGCCAGCGTCAAGCTCTTCACCGGGGCGAAGGTCGTTGCGTCGGACAAGTCGATCTTGACCAGTGAGCCTCCCCGAGCAGAGTCCGGATGAATAGCCGTGTCCGTGTACGCGATTGCGAGCCGGGTTGCGTCGGCATTGATGACGTTCTCCGAGAATCGACCGGAGTCCTGCCCGGCGTTTCCGATCGGCTTGACACCTTCCTGAGGCAGTCCGTTGGAGAAGTCGAAGACGTACACATCGCCGTTCTCACTGACCAGCAAGGCTTTATTCGCTTCCGATGCCCACGTGACCTTGCGGGTGGAGACAAAATCCTCGGGTAGGACCTTGCTTCGGGCGGTTTCCTTCGGAACACCGTCGTCACCGATCGTGACGTGCAGCAGTTCCCGGGTGTCCTCGCAGACGCTGTACAGCTCGTGATCGACCATCCACGTGAACGGACCGCAGCCGACTATCTGGAGTGCACCGGTCGCTTCCTTCTTCTCGAGGTCGACCACTCTGATGCCGTACAAACCGTCGTCCCACGTGACGAAGAACTTGCCGTCGGACGTCACGGCGTTCGAGCCGGCACGGGAATGTACGCGTGCGACGTCCGGAAGCCTGACCTCGGCTGGTTCCAGCAGGTTTCCGGAGTAGGTGCTGACCGTGAAATCTGCTGCGCCGCGGGAACCTCGGGGGCGCCACACCTCGGCAGCGAGCACCGCAGGATCCTCGGCGGAATCCCCGACGAATCCGTGAATGACCGGATCCCAGATACCCGGGCCGACGGTGATCCGGCTCTCGGCTACACCGGTTTTCGGATCGATGACGTTGACGCTGAGCTCGAGCTGGCCGAATCCACCTTCGACGCCCAGCAAGCGGTCAGCTGCGATCGGGGTGATCGAACCGACGTGCAATGGCTCGGGAATGGTATCGCCGATTTCCTGGTCGTCGTGACCGAGGGAGATCCCCTCGCCCGGAGCAGTGAACGGAACTGTCGGATAGGTGACATCGCCTGCGCTGGAGGGTTCGTCGTTGTCGGACGAACTGCAACCGGCCAGCGCGAGTACGACTGTGAGTGGGATGACGGCAACGGCGGGGCGCGCCAGTTTTCGGGTTCGCGAACTGCTCATGATCCGGCACCGACCTTGGGGCGCTCGGCCGGTCGAGTCTGGCAGTCCTCACCGATGATGGGCGCCATCGTGCAGGTGTATGCCTGAGACTCGTCGGAGACACACCAGATGATTTCCTGGTCGTAGCTTCCGGAGACCGGGTTGTACATCACGGCCTGCATGTCCGGTTCGCCGCAGAATGCGTTGGAACACGAAGGTGCACCGCAGCAGTCGTAGTAGGCGATCAGATAGGTCTTGCCGGTATCAGGGTTGGTGCAGCATCCGACCCAGAACTCTGCGCCGGGCTTGCTGCCGGGGGCGCAGGTGGTGACACCGCCGCCGTTGCATGCGGCACAGGACGTTCCGTCCATGTTGCACCAGCGCCAGTACTCGCACTCGGCCGGATCTTTACCGTCGTAGACAGGGACAAGAGGTTCGGGGCCAGGTGCCGGCGCAGGAACCTCGGGCTCTTGGGCGAAGGCACTACGTGTCACAGGAAGTGTGCTGATCAGTGCCACTCCTGACACACCCATGGTCCACTTGCCGATCCGGCTGATCATGGACCGCCGCGAAACGCGTTCGGAGAGTTTGCGTCCGGTTCGACTGGTGAGCGAACCGCCCTGGCCCGCCATCCATTCGGCCTGGGCCTGAACTGTCGCCTCGTCGACGGGATATCGGTTCTCCGTCATGTTGTGCTGCGGGAATTCATTGTCGTCCAACGATTTTCTCCTGATTCGTGAAGAGGATCGAACTGTGCAGGAAGATCAGGCCGCGCTGCCGGATTTCGCCTGGGCATGAAGGTGCTGGAGTGAGGGGGTGCCGGATTCGAGCGCATTGAGCAGGCTTTCCACCTGAGCCATGTGATTGCACAGGCCCTTTCCTCGGATCTTGCCGTGCTCGTCGAGAATCACGCCGTACGGAGTGGTGCCCACCTGGTACGCGATACCGACGTCTCGAGCGTCGATGTAACTGAGCTCGGAACCGATCCCGCTGCCGGCCAGGAACTCGCGATGCTCTTCGGGTGTTCCGTCGGAGATGATGATCACGTCGAGATCCGATTCAGCTCGGGCCATTGCCCTTACGCCGGGAAGAAGACTCTTGCACGTCGAGCAACTCGGAGCGGTGAACAGCAGGAGTTGCGGCTTGTCGCGGTGACCACCGACTCCGACGATCCGTCCTTCCTGATCGATGAGACCGGCAAACGACGGGCCCGCCTGTTCGACCTTGGGGCCGGTATCCATCATGCGGGCACCGAGAGGTCCGAGACGTACTTGTACGCGGCCGATTTCACGAGCCAGAGCAAGAACCATCAAGAACAGTACGGCTACGGCGATCACCAGGATCACTGTCGCGACAAGGAGGAAAGTGGTCATCGTGGTAGTCCTGCCTTCGAGTTTTCAGTGGTGGGGATGTGAGTCACGAGCCGTACCGGGACGCGGTTTCGGCGGTTCGTAGGCGGATGGAGGCGCTCGACAGGTAGTCGTCGACCGGGCGTCGTCCGAGGTGGACCACCGAACGAATCTGTGCGAGAGCAACTCCAGCCAGAACGAGGAGGAATCCGAAGGTCGCCGCCACGACCTGGACGCCGATCTCAGCCTGTCCGGCGGTGACCGACAGCGCCACAGCGATCACCGCGAGTGTTCCGGCGCGAACGGCGTGGAACCATCCGATACGCGGAATCTCGCCGACTCCGAATGCAAAACATCCGCAGTCCAGATCGCGTCGCCCACGCAGGAGGTTGATCGTGAGGCCCGTGAAGAACGACGCGAACATGACGGCAGCAACCAAGGCGGCGAGGCGATGGGCCACGCCGAGAACCAGAAGGATGCCTACGACGGTTTCCGTGACGGGAAGGATGCGAGCGATCGGTACTTCGAGTCGCACCGGCAACACTTTGTATCCGCGCACCGAACGAAGGACCCCGTCGTGGTCGTTCAGCTTGGGAATGCCGGCGAGCAGGAGAACAAATCCGATGATCGCCGAAGTGGTGGCGCTGACCAAGTCCATGCTTCCTCCGTTCCTCTCGGGTAGTGCCGGTGGTGTGTGGGACACATCCTGTACGGGCGATGCTGCGAACCCGCGTCGACCGCGCTACGCCTGGACGAGGTGCAACTGAGAGAGCAGTTGTCGTGTGAGAATCGGAGAACTCGCAGGTCAAGGTGCTCCCGGAGGGGACGGATACCGTCGGCCGCCCTTGATCCGGCATGACGCTGGGTGGGAAACAGAGTCGGATTCTCACTTGAAAGTTCTGTGCGCGCCATCGTGGAAACTGCGCGGAAACATAAGCGGACTAACTTGACCGAATTCTGACAATTCGCTCGTAGGTTCGGGCCTGGACGCGACGGACGGTGACACATGGCCGTGAGTGCGGCACTGCGTGCAGCGATCACGCGAGCGCAGAATGCGGATCAACACAGTGAGCCCGTGTTCTCCCCGCTCCGTGGTCTCGGACGAGGACGTTTGACCCCGATCGACCTGTTGGGGCAATCACTCTCCACGATCGCTCCGGCAACGGGAATGGTGTTCATCGCCCTGTGGATGATCACCTACAGTCCCGGCTACGTCGGGTTGGCTGCTATTGCTGCGACAACTTCGGCGGTGTTTCTCGTTGCGTTCTGCATCACTCAATTCACGCGGAGACTGGCCGCAGCAGGATCGTTGTACAGCTTCGTCTTCCAAGGCTCCGGTATCCGGGCGACACTGACGGCGGGAGCCGCACTGGTACTCGGGTATCTCGGAATCTCGGTTTCGGTTTTCTCACAGGCAGTTCCGAGTCTGCTCGATACCATCGCCATTGTCGGCCCCGACGTGCGAGGAACTGCCGCGACGGTGATCACGACGGTGGCGATTGCCCTGGCCGTAGCGTGGATTGCAGTGCGCGGCGTCCGGTTCGCCACCCGAGCGATCCTGGTCGTCGAAGCGTGCTCGTTGATTCTCATCGTCGTGGTCATGCTGGCGACGCACAGTGACACGACAACTGCTGTTGCCCTGCCGAATCCGTCGCTGAGTGCAGTTCCGTTTCTCGCGATGCTGACGGTGCTCAGCATGGCGGGCTTCGAAAGTTCGGCCTTCTTCGGTCCGGAAGCGAAGCGACCACTCATCAGCGTCACACGCACGGTTCTCATTTCGCCGATCATCTGCGGGGTCCTCTTCGTTTTTGCGGCCTGGGCGGCGATGACCGGCCACGGCGCGACGATCGTCGGAGCGTACTTCGAGGGAACGGCATCCGGGGCCAGCGCGGAGGTGGTTCTGGCAGTCAAGATCGGAATGACGTGTTCCTGGTTCGCATCCACTCTCGGTTGTGCGCAGGCGGGTTCGCGGTTGTTGTATTCGATGGGGATCGAACGGGTACTGCCTGCGCCGCTCGCTCGCGTGCACAGACGGTTCCGCACCCCGTACGTTGCGGTACTTGCGTTCGTCGCGGTAAGTGCGGCAGGCGTATTCATCTATTCGGATACGGTTCGCGACGATTCGGGATCCTTCGACGGCGTGGTGGAGACCGCGTTGGTCTGCGCTTACACGCTGGTGGCCTTTGCTTCGTGGAAGTTCTTGCGCCGAATCGGGGAACATACGTCGCTGACCCGGATATGCACCCTGTCCGTGAGTACCGCCGGTGCTGGTCTACTGGTCTACATCGTTCTCGATGGTGCGGTTCACGGGATGTGGGCACTGCCGATCGCTGCTCTTGCTGTTGCGGTGTCGGGGACAGTGTGGAGTTCATTGCTTCGAAGAGCCAGACCGGAAAGCCTTCTGATGGTCGGCGCTTTCGACAGCGTCGAGACGGCGGACCTGTTGCCCGGTGCTGGCACTCTGCTGATCGACGGTGACGGGCGAAGGCGACTCGTTCCGGATCGTGGGACCGCCGAGGGTGACTCGCCGGAGCATGGGCGGTGACCGCGGACCGTGCAACCGCTGGTCCACGATCAGGCAAACAGATCGGCGACGAGACCCACTTCAGTGGACAACAACCGCGTGCGGTTCAGAAGGCGCTGGGGATGCTCGAGGCGGTGGCTCATCTGGGACCGGGAACAACCGCGAAGGAGATCGCCACTTTTGCAGGAGTTCCATCGGCCACGGCGTACCGGATGCTGAATCTGCTGGTGGCGGAGGGCTTTCTCGTGCGGGTGCCGGACCTGTCAGGGTTCGCGTTGGGGCGTCGGACTGCCGAGCTCTCGCATGCGGCGTCGTCGAGTGGTCCGGCGCCGACGCTGCACGAGCGCGTCGAGGACATGCGGACACACACGAGGTTCGGATTGCACGTCGCGTCATTCGCCGGTGGGCGCTTGCGGTTCGTCGACAAGGATCCGGATCACGAGATCATCGGAATAGCGGCACTGGCCAAGAACCTTCACACGAATGCGCTGGGGAAGGTTCTGTTGGCGCACGACGAGCGGTTGCTTTCGGGTTTGGAACTTCGCCGGGTCACGGAGTTCACCCTCGATGATTTCGATGCGTTGTATGAGCAGCTGAGGTCTGTTCGCCTGCAGGGTTTTGCATTCGAGAACCAGGAATGCCGCCTGGGTCGATCCGCGGTAGCAGTACCGGTTCGAGATCACGCAGACCAGGTGGCCGGCGGGTTGTGTGTTCAAGGAGCGAGCGGGCGAGTGACGGATGAGGATCGAGAGTTGGTCGGTTTTCTACTCGATTGTGCGCGTCAGCTCACCGGATTGCTCTGACGTCACACGCGCAGGCTCAGTGGGAGCCCGGCGGTCATCAGGACCACGGACTCCGATTCACTGGCGATTCGGCTGTTCACCAGACCGAGTAGATCGCGGAACAGCCTCCCGGACTTCGTGTCCGGGACGACGCCACTTCCCACTTCGTTCGTGACGGCGACAATCGGAACCGGACAGGCGGTCCAGGCGTCGGCCAACCGGTCGATATCTGCGTGGACGGCGCTGAGATCTTCTGTCGCCCACGCCTGATGTCGGTCCAGACGTGCGGTCAACCACGTGCCTAGGCAATCGAGCAGGATCGGTGTTGTTGCGGCCGCGAAAATCTCGGTCACGTCGGAGGTCTCTACCGTCGTCCACGTCGACGGCCTCCGCGCGCGATGCGACGCAATTCGTTCGATCCAGTCGGGATCGTCGTCCTGCGGATCCCCCGTGGCGATGTACGTGACGTTCCGGTAGCCGGCAAGCAGGCCCTCCGCGTAAGTGGACTTGCCCGAGCGGGCGCCACCGGTGACCAGAGTTCGATGGCCCTGTCCTACCCCGATCTCGAGCACAGCTCCATCCGAAACCGCTCGCGCCCCGGACACGCGAAGTGCTTCCGAGAGTTCGTTTTCGACTGGGTTGTGGTGCCCGAGGTGTACGGCGACCACATCGGTTCGATCGGTGATCGCGGTGCAATTGCGTAGTCGCGACACCGTCTCCGCGAAACTCGGCAGATCATGGTGCCCGGTGCCGTGGTCAGTTTTGTAGCCGAAGGTCTCTTCGAGAAAGACGGCGTCGAAACGGGCGTCGGCAAGTGCGTCGACAGTGGATTCGGGCAGAGGCCCGGTGTCGGTGGCCCAGAAGATTCGGGTTCCGGATGCGTCGGTGATGTCGTAGAGAAGGGTGGGTACTTCGTGCGCGGCTTCGAGTGCGCGAACACGATAGGTGCCCAACATGATCGACTGGCCGGTCTCGAGCGGTGTGAAGGTCACCGGGTCATCCGGGCCCACCCAGTCTCGGCAGAGAGCGAGCGCGTCGGGTGGTCCGAGAACCTGTAGTGGTTCGGTGCGCGAGGCCCAGGACCGGAACAGCAATGCCATCGGGCCGAGGTGATCGGGATGAGAATGCGTCAGCAGGATGTGTTCGACGTGTGCCAGCGTACAACCGAATCGCGACGCGGCACGCGGTATTTCGGGTCCACAGTCCAACAGGATTCTGTTGTCCACCAGGGCAGCAGTGTGCCCGCGAATGGTTTCACTCGACAGGGCGGCCAGGCAGGAAGGGCAAGTGCAGAACGGGTTCGGCCAACCGTCGGCAGCGCCGGTGCCGAGCATCACCAATTCCATCAGCGGGTGCCTTCCTGCCGAATCGGAACAACTATGGGACCGCTGGGCCGGTCCAGGATTTCGACCCGGGCGCCGTACACGCGGCCGAGGAGGTCTGCCTCCAGCACCGCTGAGGGTGTGCCGTCGGCAACCACGCTGCCCTTGTCCAGCAGCACGATTCGTCGACCGTACTGACCCGCGAGAGTGAGGTCGTGCATCGCGGCGATGACCGTGATGTTGTCGGCTTCACGCAGTTCCTCCACCAAGTCGAGAACCTGCTGCTGGTGACCGATGTCGAGGGCGCTGGTGGGTTCGTCCAAGAGCAGTACCTGCGGTTCTTGGGCCAGTGCCCGAGCCAGGACCACGCGTTGCAATTCGCCACCGGAAAGTTCGGTGGCTCGTCGATCTGCGAACTCGGTGAGGTCGAGCCTCTCGATCACCGAAGAGATCACCGAACGGTCAGTGGCGGTTTCGGTTCCGAAGCGTCGTAGATAGGGAGTGCGGCCGAGCGCAACCAGTTCCTTAACCGTTGAGCCCTCGGGTACTACCGGACGCTGAGGCATCAACGCGACGACGGCGGACATCGCCTTGCRGCTGGAATTGCGAGGACTCAGTCCCCCGACCGAGAGCTCACCGGTAGACGGAATCAATCCAGCGAGGGCATGCATCAAGGTTGTCTTGCCGGCGCCGTTCGGCCCGACCACGGCAACCCAATCGCCGGGTGTCACATCGAGATCGATGCCGTCGACGACGTCCTTGCCGCCGAGGTTGACTCGGAGGTCGCAGCATCGCACTGCGCTGTCGGTCATGCCGAGACCCGGCTGCGGCGCAGAACCAGAAGGAAGAACGGAGCGCCGATCATCGCGGTTACAACCCCGATGGGGAGTTCGGCCGGTGCCATGACCGTGCGGGCGGCAACGTCGGTGAGGACGAGAAACGCCGCTCCGAGCATGAGTGACAGGGGGAGAAGCAGTCGATGCGACGGGCCGACGACCAGTCGAACCGCATGGGGAACAACGATTCCGACAAAGCCGATGAGTCCACTTGCACTCACGACCGCCGCCGTTCCCAGAGTTGCGGCGAGCACCAGTACCAGGCGTGATCTGGCCGGGTCGACGCCGAGGCTGGCGGCTTCGACGTCACCTACGGCCATCACGTCGAGTACGCGTCGGTGTACCAGGATGACGGCAGATGCCAGCGCAACGTACGGCAGGACAACCAGAACTTCCGACCAACCTTCGGTGGACAATCCGCCGAGCAGCCAGGAATAGACCTCGCGAAGTGAATCGTCGAACCGCTGCTGGACAAAAGTCTGCGCTGCATTCGTGAACGCCGCGACTGCGACACCGGCGAGGATGATGACTACCGCGTTCTGCGGCCCGCCAATGCTGCGGCCGAGCGAATAAGTTGCGAACACGGCCAGCACACCACCGACGAAGGCGGCCATGGGAATTCCGAACATGCCCAGCGCTCCACCCGAAACGATGGCGAGGGTTGCGCCCAGTCCGGCTCCGCTGGAAACTCCGAGGAGATACGGATCTGCCAAGGGATTTCGGAACACGCCCTGGTAGGCGGCACCGGCAACGGCCAACATTGCTCCGACCAACGCGCCCAGGACTACTCGCGGAAGCCGGATCTGCCAGAGAATCGCCTGCTGTGTCGCGGTGAGACCGGAATCGAGGTTGATGCCGGGTATTCCGTCCAGAAGTTCGAGAATGGTCCGATCAGGCGTCAAACCGGCCGGCCCCACCAGGACACCGATCAGCAAGGCAGCGCACAGAATCAGCGCAGCGCCGAGCAGAACGGCCGTCCGATGATGGGAGATACCGGCTTTGATCATCGAGTGCTCAGGCCGCGGGAACTTGGGCAACGATGGCCGCGACGGCCTTCACCTGATCGGCGACACGAGGTCCCCAGCGGCTGGAGAGGTCTTCGTCGAGCACATGGATCTGGTTGCCGGTAACCGCTTTCATGCCGCTCCACCCGGGCCTAGCGGCGACGGATTCTGCTGTCACTCCACAGCATTGGGAGTCTGCGAGAAAGATGAGATCGGGATTGGCCTGCACCACGAATTCGGCGGACAGCTGCGGATAGTCGCCCTGCCCCGCGGCGTCGGCGATGCTCTTCATTCCGAACAGCGAGTAGATCTGCCCGACGAAGCTCGAACTCGTGACGGTGTAGAGCGAGGAGTCGAGTTCGTGGAAGTACGTCAGCGGTTGTTGGCGCGCAGGAACACTGGCGACAGCGGCGTCGATGTCCGAGCGCATGGTGTCGACAACTTCGGTGCCCTTGTCCTCGTGGCCGGTGGCCTTCGCGACGCGCTCGATCTGGGCGTAGACGTCGTCGATGCTTGTGGCTGCCGGTAGCAGGAGTGTCGGCACCTTCGCCTTTTGCAGTCCGGAGACAAGATCGTTCATGTCATCCGATGCGATCACCAGATCCGGTGCGTAGCCGAGGATGGCTTCGACGTTCGGTTGAAAGCCCGAGAGATCGGTGACCGGGATACCGGCCGGGTAGTCGGACTGATTGTCGACGGCCTTCACCTGATCGCCCGCGCCGACGGCCCACAGGGTCTCGGTGGCGCTGGGACTGAGTGACACGATCGACTGCGGACGTGACTCGATGGTGATGTCCGTGCCGGAATCCGTGGGACCGGAAACAACAGTCACCGGGAACGAGCCGTCCGAGGCGGCTGTGGTTGCGGGTGCATCGGACGTCGAGCTACTGCAGGCACCGGCAAGCAGTGCGGTGCTCACCGTCAGTGCTGCAAGTACAGATCTGAATCTACGTGTCGGCCGAGTACTCACAGCCACCCCTCCGCTAGTGGTGAAGGGTCGCGAGCAGCGCGGCCGCGAGGCGAAGCGCCACGAGCGGTCCTTCGTCCGAGAACCATCGTGTCGCCACGAGGCCGGTGACCTGACTCGTTCGCCTCGAGTAGTGACGGGCGAATTCACAGTTGCGTCGACAGTGCCGGGGTTTCACCGAACTTCACACGAGCAGCGTGGCACCCCGGTGAACCGGGGCATCTGCACTTTACAGGGGTCGTCTGGCTTGACCCGGGAGGTCAAGGCAGGGTAAATATCTATTCCACTAATGAACTAGTGAAAGGGTTCGGATGATCGACTTCCGTATCGACCGCCGATCCGGCATTCCCACTTACGTGCAATTGGTCCTTCAGGTGAAGCAGGCGCTCAGGCTCGGTGATCTCCAAGTCGGGGATCGGCTGCCCACAGCCAAGGACGTCGTGGGAGCGCTCGCGATCAACCCGAACACAGTCCTGAAGGCCTACAAGGAACTCGAGCGCGACGGACTTGTCGCCCCGAGGCCCGGATTGGGCACGTTCGTCGTGAAGTCCCTGGCCAAGCCCGGTATGGCGGAAAGCTCTGCGCTACGTCGTGAGTTGGCGCGTTGGGTTGCAGATGCCGTGGCCGCCGGACTCGAGCGCACGGACATCGAAGCATTGGTGAGTTTGGAGCTCGAGAAGACGTTCATCGAATCGGATCCGTCCGGAAAGCAGGGGGAGACATCATGACTGAGCAAGAATCGGCACTGACGATGCAGGACGTGGACAAGCGCTTCGGCAAGAAGAAGGTGCTCGACGCCTGCACTTTCGAGGTCGCAACGGGAAGCATCACTGCCCTGGTCGGGGTGAACGGAGCGGGCAAGTCCACACTGATGTCCTTGGCTGTCGGGTTGACGATGCCTGACCACGGTTCGATCTCCGTCCTGGGCAGCACGCCGGATCAGGACGGCATCTGCCCAGGCCTGTCGTACCTCGCTCAGCACAAGCCGCTGTATCCCAAATTCACTGTTGCAGAACTTCTTCGATTCGGTGCGTATACCAACGACAAGTGGGATGCGAAGTACGCTCTGGATCTGGTGGAGCGCGCTGGGATTGCTCTCGATGCAAAGGCGAAGACTCTGTCACCAGGTCAACGAACCAGGGTTGCACTGGCTTTGGCGCTCGGACGCAGACCGCAGCTGCTTCTACTCGACGAGCCTCTGGCAGATCTCGATCCGGTTGCACGGCGGTCTGTGGCGACCACTCTGCTCGAGGACGTTGCCGAGTACGGCACCACGGTTCTGTTGTCTTCACACATCGTTTCCGAATTGGCAGACATCTCGGATCGACTTCTTCTGCTGGGCGGCGGAAACGCGAGATTGTCTGGTCCGTTGGATGAATTGATCGCTGCCCATTACGTATTGATCGGGGACGGCGATCCCTCGGACGTGGTCGGCGCCGGTGCGGTCATTCATACCGACAAGGGGATGCGGTCGAATTCTCATGTGGTGGAGGGAGTCCGTCCGAGCCCTCGGGCCGGCTGGGTGATCGACGACGCAACTCTCGACGACGTGGTGCTCGGGCACCTGAGCGCAGAAACGATGGTGGCGGCATGATCTGGGTTACGTGGCGGCACCACCGGACATCGCTCATTGTGTCATTGGGATTCATCGCAGCTTTGGCTATAGCAGCGATAGTCGGCGGGATCGGAACTCGAAGTAGCTTGGGGGCAGAGGGCCGAGGAACGTACTTCGGGTGTGTCGGGGTCGGATGGGACTGTTGGGCGGATACCGCCGTTACCGGTGTGAACACGATCGCCGCTGCCCTGCCGGTACTACTCGGGGCGTTGGTGGGTGCGACCGTCTTCTCCCGTGACATCGACCAGCAAACGCATGTTCTCGGTCTGACGCAGTCGGTCAGTCGAGCGCGGTGGTTCTGGWTGYGAGTTCTTGTTGTCTTTCTTCCGCTGACTGTCGCAGCCGCGATCCTCGGTTTCATTCTCRAGGCCGCTCGGGTCGGGTTCGAGAGTTGGAGCTATGTGGTCAACGTCGGACCCGTTCAGTCGTACGGAATGAGTTCGATGATCTTCCCCCTGTTCAATTCCAGCGGATTAGTCTTGGGTGCATACACTTTCATGGCTCTGGTCGCCGGTACTGCGGTATCGCTGCTGGCGAGATCACCCATCGCTGCGGTGGCCGTCACCTTGGTCGCCGTCGCAGCCTTGATGGTGGGATTTCAGAATCTGGCCCGCCCGCATTACGCCGAACCGACTGTGCTGACACAAGGTATCGACCATGACACTTTCTACGCGACGTACGTTATGGATTCCTCGATGGCGTGGATCGTGCGGAGCGGATACACCGATGCCAACGGCAAGCCGGTCGAGATCGACTATCAGGCGTGCACTACCGATGCAGCCGGTAGTGAACATGATCAGCGATCCGACGAGAGCGACGTGGATTTCTATGTTCGCCAGAAAGCCTTCTTGGCCCAACTCGACGCCGAATATCGTGCGTGTGTGCTCGCGCAGGGAGTGGACCACTACGAAACGTGGTACCACTCGGTCGACCAGGTCAGACGATTCCAATTCACGGAAGCTGCACTCGTCCTGATCCTTTCGGGCTTGTTCCTCCTGCCGGCGCTCTGGGGCCTACGACGCCTCAAGCCGTGACTCAGCGGGCGACCGGCGCGACCGTCAGCTGGTTGATGTTCGCGCCGGTCATCGAGCAACCCTTGGTGGGGTAGGCAAGGAAGACCGAGTCGTAGCTGTTGGGCGGGTAAACCCTCAGTCCCGCAACGTCAGTCACGCCGCACTGATCTGCCGGGTAGTTCTCGACGTTCGTAGCTCGCACCAAAGACGTTGCGGCAGAGCCAGGGGCAAGGGATACGAGTGAACCGGATCCGGAGCGGCCGGCTGCAGCACCCACTTCGCTTCCGGACGCTCCCGTGACATAGGAGACGCCGGGGAAACCGTCGAGCGTGCACGTGCGGCCGCCCGTGTTGGTGAAGACCACCGGAAGCTCCACCGAACCGGCGGCGCCACTCGACTCGCCGAGGGTGACGTTCAGTTCCCCGATCGCACAGCCTTCGGGATTGGGGGCCGTCGAGGTTGTGGTTTGGGTGTGGTCGGTATGGGTCGTCGAAGGTGCGGCAGTACCGGTCTGGGTCGTCGGCGCAGAGGCGCTCGTGGTTGAGGCGGGTGCCGGTGAACTCTCGGCCGTTCCCGTTTCGTCCGAGCCGCAACCGCTGAGAAGGGCGAGAGCAGCAAGTGGAGCCGCCAACAAGCCGACGTTGCGCATGCGGTTGGGATTCATCGCTCTGTACTCCTCAAGCTGGTCGACAACTGGCTCCGGAACATCCGTGTCCGGTATATCCGAATCCGAGCCCGGATGTGCAGAAACGAATCAGGCTCGCCGGTGATCAGGACCTACTTCCCGGATGGATTGCCGCTGCGGATCTAGCATGAGAAATGACCTGTCCGGATCGCGACCACCGGGAGTAGCGCATGTTCACCTTCACCAGCGACGACGGAGTGGTCATTCATGTCCACGAATGGCCCACCGAGCAGGAACCTCGAGGGGTTGTTCAACTCGCGCACGGTATGGGTGAGCACGCAAAACGCTACGCACACGTCGCCGAAGCCCTGAATGCTCGCGGTTTCCACGTCTATGCGGCGGACCACCGCGGCCACGGTGAGAGCATGCACGCCGGCCCAGGCAACATCGGCGACGACGGCTGGAACCGCTTGGTGGCAGACATGGTGACCCTCACGGGCATCATCCGCGACAAACACCCCGGCCTGCCCGTCGTACTGCTCAGCCACAGTCTCGGTTCGTTCGCTTCGCAGCAGTACATCCTCGATCATTCGCACCTGATCGACGCCGTCGCACTGTCGGGGACTACCGCGGTCGATCAACTGATCGAGAGCCTCGTCAACGACGGCCCGGACGTCCTCGCCCAGTTCAATGCGGAATTCGAACCGGCCCGTACTCCGCACGACTGGCTCAGCCGTGACGAAGCGCAGGTGGATTTGTACATCAACGATCCGCTGTGCGGTTTCAGCCTGGACGACGCAGGCATGGGCGGACTTATCGCAGCGGGACCGAGGTTCGTCGACGTCGAGGGTGTGCGACAAGACCTTCCGATCCTGGTCTTCGTCGGCACCTCGGATCCTCTCAACGCCGCGCTGAGCCGTACCGACGTCGCAGTCGAACGGTACAACTCGGCGGGGATCGAAGACGTCACCTATTACACCTATCCGGGCGCCAGGCACGAGATCTTCAACGAGACCAACCGCGACGACGTCATCAATGATCTGACGACGTGGATGGACCGCGTACTCGAAGCGTGACCGCCTCACCGGAAGGGGAACACGATGTCCACAGTTCCGGCCGCACGACCCGATCCAGACCCGCGAGATGTCAAGCGCTGGAGACGATACCTCGCCGACGAACAAGCCGAGGCCGCCGTCTACCGCGACCTCGCGGGTAGGCGCAGCGGCGAGGAGCGCGAAATCCTTCTAGCCCTGGCCGACGCGGAGGGCCGACACGAGGCGCACTGGCGAGCGCTTCTCGGCGATCACGTCGGTAAACCACTGCGCGGCGATATCCGCACTCGGATACTGGGCTTTCTGGCCAGGCGCTTCGGCTCCGTGTTCGTGCTCGCTCTTGCCCAGCGCGCGGAGACGCGATCCCCGTATCCGAACGACGCCGACGCGACCGCATCGATGGGCGCGGACGAGAAGATCCACGAAGAAGTGGTGCGGGCCTTGGCCACTCGGGGTCGGAACAGACTTTCGGGGACGTTTCGTGCCGCCGTCTTCGGAGCCAACGACGGCCTCGTCAGCAATCTCGCTCTCGTGCTCGGCATCAGCGGTAGCGGCGTCTCCAACCAGATCGTTCTGATCACCGGCATGGCCGGGCTTCTGGCCGGCGCCCTGTCGATGGGAGCCGGCGAGTACGTTTCCGTCCGCTCGCAGCGAGAGTTGTTGGAAGCGTCCAATCCTGGTCCCGCGGCCAGCGAAGCCGTCGGACTGCTCGACGTCGACGCCAACGAATTGGCGCTGGTCTACCGGGCCCGTGGCATGTCCGCCGAGGAAGCGGACCAGCGCGCCGCCGAGGTCCTCGCGAACAGCACCTTCGGCGCCGCGGACGTTGTCGACGACCATGAAGCCGTCGGAACCGGATTGGGCGCAGCGGCGGCAAGTTTCTGCTTCTTCGCCTCGGGCGCCATCATTCCGGTGTTGCCGTATCTGTTCGGCCTGGAAGGCATGACGGCTCTGATCGTCGCGTCCGTACTCGTGGGGATCGCGTTGCTGACGACGGGCGTTGTGGTCGGGTTGCTGTCGGGCGGGCCGCCGTTCAAGAGGGCCCTACGCCAACTTGCGATCGGCTATGGCGCTGCCGGCGCGACGTATCTGCTCGGCATGTTGTTCGGGACCTCGCTCTGAGTGACGGGTCACGCGCGTAGGGCTGGATCGCGGTGAGCCGGATCGATCCGGACCGGAATTTGGCACACCACGGCCTCGGTGTGTTTGCGCAGTGCATGAGCGATCTCATCGGTCCGTTGGCTCGGGAGGAATCGGTGCCATCTGGTCGCCGGGTCGATGGTGGCGACGACAACAAAGGTTTCCCGGTGGGGGAAGTGTGTGCGGATGTATCGAGCGAGGGTGTTCCCCACGGAGTTCTCGGTGTCCTCGATGACGATCAAACGCGAATTCGGGTGTCGGGCTTGCCATCGGCGGGTGAAGTCCGTCGTCGATTCGTGGGCCAGGCAGACTCGAATTGCGATGGGCTGCGAAGACATTGCCGTTGCCGCGGCCATCGCGCGGGTGGAGAGCGACGTAATTTCGGACACGGGTACTAGGACCGCTGGTTTGTATCCGATAGACAGAGAATCGTTCTCACCCTGAACGGTTAACCGAGTACCGATATGTGTGTACGCACCGCGGATGCGTTCCATGCCGAGGACGAGCGCAGGGAGCGCGAGAGCGATCAACCAGGCGCCCTCGGTGAACTTCATGGCGGTAGTCACCACTGCTGCGATCGAAGTCAACGCAGCCCCGAAACCGTTGAGCGCTAGGCGCCACTTCCAGCCCGGCGTCTGTTCGGCGAGCCAGTGGCGCACCATGCCGAACTGCGCGAGCGTGAATCCGATGAACACACCGATGGCGAACAGCGGCACCAAGGTGTTCATGTTTCCGCCGGATCCGATGAGCAGGAGTGCACCGATGCCTCCGAGCGACAAGACGCCGTACGTGAAGACGTCGCGCGTCGACTTCCGGCTGAAGCGGTGCGGGAGCACGTTGTCGTCGGCGAGGATCCGCATCAGGTTGGGAAGTCCGCCGTACGAGGTGTTCGCGGCCAACGCCAACAGAATCACGGTGGAGAATTGGACGACGTAGTAGCCCACACCATTTCCGAGGGCAGCGGAAGTGAGTTGCGACAGGACCGTTGTTCCAGGGACCGGTGCGAGTGAGAACTTCTCGATCAACACGGCAAGGCCGATCAGCATGGTGCCCAACAGGATTCCCAGAGCTACTTCGGCACGCTGAGCGCTACGCACGCGAGGCTTCTTGAAGCTGGGTACCGCGCTGGCGATGGCTTCGACTCCGGTCAATGCGGCGCAACCACTCGAAAAGGCTTTGAGCAGAAGGAGAATGCCGATCGTGTGTGCGTTGTCGGCGAGGAAGGGAGCCGTGGCGGCGGCAGGGTTTTCCCGAAGTAGTCCGGCACCGATCACCGTGAAGATGCTGACGACAAAAACCACGGTGGGCAACATGAATACCCGCGCGGAATCTGCGATGCCCCGCAGATTCAGTGCCGTGATGCCGCCGAGTATCGCCAGTGCGATCCAGACCGTGTAGGGAAGAAGCGCAGGGAAGGCGGAGGTCAGAGCCGCGACACCGGCTGCGATCGACACTGCGACGTTGAGGGTGTAGTCGACGATCAACGATGCGGCAGCGGTCAGGCTTGCGCGCGGGCTCAGATGCTTCTTCGCGACGGCGTATGCGCCACCGCCTTCGGGAAATGCGGCGATCACCTGGCGATACGACGCCACGAGGACCACAAGCAGCACGGCGATGGCGATCGTCACCGGCACGGTGAAGCCGATCCCCGCGCCGCCGGCGAGGGCCAACACCAACACGATGGCCTCTGGACCGTACGACACCGAGGCCATCGCGTCGAGCGACAGACCCGCCAGTCCGGTTGCGACGGAGAGTTTTTGCTTCTCAGGTTCGCCGCCGGCGCGGGTGGTCGACGATATGACTCCACGGTGTCCGAGTATCACTGCATGTCTCACCGAGTCAGTATCGTCATTTCCCGTAGCTCTGAGACTGATCTTGACGATGCCTTGACGCGATCACCAACAAATCTGTACGGGTTCACAACGGCGGTTCGAGTCGCGGGAAGCCTTGTGACAGCTGATCAATCCAGCGGGCGCGCATGGCGAGAATATCGCGGTTCCGAGACTCCGATTGGGCGGCGACGTGCGAAAGTAGGTCGCGAAGTCGGCCCAAAACGAGTGGTGAGTTCGATGCCGAGGCTATGACGTCGTCCAGTCCGGTTCTGACGAAGGTCGTGAAGTCGGGTAGCGGAATCACCACACGCAGATCACCACGCTCGTCGACGACCCGGATCGAATCTGCGCGCACGGAGGCCACCAGAGAGAGGAGGTCCTCGATCTCGTCCAGAGCCTGCACGGCCGTCGCAGGATCGTTGATAGCGGGTGAGAGCGCTCTGAGCGCGATGTCAGCCAACAACCGAATCGCGAGTAGGGGGTCCTGGGTGAAGGTTCGCTCACTCCCACTGACCAAGGCGTCAAGAATCGTGTTGGCGGGCATGGGTCCGCCGTAGACGTCGGCGAGCGGCAATCCGTCTCGCAGCGTGCTACCCGGCGAAACTCGGAGGACCACCATGGATCGGCAGGATCGAGCGCTCTGCAGCAGATCTTCGACGAGGATCTGCTGCAGAACGGCTGGCGGTCGATGCCACTCGATAGTCGTGATCACCGGAAGTGTTGGTAGAGGAGGCAACTCCAGATCGGTGGCGGGGTACACGGCGGCGAAGACTGCTCGGCCACGACTCGAGATCGAGGTCAGTACAGGAGCCAACTGGATGGCCGAGAATGCGCGCAGCTGGAGCAGCCTGATCAGCGTCAGCGTGGCCAAGAGTGCCAGCACTGCGAGACTTGGCACGACCACGGACACATCCGTTTCGTTGCTGATGGCGAGCGCTGCAGTGATGTCGAAAACCGACTGGCCTATGGCGAAGGCAAACGTTCGCCACACGATGGGGTCGTCGCGGAACAACAACAAGCGAGGAGTGAAGGTGGTCGCGGCCCACTGGACGACAAGGAACAGTAGCGAGAAGATCACTGCGACTACACCCAGTAACCCCAGCCCGAGTGCAACGAGCATCTCGCTGACCTGACGGGCGGGAATCATTGGGCCGCTGCGTAAATATGGCATCGCCAGTCCGGCAGCCAGTCCTACGACGACGCACAGGATCTGGGTCAGGCCGGCACGCACACGGCGCCGGGGGACGAGGAAGGCATGCCCGATCGGGGTGGGAGCGAAACGTCCGGGCTGATCCACCCTTCAAGCCTCCACGCTGCGGCAATGGTGCGCCTTCACCCGAAACGGATGATGTCGACGCCGTCGTGATCCTGAAACGCTTGAAAGGCCCATGTGAGAGACAGAAGGCGAGACGTCATGACGGATCCGACAGGCCAGAGCCGCGCTGTACTACCGATTCCGGATCGACAACATCTTGGTCTGGTGACGTACGACGCGAAGGATCCGGACACGGAGTTTCCGCCGATCACTCCGCTACTGCCGCCGGCCGGGGCACCCAATGTTCTGGTGGTCCTGTTGGACGACGTGGGATATGGCGCGAGCAGTGCCTTCGGCGGACCAGCGGACACGCCGACTGCTGAGCGATTGCAAAGTAATGGGCTCACGTACACGCGGTTTCACACGACTGCGCTGTGCGCACCGACCCGCGCCGCACTGCTGAGTGGGCGCAACCACCATTCGGTCGGTATGGGCTCGGTCACCGAAACCGCGACCTCGGCTCCTGGACTTTCCGGTCTGCGCCCGAATACCAAAGCCGCACTGCCGATGACGTTGAAACTGAACGGATACTCGACGGCGCAGTTCGGCAAGTGCCACGAGGTGCCGCCGTGGCAGACATCCCCGGTGGGGCCGTTCACATCGTGGCCGACGGGAGAAGGCGGATTCGAGCACTTCTACGGTTTCATCGGCGGGGAGAACAACCAGTACTACCCGGCGCTGTACGAGGGTGTCGCGCCCGTGGAGGCGGACAAGACACCGGAGGAGGGTTATCACCTCACCGAGGACCTGGCCGATCACGCCATCGACTGGGTTCGGATGCAGAAGTCATTGGCTCCGGACAAGCCGTTCTTCGTCTACTTTGCACCCGGCGCCACACATGCACCGCACCATGTTCCGAAGGAGTGGGCAGACAAGTACGAGGGCCGGTTCGCAGGAGGTTGGGATGCGCAACGCGAATCGATTCTCGAGCAGCAGAAGCAGCGGGGAGTCGTCCCCGCGGATGCGGTCCTCACCCCGCGCCCCGAGGCCATTCCGGCGTGGGAGGACATGAGTGAGGAGATGAAGCCTGTCCTCGAACGCCAAATGGAAGTTTATGCAGGGTTTCTCGAACACACCGATTTCCATGTCGGCCGGCTTGTCGATGCGATCGAGGAACTCGGAGCTCTCGACAACACCCTCGTGTACTACATCATCGGCGACAACGGAGCGTCTGCAGAGGGGACGATCAACGGGGCCTTCAACGAGATGGCCAACTTCAACGGACTCGCCGCCATCGAAACACCCGAGTTCATGGCGGAAGTGAAAGACAAGTTCGGTACCAAGGACGCGTACAACCACTACTCCGTGGGGTGGGCATGGGCAATGTGTACGCCGTACCAGTGGACGAAACAGGTTGCCTCGCATTGGGGTGGCACTCGCAACGGAACGATCGTGCACTGGCCGGCTGGGATTCGGACCAAGGGTGAGACGCGGTCGCAATTCACCCACGTCATCGACGTCGCACCGACGATCCTCGAGGTCGCGAAACTGCCGGAACCGACCTTCGTCAACGGCGTCCAGCAATCACCGATCGAGGGGACCAGCATGGTCTACACCTTCGACGACGCCGAAGCCGCCGAACGTCACGATCTGCAGTACTTCGAGATGGCCGGCAATCGCGGTATCTATTACAAGGGTTGGAGTGCGGTCACCAGACACAGCACTCCGTGGCTGTTCGCGGAGGCACTCCCCGCTCTCGACGACGACGTGTGGGAGCTCTACGACGGGTCGCAGGATTGGACGCAGTCCAAGGATTTGGCGGCCGAGTTTCCGGAGAAACTCGCTGCACTGCAACGCTTGTGGTTGATCGAAGCAGTCAAGTACAACGTGCTTCCGATCGACGACCGAAGATTCGAGAGGTTCAACCCTCACATCGCGGGGCGTCCGCAGTTGGTGTCCGGGAACCGACAGGTTCTGTTTCCCGGAATGAAACGGCTGAGCGAGCACAGCGTGCTGAGTATCAAGAATCGATCGTTCAGTGTCACAGCAGCAGTCGACATCGCGGATGGCATTACTGCCAACGGTGTGATGATCGCGCAGGGCGGCAGGTTCGGCGGCTGGGCACTTTACGCGCGGGAAGGTCGCGCCAAATTCGTCTACAACCTGCTCGGCATGACCGAGTTCGTCGTCGGGTCCGACGTTGACATTCCGGCAGGATCACATCAGATCAGAGTTGAGTTCGCCTACGACGGCGGTGGTCTCGCGAGGGGCGGCGGTGTCACGATCTATCACGACGGTCACGAAGTGGGTTCGGGTCGCGTCGAGCAGACCCAACCGATGGTCTTCTCGGCGGACGAGACCACCGACATCGGTGACGATTACGGCATGCCTGTCAGTGTCGACTACAGTGGCGCAACCACATTCAACGGCCGTATCGAGGTAGTGCAGATCGACGTCGGCGACGATGACCATACCCACCTGATCGACCCGGAGGAGGTGGCGCGAGTGGCGTTGTCCAGACAGTGATTCCACTGACAAGAGCAGCAGTCACAATCTCCTGAGGGAGGGTCGCAATGCCGACCGTCATCCGTACTGTTCACGATCTGGTCCGCCACGCGCGCGGGCCGACGCACCATCACCACCATCAATCCGTGCATGAGGCACGGCGAATGCGCGCCCACCACATACTGGTCACGCATTCGCTCGCCTGATTTCGGGGCTACAGGTCGCGCGCCAGTGCTCGTCCGGCTGCGCGGCCGGAGAAGATGCAGCCACCGAGGAAGGTCCCTTCGAGCGCGCTGTAACCGTGGACTCCGCCGCCGCCGAAGCCCGCGACCTCACCGGCTGCGTACAGGCCGTCGAAGACACTGCCGTCGGCCTTGATGACCTGTGAATCCAGGTTGGTTTCCAAGCCGCCGAGGGTCTTGCGGGTGAGCAGGTGCAACCGGACCGCGATCAGTGGGCCGTTCTTGGGGTCCAGGATCTTGTGCGGTGCAACGACGCGCACGATCTTGTCTGCCAACAGATTACGGGCACCGTGGATGGCGGTGACCTGGAAGTCCTTGCTGTACTTGTTGTCGACTTCGCGGTCGCGGGCGATCATCTCGCGCTCGATGTCCTCGTAGTCGAGGAGCGGTTCGTCGGTGAGGGCGTTCATGCCGTCGACCAGATCACGAAGGTTGTTGCGCACCACGAAGTCTGCGCCCTTCTGCTTGAACGCCTCGACCGGTCCCGGCGCGCCCTTCTTGATTCGTTCGAGGAGGAGCTTGAAGTCGCGGTTGGTGAAGTCCGGGTTCTGTTCCGATCCCGAGAGTGCGAACTCCTTCTCGATGATCTTCTGATCGAGGATGAACCACGTGTACTCGTGGCCGCTGTCGAGGATGTACTTGAAGGTTCCCATCGTGTCGAAGCCGGGGAAGTTGGGGACCGGCAGACGCTTGCCGGTGGCGTCGAACCACATCGAGGACGGTCCGGGGATGATTCGGATTCCGTGGTTGGGCCAGATGGGATTCCAGTTCTGGATGCCTTCGGTGTAGTGCCACATGCGGTCGCGGTTGACGATGTTTCCGCCTGCGGATTCGGTGATTTCGAGCATCCGTCCGTCGACGTGTGCAGGTACTCCCGTCAGCATGTGCTTCGGTGCCTTGCCGAGTCGCTCGGGCCAGTTCTTCTTCACCAGTTCGTAGTTGCCGCCGATTCCACCGGAGGTGACCACGACGGCCTGCGCAGCGAACTCGAATTCGCCGATGGGGGTGCGCGAGCTCTTCACGCCGCGTAGATCACTGGAAGGTTCGAGGACGGTTCCGCGTACACCAGTGACCGCACCATCGGTGACGACGAGTTGATCGACTTGGTGGCGGTGCTTGAACGTGACCAGTCCGCGCTTCTGGGCGGCGATCACCTTGGTCAGGAAGACATCGACCACGCCGGGGCCGGTTCCCCAGGTGAGGTGGAATCGCGGTACCGAATTGCCGTGTCCAAGAGCCATTCCGCGGCCGCGTTCGGCCCAACCGACATTCGGCATCAGGCGAAGCCCCAGGTCGTGCAGGTACTGACGCTTGTCGCCGGCCGCGAACTCGACGTACGCCTTGGCCCACTGGCGAGGCCAGTGATCTTCGCGCTCACGGTCGAATCCGGCAGTGCCCATCCAGTCCTGCATTGCCAACTCGAGAGAGTCCTTGATGCCGAGTCGGCGTTGCTCGGGGCTGTTCACGAGGAAGAGTCCGCCGAGCGACCAGAATGCCTGCGCGCCGAGGTTGGCTGCGTTCTCCTGTTCCACGACAAGGACTTTGCGGCCGGCGCGTGTCAGTTCGTAGGTGGCGACCAGTCCCGCCAGCCCTGCCCCGACAACGATGACGTCAGCTTGTTCGCTCACGACAGCTCCTCTTCCGATTGGTTGTTCTGGATTATTTCGCTGTAGGACAGCAGGATTCGAGTGAAGATATCGCGGCGCAGTGCGAAGGCGGCGTTGGTGTCGGTGTCGACGAGACACTGCACGCTGGTGCCGTCGTGCACTGCGACCAATGCCCGTCCCAACGCAGTCGGGTCGCCGACGATTGTTCGCCCGACGTCGCTGAGTGCGGACTCCACAATAGGCAACAGGGTGCGAAGGATCGCGTCTTCACGGTCGGCAAGGGCTTTGCGAAGTGCCGGGTTGCGGAGCGCGTGGGCTGTGAATTCCGCGTTGATCCGGTACCACTGCGGGTCGACCGGAACCACCGCCACGATCCGGGCGACAGCGGCATGGATGTCGACGGTGTTACCGGCGGTGATCGACTCCGTCGCCAACCGCAGATCAGCGAGCATTGCTGCAGATCGTTGCTCCCACATCGCGAAGAACAGTTCGTCGAGTGAATCGAAGTTGGAGTAGAACGCGCCTCGGGAGTAACCGCCGCGTTCGCAGATCTGCTCGACCGTGGCGTGCCCGAACCCCGATTCAGAGAAGGCGTCCGCAGCCGCGTCGAGCAGGCGCTGCCTGGTTTGACCACGGCGTTTGGTGACACGCTTGGCCGGCGAGTTGTCCGTTCCAGTCGTCATCGGCGCCTCCGTCGGGGTGGAACCCAAACGATACACCGATGTATCCGATGCGAAGACGTATCTCGATTAGATCTTCTTGGCAGGTATTTCTATCTATATCTAGCAAATATGCAAGATAGGAAGATATTTGTATGACGACAGCTACAAGTGCAGATCACGCTTCCTGATCGCCGCAGTGGCGACGACGCTGATCGCCGAGGTGGCCACGAGATATCCACATGCCAGCCACGGTGAACCGCCACTGGCGCCGATCAGTGCCGTCAGAATCAGAGGTGTGACGCCGGAGGCGTAGATACCAGAGAACTGGTAGACGACCGACAACCCGGTGTACCGGATTTCTGTGGGGTAGAGGCTCGCATACAGCGTTCCCTGGGCGCCGTAGAACAAGGCATGAATCACTCCGAAGACCACGACCATCGCGACTCCGAAGAGCAGGAGATTCTCGGTACCGAACAGTGCGAAGGCGGGGAAGATCGCGAGGCCGTACGCGGCGATGCCCACGATGTAGACCCGTTGCGGGCCGAACCGATCAGTGAGTAAACCGGAAAACGGCAGCAAGATCGCCATCACTACTGCGGCCACGGTGACCACAAGAAGTACGGGAACCTTTTCGAAATGCAGAGTCTTGGTTGCATACGTGATTGCAAAGACGCCCCAGGTGTTGAACGCGGCGCCCTCGCCCCAGCGAGACAACATGCCCAGTACGGTGTTTCGCGCGGCTTTTCCTTGAAAGACTTCCCTGAGCGGGGCGGACGAGCGCTGTTCGAGGTCGCGAACGGCCTGAAAGGCGGGCGTCTCGTCCACCTTCAAGCGGACCACCAACCCCACGATCACAAGCACCAGGCTCAGGACGAAGGCGATGCGCCAGCCGAAACGGAGAAACTGGTCGTCGTCGAAGACTGTTTGAAGCAGCGCGAACATTCCTGTGCCCAATGCCAACCCGAGAGCCAATCCGATCTGCGGGATGCTGCCGAACAGTCCACGCTTCTTCTCCGGACTGTGTTCGACTGCCAAGAGAACAGCTCCGGCCCACTCGCCACCGAGAGCGAATCCCTGCAGGATACGAAGCAGCAGAAGCAGAATCGGTGCAACGACTCCGATCTGAGCGGCGGTCGGAAGAACGCCCATCAGCGCCGTCGCGATACCCATGATGAACATCGTGAGAGCAAGCGTCTTCTTGCGCCCGATGCGATCGCCGATGTGACCGAACACCACTCCACCGATGGGGCGAACGAGAAAGCCGACTGCGAAGGTCGCAAAAGAGAGCATGGTCCCGACGAACGAACTCTGGTTCGGGAAGAACAGTTGGTTGAAGACCAGACTCGCTGCCGTTGCGTAGAGGAAGAAGTCGTACCACTCGACCGTCGTGCCGAGCAGGCTCGCGGCGACGACGGTTCTCAATCTGGATCGCCGCTCGTCGTCGGTCTCGTTCGAGAACGGTGAATTGTGCTCGACTTCGGCAAACGTGGTCATCGGAGCCCCCGGGTCGCGGTGCAAATTCACGAAGGTATCGCCGGCGCCGAAAGTGGGCACCCCTAGCGATCAGGGTGATTTCAACCCTGTTCTTCGAGGTGGACTGTGGTTGTAATGACAGAAGAGTTCTGCCTGTACGTCGACGAAAGGAATCACCGTGTCACTGCGCTTCCACTGGTTCTTGCCTACTTACGGTGATTCCCGGAATCTGATGGCGGGTGGGCACGGCAGCTCGATGTCCGGTGATCGTCCGGCGACGCTGAAATACCTCAATCAGATCGGCGCGGCCGCCGAGACGAACGGCTTCGAAGCCGTCCTCACGCCCACCGGCGCGTGGTGCGAAGACGCATGGCTGACGACGGCGATGATGCTCGAGACCACCGAGACACTCAAGTTTCTGGTTGCTCTGCGCCCGGGATTGCTCAGCCCCACGCTTGCCGCCCAGATGGCCGCAACCTTCCAATGGCAGTCGGGCGGTCGTCTGCTGCTCAACGTCGTGACCGGCGGGGAGGACCACGAGCAGCGCACGTTCGGTGACTTCCTCGACAAGAACCAACGGTACGCACGATGCGGCGAGTTCCTCGACGTGATCCGCCAGTTGTGGTCCGGTAACGGTCCGGTTGATTTCTCCGGCGAGTACGTCAACGTGGAAAAAGCTACGCTGCAGCGTATTCCGGATCCGGTACCGCCCATCTTCTTCGGCGGATCTTCGCCGGCGGCCGGCACCGTCGCATCGCGCTACGCGGATACCTACCTCACCTGGGGTGAGACGCCGTCCGCTGTTGCCGCCAAGATCGCCTGGATCCGCGACCTCGCGGAAGTCCAAGGTCGTCACCTCGACTACGGAATCCGTTTGCACGTCATCAGCCGGGACACCTCGGAACAGGCATGGGCAGAAGCGGATCGGCTGCTCAGTGCGCTCGACCCGGCGACCGTCGAGCAGGCTCAGGCGAGTCTTGCGCGATCCGGCTCCGAAGGACAGCGTCGGATGCTCGAATTGCACGGCGGTGGTTCGGCTTACAAGGAGGGCGTCGGAGCGCGGTCGCTGGAGATTGCGCCGAACCTGTGGACCGGCGTCGGATTGGTGCGAGGGGGAGCAGGTACTGCATTGGTCGGTTCGCACCAAGAAGTGGCTGATCGGATTGCCGAGTACGCGGCGATCGGACTGGATCACTTTGTATTGTCGGGCTATCCGCATCTCGAAGAGGCGTATCAGTTCGGTGAGGGTGTGCGTCCGATCCTCGAAAAGCGTGGATTGGTAGCACCGCACGGTTCGGTCGGCGGACCGGTGCGAACGCCCTTCGTCTCCAGTGGGAACTGAGTCGAAAAGCTAGCTCTTCGAGAAGGGGACGTTTGTCCCGATCTTTCGGGCATGCCCTCCCGGCGGGGCAATTGGGCCATTTCGGGCGCTAGATCCGATCTAGGCTGCGCACTGTTGCCGAACTCAAGGCGCAGTACGAAAGGATCCTCGATGAAGCTGGGCACCAGTGGAGTACGTCGCGTAGTGGGAACCGTGGCAGTCGCCGCTGCAACCGCGGCAGGCGTCGCGATGGTCAATCCTGCGACTGCGTCGGCCGAGGTGGTCCCGCCGGTCGTCTCGTACAAGGTGACCGGAAACGATCTGGCACTGACGATCACGAACAACAACACGGGAATTGCCCCGTTGTGCCAGGCGTTTGTCGTCAACGCCGCGGATTCTGCTGCTGTGCTTGATGATCCGCTGAAACTGCTCGATCCGAACCTTGTGGTGTACCCCAAGATCACCGATCCGGCCTCGCTGTTCGACGTGGGCAAGGGGCAGACGGTCACCGATACCGTGACCGATGTTCCGGACGGAACCTACGCCGTGCTCGGTGCCTGCTCCGATCTTCTCGATCTCGAGACGTTGGGTAAGCCCGTTACTGGCGTGCCGAGCCTCGTTGTCATCGGTGGACCGTTCAGCGGCATCAATACCGGAAGCCTGAGCGACCTGTTCGGTAGCGGCAGCCTCGAAGGACTTTTCGGGTAGCTCACTGTCTGTCTCCCCAATTTTCCGACTGAGCGGTCTATTCTTCATGCATCTGGTGATCTGACCGACTTGCCTGGAGGTTCGGAAATGCGAAGTCGTGGATTCAAACGCGCTCTCGGAAGCATTGTCGCGGCGTCCGCCGCCGTCGTGGGACTGGTTGTCATGACTCCGGCGACGGCGTCGGCAGCACCAGCGATTCTTCCGCCTCCGGTATCGGTGAGCGCAGCGGACAATGCGATCACCTTCACCATCACCAACCCGAACCCGCGGTTCAGCTTCATCAACTGCACGGTGGCGATCCTCAATGCCAGGGATGTCCCCGACGTGATTCGCGATCCGGCAAAGCTGCTCCAGCCTGGCGTGTTGGTGTACCCGACCGTCAGTAACATCCTCGATCTGTTTGCCGTTTCGCCTGGGCAGACGATCACGCGGACCGTCGGTAATCTGCCGGCCGGGGTTTACGCCGTTGCGGGAGCGTGCGTTCGACTGCTCGATCCGACCAACCCCACTATCGCGATTCCGCAGGCAGTTGTGGTCGGCGGCTGGTTCGAGGGCGCGGGAACCGGAAGTCTCTCAGGATCTTTGGAGGATCTGGGATACAACACGGTTCAGGACTTGATCGACGCGTGGAATCGGATCAGCTCGGGAAGCAGCGGCGGTAGCTTTCAGTTCGAGTACCAAGGTGGCTCGGATTTCGAGGTAGTGGGTCCTACGTCGTAGTAGGTGCAACTCACTTGCGTGCACGATGACGCCGCACCGCGTCGCGGTTCGCGCACGTGGGGGAGCAGTACCGCTGATTGCCGTTGCGGGAGGTGTCCGCGTAGATGTTGGTGCACTCGTCCAGGGTGCATCGACCTAATCGGTGCATGCCGCGGCCGACGAGGTGTAGCGCCGTGCCTACCGAGAAGAGTGCCTTGAGGACCTCGGCGAGCGACTGTTGGGGATCGCGGTAGTGCAGATGCCAGCCGTCGTTCGCGTGGTTGGTCATGCGCGGATACGCCGACGCTTGCTCGAGCATGACGTTCACCAGTTCGGCGCGGGCTGCCTCCTCCGTGACGTCGACGATTTTCGACCACTCGATCAGAAGGTCGAGGGTCTCGTCGAGGTCCTTCTCGGCGATGGGGAAATCGAGAATGATGCCTGCATCGACGCAGCGTTCGACGAGTTCGGCCAAGGTCTCGGGGTTTCGATTGGCGAGGTCGGCGGCCAGCGTCACCGCATATTCGCCGTAAGGGTTGAGATGCACAATGCCATTACATCATGCTCGTTGCATGAAGAAAACAGAGATCACGCCGATCGGTTGCATCCATCGCTGGGAGGTCGAATCCCGGCACCGAACCAGCGAGGGGACGGTCACCTACCTGCGCTGCCATTGCGGGTCGTGGCAGACCTTGCTCGCCGAGTGGATGTCGGGTGGGGCAGCCTCGGCCGTCGCCGCACCGATAAAGGTCAGGTCCAGGTAATGATCAGCTAATCGTTCCGTTTTACCTCCGCCGACATGGAACGTGTTCTAGATTCAGGGTTATCTGCCTCGATGTCGCGGCGCGGACTCTGAAAGGAAAGACAATGCAGTTCAATCTTGCTGACATATTCGAGACCGTTGCCGGCTCAGTCCCTGATCGCGTTGCATTGACTTACGAGGGAGAGAACTTCTCCTACTCTCAGTTGGACGCGGAGGCTAACCGAACGGCCAACCTGTTCGCGCAAGCTGGCATCTCGAGCGGCGATCATGTAGCCCTGTTCCTGAAGAACAGCGTCGAACATGTCACGTCGATCCTCGGGTTGATCAAGATCCGTGCGGTCCCGATCAACGTGAACTACCGGTACACACCCGCGGAGCTCGAGTACATCTTCACCAACTCCGACTCGGTCGCAGTGGTCGTGGAACTCCCCGAGCATCAGCGTGTCCTTGCTTCCCTCTTCGGTGCATGCCCGAAGGTGAAGACGGTGATCGTGATCGGCGAGATCGACGCCGAACTGGTCGCAGCAGGAAAAGCGCATGAAGTTTCTGTGGTTTCGTTCGACGACGCTCGTGAACAGTCTCCAGTGGGGGAGTTCGACGCTCGTTCTGGCGACGACGTGTACCTCCTCTACACCGGCGGGACCACCGGATACCCGAAGGGCGTCATGTGGCGTCATGACGACTTCTTCCGTAAGCCGCTCTCCGGCGGCAATCCGTACGGTGAGGGAGCGCGACAGGATCTCGCCGAGATTGCCAGTGCTGCAAAGGAATTTCCGGAACTCTCGTTCCTCATTGCAGCCCCGCTGATGCATGGCGCCGCGTTGTACTCGCTGTTCACCTTCCTCACCCTTGGTGCGCGAGTTGTTTTACGACGCGAGTTCGACGCGGAGAAGGTCGTCGAAGCGATCGAGAAGGATTCGGTACAGGTGATCTTGATCGTCGGCGACGGCATGGGACTGCCGTTGGTCGACGAGATGGAACGACGCAAAGACGAGGTCGATTTCAGCACCCTGTTCTCGATCACCTCGGGTGGCGCGATCTGGTCCACCAGTGTGCGGGATCGCATGCTGGCGGTGAAGCCGGACCTGCTGCTGCGGGACAACTTCGGAGCCTCCGAGTCCGGTAACGACGGCGCCTTCTCCATCGACGAGGCGGGCAATCTGCGAATGCCGCCCTCGCCGAACATGATTCTGGTCGACGAGCGCCTCGAAGAGATTCCAGCGGGCTCCGACGACGTGGGCTACATCGCGCGCATCGGAAACGTCCCGCTCGGGTACTACAAGGACGAAGAGAAGACCGCCCGCACGTTCCCGACCCGCGCCGACGGCACCCGTCTTTCGGTGCTCGGCGACATGGGCAAGGTTGAAGCGGACGGCACGATTGTCTTCCTGGGCCGCGGCTCACAGTGCATTAACACCGGCGGCGAGAAGGTTTTCGCCGAAGAGGTCGAGGCTGCCCTTCACGCACATCCGGCGATCTCCGACGCGCTCGTTGTTCCCGCACCCGATGCGCGCATGGGGCAGCAGGTCGCAGCGGTGATCGCGACCTACCCCGGATCCGACGAGCTGACTCTCGAAGCGGTACAGGAACATTGCCGCAAGACGTTGGCCGGATACAAGGTGCCGCGCACGATCGTGCTTGTCGATGAAGTCAAGCGAACCCCGGCCGGTAAGGCGGACTACCGCTGGGCGACGACACTGGCGTCGTCCTAGCGGCGTGGAGTGGGCGACGACGATCTTTCACACGGATTTCACCACGACATAAGAGACATACCGGAAAGATGGTGCAGAGTAAGTCGTTCGCGCCTTGCGTCGTCACTCCACGAAAGGGCCTTGTCTCATGCTCATCATCGGAATACTCCTGTTCGGGATCGTCATCGGAGCGGGAGCCCAGCTGATTCTGGGGAAAACGACCGCACGAGTGGACTGGACCTTCGCGTTCATCGCGGGAATTGGTGGTTCGCTGGTCGGCGGATTGCTTGTGAGTTTGATTGCAGGCGACGGATTATCGTTGCGCCCGAGCGGCATCCTCGGGTCCCTTGCCGGCGCTGTCATCATCACCGCGGGGTGGCAGTGGTACCGCGGGAGGAACGCAACAACAACTACGCGTCCGTCTGATCGCTGATTTCCACAGTTCCGTCAGGGGACGGAGAGCGTCGACATATGAACGAACTACTCGATGAAGTCCTCACCGCACATGGCGGAGTCGAATGTTGGCAGTCCGTTTCAGCGATCACGGCGCGGGGACGTTTGGGCGGTCTGCTGCCTCAGCGCTTCCCAGGCAACAAGTTGGCGAAGTTCACGGTCGAGGTTGAAGTCGCCGAGCAACGCACTGTCCTCCAAGACTTTCCGCGTGTCGGCGAGTGCGCTGTGTTCGACAAGGGCGTCGTGCGGATCGAAACTCGTGACGGCGAAGAACTCGGGAGTCGAACCGACCCACGTCCAGAGTTTTTCGGGATGAGCGGACTCCGACGCAATCTTCACTGGGACGCACTCGACACCGCTTACTTCGCCGGCTACGCCTTTTGGAACTATCTGACGGCACCGCTGCTGCTCGCCCGCGACGACATCACTGTCACCGAAGCCGAACCTTGGCAGGAATCCGGGCAGCAATGGCGACGACTTCAGGCAACGTTCGCGCCGGCGATCGATACCCATTGCCGGCAGCAGACCTTCTATGTCGACAACGGTGGCCTCATCCGCCGTCACGACTTCGTCGCCGAACCGGTAGGCAACTGGGCGAAAGCTGCTCTCTACTGCGACCAGCATCGCGAGTTCGACGGCCTCACGTTTCCCACTCGACGACGTGTGCTCCCGAGAGGGCCAGGCGGCCGCGTTCTCTCGCGCCCGACGCTCCTGGCGCTCGACTTCGACGACATCGAGATCAAGCGATGAAGATCAGTTCTCGGTTACCTGTTGTCGAGTGTGAACAAACGGAACACGGTCCGCATGCACAGAACGACGCCGACGAAGCCCAGTACCGCACTCACGAGTGCGTAGGCCGACAGCTGAGGTGTGAGTTGTGGTCCGCCAGGCACGAACAGCAGGATCGCTGCGACAATCAGCGCGGTCACTCCCGCCGCCATACCCAGGGCGTTGTTCGCCGACCGTCGTAGCCATCGCCTGTCGTCGGGGTGTGCGACCGAGCGTGTGCGAAGTGTGAAGTTTCCCGATGCGATCGAGGTCGCGATCTGGTCGAGCTGACCAGGCAGGCGCCTGACCACCGCGGTTGTGACCGCCGTCGTCGACAGGATTGCCTGCGCGGCTGCAGTCGGGCTGGCGACCTGGGTCAACAGTCGGGGTACTTCGGCCCGAACAGCAGCGACGAGGTCGATCTGCGGATCCAGGAGCCGGAGGGCGCGCTCCAAAGACGCGAGCGAACGGAAAGCGGCGGCGACGTCTCCCGGCACTCCGATTCGGTGTTCTCGAAGCACGGTGAACATTCTCGCGAACGATGCCATGGAAACATTGGGTTGGACACTGAGCAGGGTGATCTCTCGGCCCACCTGGTGACGTAGTGCTCCGCGATCCACTTCGGGCGGTACGTCGAATGCCATCAGCATCGCGTCGACTGTCGCCACCGGATCACCTGCGAGGGCAGCGTTGAGGAGCACGGCGAACAAGATCCGTGTCTCGCCGTCCAGAACCCCTACTGCGCCGAAGTCGAGGAGCCCGACCCGGCCGTCATCGAGGATCATGATGTTGCCGGGGTGCAGGTCCGCGTGAAACACCCCGTGGACAAAGATCCCGTCGAGCAACGACGCAAGAAGTTCGTTGGCGATGCTGCTGCGGGTGTCGCGGTCGAGGCCGGTGAGCGCGGCCTCACCGTCGGAGAGCGGTGTGCCGTGAAGCCGTTCCATCACGAGCACCCGTCCGCTACTGAGGTTGGGGTAGATGTGCGGAACGACGATATCCGGGCGGTTCGACATGGTGGAAGAAATCGCGCCGGTATTCGCTGATTCGGTGCGGTAGTCGAGTTCCTCGAGCAGTGACGTGACGAGGCCCCCGGCGAGTCGATGAACTCCGATATCGCGTGCCCAGGGAAAACGGGTCTCCGCGAGCGCCGAAACGCGAAGGAAGATATCGCAATCCACGCTCACTTGTGCGCTCGCCTCGGGGCGTTGAACCTTCACCACAACGTCGACGCCTTCAACGGTGCGCGCGGAATGTACCTGTGCGACAGAGGCGGCGGCGAACGGCTCCACATCGAACGACGCGAACACCGACTCTGGTGCGTCGCCGAGTTCCGATGCCAGTAGCTCCGCGATACGGTCGGGATCAGCCGGGCGTGCCGAACTTTGCAGAGAAGAAAGGGCGCGAGCCAACTCGGGTGGTATGAGGTCGTCTCGCGTGCCGAGGATCTGTCCCAACTTGACGAAAGTGACACCGCACCGGTTGATTACTTCCACCAGTGCATCCCCGAACTGAGGCGCTGATGGCCCAGCACGGAGAGCGGGCCCGCCTCCCGCTCGCACGACGATGCCCATGATCTGGACGTACCGCTTCGTTCGGCGCCACGATTTTCGGCTGCGCTGCAATGCTTCTGGCGGGCCGGGTATGGACCCCGTTGGAAGGACAACTTCGAGGAAGACCAGTACTGCCAGGCACGCCGCGAATACCCAGAGTGCGACAACTCCGAAGAACGTGAGCGCTACTCCCACGCTCACCAGAAGTTGATCGTCCTGGCTGGCAATTCCTGCGAATGTCGCGGCGTAGCCAGACAGGGGGACACCCACCGAGAGCGCTATCACCGCGACCGCGAGGGTTCGCGGCCATCCGACTCTCGTCCCCAGCGTTCGTCGCATCACGCCCGCCAGTGCTGCTGCAAGAAATGGCGTCGTGACGATCCAGACCATCAAGTCCATTGCGATAGCGTACGGGTTCGCAATCTGCGATACATCCAGGAAAACCCCGAGCCCACCCCGACTGACGGGTAACAAGCCCGACAGTGCCCAAGCGTCGAACATGCTTGGGCACTTCGGTGTTCAGTCGCTCCGATGGCGACTCGTCCTGATCGACCGTCCAAAACTGCGTTCACTGACCATCCGCGAGGCCGAACTACGCATCATGCTCGTCAGCGAGGTCCCGGCCCCCTTCGTGCGGAGCTGTACAGCCGAAGAACAGGCTGCGATGGACGCCGAGCAGAAGTGGAACCGAGTGGGCTCCTTTAAAGAATGGGGCCGCCGGTGAACAGGTTGACGAGACTCACCGCGAAGAACTGGACGATCGCTATGGCGGTGGCAAACGGGTCGCCCGCATACGTAGCTTGGTTGACCCATTCGTTGAATGCGTTGATCGAACCCATTGTGATTCCTCCTGAGTAGTGATGGCGTGATTGATTGAAGCTGGTGGTATGACACTCGACACGAGGGACGTCAGTACGGACCCGGCGCAGTTGGGCATATGAGGCCACGAAAGGTCAGTGACGAGCGCCGACGGTACGCTGCGGTTGGTTGCCCTCTGCGTTTCGAATGTAGTTCCTCGACTTAGGAATACCGTGAAGGACGGGCGGATTCGGTTACGAGTATCCCGCGACAGACGACATCGTCAATATTACGATGTCGGCAACAAACGCGACGACGGCACCAATCGGATTCTGGACAATCCACGAAATTACTTCAGTCATGTTCTCGGTCCTTCCTTAGCGTAAGACGCGTGATCGAATACTCGACCAGCTATTGCAGTACCCGGCCCCGTTCGGCGAATTAAACCGTTACCGAGGATGATTGGCGCAAATAGATAGATCGCACACCGGGGGCGTTGAATCAACTCGCCCAATCGTTGCACCTCTGTGCTCCGGGTTCGATTCGTTACCAATACCTTTCGGAGAAGGGGTGATCAGTCCCATCAGCGATCGGTACCCCGTGTGCGAAGCCCTTTTCCGTAAACACGTGCCCAGCAACGTCGTAACGTCAGCGGTGGCAGTTGGCAAAGCCGACCGTCTTCTCGAGATCGTGGCGAGTTTTGCTGGGCAGATGTGACACTACCTTGCGGTTTCGCCGGATCAGTCTTCCTTTCGGAGATCGATGGCTGTTCTTCGTGTGGTTGTTACACAATCGACGGAATCGCTGTTGGTGGTGGCGATGCGCAGCTATTTCCCCTACGAATCTTCAGGAATTGCTTGCGACACCCGTGGATACGGATCCTCGATCTCCACCGAGCGCAATTCCATGTGCCGACAACATCGCAGTGCTTCCGACAGGATCGATGCGCCCAGAACCAATCGCCGTCACGCACAAAGGGCCAGACTGTTCTGGGAAAGACTCAAGCGCTCCTTCAGTTCCCGGCGATCTGTTGCGCAAGTTCGAGTTCACGCTTGGTCTAACTGGTCGACGCATAGTGGTGTACCGGTAGCCGAAAGAGTCCTGCCGGTCGGTTAGTGTTGACGGTGAAACACGACGTGGAGGTGGCTGTGAGAATCTGGAACTGGTTGATGCTCAAAATCTCAGCAATCGGCGGGTCGCCGAAGTTTCGGAAGATAGTCGACAGTCCGATTTGGGCGGGCGCCAATGACCGCAAGCTCTGACTGAGCGGGCGGCAGATTCTCCAATTTGCAATTGCCGACCTGCGACTGCGGGCACGCTCACGGCCTGCTGCGACGGGAACGCGACTGTCGACCTGAATTTATCCGCAATCGATATGGGAGGGCTTGTGGGAGTCTGGGGTCCGGGAAACTTTGACAGTGACACCGTCGCGGATGGGTTGGGGGCCCTGACCGGTCGAATCGTGGACGACATCACTGCCGAGTTCGAAGACGATTCGAGTCTGGAGCCGGATGAATGGGGCGGGGAGATGGTGCCGGCGTGGCTCGAGATCCTCACCGATATTGCCCAGACGAAACGAGTCGGTGTGACCTTTCCATCGACACAAGTGCTGATCGACTGGCGCGATCGATATCTGCGCGTGTGGGATGGCTACATTGACGAACTCGAACCGGACGAGGATCACAAGGTCGCTCGACGTGCAGTGCTCGTCCATACCTTCGAACAGGCGGTCGCCCTCGCAGCCGAGCGCGAACAGGCATAAACCTGGTGCGGCCGCGCTACTGACCATAGATCCGTCAGTACCCCGGTGGAACGACGGTGAACGTGAACCCTCCGGAAGTCATTGCGTTGGCTTCTTCGAACATCGAACAGAGAGCTTCGGCGGCGTCGGTCGCCAATGCTCGGGCAGCGCTGGGGGTTCGACCTCGGGCAGTCACCGCGAGCCCAGGTACGTCCGCATCTGTGATCGTGAGATCAGACTCGTAGTCGGAAGCGCTGCCACCGAGTATCTGCGCGAGTTTTTCAGCAGGAACAGACATGCCGTTGGAGGCTTCCCGATCGCCGATGTACGCATCGCGCGGGGACCCGTCGTAGAGTCCGGTTCGATTACTACTGAACTGAACTACTGCAGTTTCGGTGAAGGAGATCGTCTTCGTCCACCACAGACCTCCCACTACGACCAAAATGGCGGCGGCAACGGCCACCATTACCTGACCGCGGCGGTCGGAGAGGAATGTTCTCATCTGTCAGTTGTACCGCCTTGGCCGGCTGATTGACCGGCTTCATCACTACCTTGTCGGCGGCTGGTCCGCGAGATCACGTCCGCTTCGC
This sequence comes from Rhodococcus sp. P4_F3_2, assembly GCF_056401335.1. Lineage (NCBI taxonomy): Bacteria > Bacillati > Actinomycetota > Actinomycetes > Mycobacteriales > Nocardiaceae > Rhodococcus > Rhodococcus sp. P4_F3_2. Next base: position 128,430 of record NZ_JBFUJN010000013.1, read on the forward strand.
GTCGTCATGATTGCGGACGAACTTCATGAGTCGGGGAATTACCCGATCAGGTATGTGTCCCAGGATTCCGTGGCCGGTTCCGGCATAAATCTCCACTTCGGCCTCAGGTACAAGATCAGCTAACCTCGCGGCCACCCGCTCGGGGCTGGAGACCACCGTCTCAGCGCCGGAGATTGCGAGCATTGGAACCGAGATCGACTGCACTTCTGCATCTTTGAGCATTCGTGCCCACCCGACACCGGGCCGGTAGTTCAATGCCTCTGTAACCAAAGCGAACTCGCGATCGCCGATGACGTACCCGGGGGACAGCCAATCGTTGAGCTTGCGAATATTTTTGTCGGTGCGGCGCATACCGGCGCGGACCATCTTCAGCAGCACACGCCACGAGGGCTTGTCGAAGACTCCACCCGGTTCGATTAGGGTCACACTCGCCAGTCGTTCAGGGGCGTGAAGTGCTACTAGAACGGCGTGCCACGCACCATGCGAGTAGCCGACCAGGTGGACGCGATCGACCCCGAGTTCGTTCAATACCTCGCCCACCCAGGTGGCGAAGTCGGATTCCCCGGTCAATGGAGCGGTCTGCACACTGCGGCCTGCAGTACCGATCGTGTCCAGCGCATAAACGACTCGGTCCCGGCACAGGTCCTCGATGACGATGTGCCATTGCAGACAATTGGCGCCGACTGCGTGCAGCAGGACGATCGGCGTCTCCGTGCCGGTCCCCGACCTACGGACATGGGTGGTTCCGAACGATGTCGGCACGTCGAGTTGTGTCGACGGAACCGGCCAGGTGCCTTCCAGTTCTCGGTAGATGCTCTCGTACGCCTGCTTTGATGCTTCGTTCTTGAATCGTCCGATCTTCGGCATGAGCCTCCCTCTCGCTGCTTTCAATTTTGATGGTATGACCGTATCACTAATGCGGTACGTGCGTATCATTAACGAGTCAAAGTCATCCATTCGAAAGGGGAAGGACAGCCTCATGCCGCGACTGGTCGACCATGAAGTGAGGCAACGGGAGATCACCGATGCGGTGCGGCGAGTGATTGTCGACGGTGGGCTCGCGGCGGTGACATTTCAGTCCGTTGCTGCCGAGGCTGGGATTTCGGTGCGACTTGTGCAGTACTACTTCGGCACGAAGCGGGAATTCCTTCTCGCGACGCATCAAGCTGTGCGTCAGGATGCGGGTGCTCGCTTGATGCAGGAGTTGTCTGTTCTTGGCGCGGAAGCGACACCCCGCGAGGTTATTTCAGCGTTCCTTGTCGGCATGCTCCCACTCGATCGACAACGTCGGGAGGAAGCGATTGTTCTCGGTGCCTTCCACGCTGCCGCACTGACCGGACAAGGAATCGCCGCCGAGGAAACCCTCACTGCCCCAAGAGAGTTGACAGCGCTCATTTCCGGCCAGCTTCAACGAGTGACCAATCGGGACGCGGTTGCGCCGTCAATGGATCCCGACCTCGACGCCGAGCTCATTCTGGCGGCTGTCGCCGGGCTCGCCCAGGGGATGCTTCCCGGCTACGCCACAGCAGAATTGGCGGCCCAGTTGGTTGAGCGTCTCCTCGATCGCATTCTCGGGCCGACGAGACCTCAGGCCACGAATGAACCCGAAGTCGGCCGCCGTTAGTATTCCGGGGATGTCTCCTGTGAACCCAGCGCTCGCCGGCCGGGTGTTTCCCTCGTCTTCGTACCTTGTCGGGCGCGAAAAGATTCGCGAGTTCGCTCTGGCGGTGCGTTCGAGCAATCCCTTGCACCATGATGTCGGTGTCGCCAGGGAGGCCGGGTTCGTCGATGTCATCGCGCCGACAACATTCACAACCGTTGTCCAGCAGCGAGCGATCATGGCACTGCTGCGCACGCCGGATACTGGGCTCGATCCGACTCGTGTGGTCCATACTTCCGAGAAGATCGAGCATCAGCGTCCGATAGTCGCCGGCGATGACCTGTCTACGACACTGACGATTACAGGGGTGACAGTGCGAGCAGGCAGTGCGATCCTGTCGACAGTTTCCGAGATCCACGACGTGACCGACGCTTTGGTCGCAACGGTCACCTCGACCCTGATGGCGCGAGGAGAAGGCGCATGACCGTACCCGTCGTGCCGGTTTTCGAAAACCTCGTCCTTGGTGACATCGTCGCGAAGGTTGATCTGGTCCTCACTCGTGATGACCTAGTTCGCTACGCCGGTGCCTCCGGCGACATGAACCCGATCCATTTCAACGACGCAATCGCTACTGCGGCTGGGCTACCGGGAGTTCTGGCGCACGGAATGCTCACTGCCGGAATTGCTTTGCAGGCCATCGTCGACTGGGTTGGTGACCCGAGCGGTGTGATCTCGTATGAAACTCGCTTTACTCGGCCCGTCGTAGTCGATGCCGTCGATGGTGCTGATCTCTCCATCGCTGCGAAGATCGCGCGGATCGACTCCACAACGCGGACTGTGCGTATCGATGTCACCGTCATGCACAAGGGCCAGACGGTTCTGGGAAAGACCCAAGCGCACCTTCAGTTCCCGGGCGCCTGACAGGATTGCGGGCTGTCACTGGTCACATCGGGACCTACGCATCCGGGCGGGAGATCAACTGCATTGTGGCGCAGCACTACCGGAAAGACACCAACAGCTCGTCCGACGCTTGCATCGGTGCGTATCCGTCGGCGATGACGCGCCGACAGCCGTCGAGTTCGACGGTGAGTAATCGTTCCTCGTTCGTAGGACGGTCCACGTAGATCGTCGACGCCACCTCGGTGGCCACCGCGTCACAGTCGGGAGCGGGTGAAAGTCCGTCGAAGGTTTCCGTCGTAGACGATGTGCCTACGAATTCGGTGGCGGAGAATCGGCAGAAAACGCTGTCCGCCGACAGCGACGTCAGCGCCGCGGTACCTGTTGTGGCTGGTCGGTAGGCCGGCCGGCAATGCGACAGTTCGTAGATCTGGTCGTCGGACAACGCTATTCGGTGTTCGGTACTGCCGACCGGTGTCAGTTCCTTGATGGCGGCCAGGCCACCGGGTTTCGGTAGTCCACACGAATCGGAGGGATACCCCGGCCGAGTTGCTCGGCCTCGATCGTCGACCAACCAGAATTGGTCCAGGACAGCCAGGCTGTAGTTGTCACCGCAGCCTTCGGGGAACCAAGTCTTGTGCGCGGACGAGCGGTTCAGCATTTCCACCGCCCGACTGAAATCGCCCTCCCAACGATGAGCAGAGAAGCTGACGGTTCGGTCGGCTGCCACGTTGTCGCTGACAAACGGGTCGCACGTGACTGCGGCGACGGGTACGAAATCGTCTGGAACCGTCGCCGTTGATGTCGTCTGGAGCGGGCCGATCGGATACGGGGTCGCGCACCCCAGCGTCTCGGCGTCGACTATTGCGGCAACTGGTCGATCGGGGATGGTCACGTGCCAAATGCCGGCAACAGCGAGGATGACGATCACGACTGCGAACCAACGCCAGAGCATGAGCACACCGTATCGTTCCCGATGTACGCCGAGCGGGAACAGGCCTAGTCCTCCGTTAACCGCCGACGTCCTCGCATCCAAATTGAGTGGATCCAGGTTGCGGCTCGTAGATATGGTCCATTGGTGACGGAACCAAATGGTCGAAACGACAGACCGATCCTGGTGATTGGTGCCGGCGTCGTCGGCGCGTCGATCGCGTATCACCTGGCGCGCGTTGGTCTCCGAGTCACCGTGCTGGAGCACGGCTCGGTGGCCGAAGGGGTGACCGGCAACTCCTTTGCCTGGGTCGGCCTCTCGAAGAGCGCCGCAGAAACTTACTCAGATCCGTTCCGGCAAGGCGCTGCAGTCGAATTCGACCGCCTGGAGCGCGAACTCGTCGAGCCAATCGGTGTGCGCCGCAGAGGTGCGATCACCTGGGAAGAGACGGAAGCGGAGACCCGAGCGTTCGTAGATGCTCATCGAGCACTCGGCCATCCCGTCGACCTCATCGGTAAAGAGGAAATCCTTGCTCGTGAGCCGGGATTGCGGACGGCCCCCGCGGTCGCAGCGTACGCGCCTGATGACGGTGGCGTTGACCCGGTTGCGTTCGCTCGATCGCTCCTGCGAGGTGCCGAAGAGTGCGGTGCCACAGTGTATTCCGATGTCAGTGCGCTCGGGGTGCTCACGGAGGGCATGAGAGTGTACGGAGTAATGACTGCCGACGGTCCCGTCTACGGATCGGCCACCGTGCTCGCTGCGGGTACCGCGATCCCTGGACTCGCGGCGTCGGCGGGAGTCGACGTCGAGGTCGACGCCTCCCCGTGTTGCCTCATCAGATTCTCGACGCCCCACCCATTGGTGAACGGAATACTGTCCTCTCCGGATTTCGAGATCCGGCAATTGGACGACACGACACTGATTGCGGCTGAAGATGTTCCGGTCGGGTTCTCCGGAGATGCTCGTGAGCTTGCGGGGCCGACGCTGCACGCGATCCGCAGTCAGCTCGTGGACGGTGACCAAGTGGAACTGATCGAGGCGGTAGTCGCTGACCGTCCCATCCCGCGTGGTGGCCGCCCGCTGCTGGGCTTCGCCGAAGGCGTGTCGGGGCTCTATCTGGCCGCGACGCATCCGGCGATCATTCTGGCCGGAGCAATTGGAGCCCACGTGGCCGGGGACTTCGCCCGAGCGTCGAGCCTGGACGGTTAGACGACGATGCCGGAGCCCGGTTCGACAAGGTCGAGCCGATATTGCGGTTCCTAGTTCTCTCTAGGACACGCGCTAGAGAGCGGGATATTCGTCTACTCTGCTTGTACCGTCGATGGGCATGGACCCCGTGCGCAATCCGTATGCCCCCGGTGCCGGTCAACGCCCGCCGGAACTCGCCGGGCGCGACAAGCAGATCGACGCCTTCGACGTCGTTCTCGAGCGAATTGCGCGTGGCCGCCCGGAACGAAGTGTTGTCCTCACCGGCTTGCGTGGCGTCGGCAAGACCGTCCTGCTCAATCAGTTGCGCTCGGCCGCGATCTCCCGAAGTTGGGGGACCGGCAAGATCGAGGCGCGCCCCGATCAGGATTTACGACGCCCACTCTCGTCGGCGCTGCACATGGCAGTCCGAGAGATCGCGGTCTCCCATCGCGATCCCGAGCGGGTCGAGCAGTTCCTCGGAGTCCTCAAATCGTTTGCCCTACGCGCCACTGCGGACAAGGGAATGCGCGAGCGCTGGCAGCCAGGCATCGATGCACCCGCGATCAAGGGTCGGGCAGACAGCGGCGACATCGAGATCGACCTCGTCGAGTTGCTGCTCGACGCGTCGTCGCTGGCCAGGGATGTCGGCGTCGGGATCGCCATCTTCATCGACGAGATGCAGGACCTCGGTGCCGCGGATGTCTCGGCGATCTGCGGGGCCTGCCACGAGTTGAGTCAGGACGCGGCACCGTTGATCGTCGTCGGGGCGGGGCTTCCGCATCTGCCTGCTGTGCTGTCGGCGTCGAAAAGCTACTCGGAGCGCCTGTTCAGCTACCACCGGATCGACCGCCTCGAGCGTGAAGCTGCAGATCAGGCACTGATTGCGCCTGCTGAGCGTGAGGACGTCGAGTTCACCGAATCCGCGCTCGACGCCCTCTACGAAGCGGCTGACGGGTACCCGTACTTCGTTCAGGCCTACGGAAAGGCCACGTGGGATGTGGCGGCGTCGAGTCCGATCACGTCGGAAGACGTGCGCGTCGGCGCGCCGACGGCTGAGGAAGAACTCGCTGTCGGCTTCTTCGGATCACGGTACGAGCGAGCAACGCCCGCGGAGCGTGAGTACATGCGCGCCATGGCCGATCTCGCCGGTGACGACGGACCCGTCGCAACCGCGAAGATCGCCGTCGAGTTGGGGCGCAAGCCGGCTTCCCTTTCGCCGGCACGCGATGGACTGATCAAGAAGGGACTGATCTATTCGGCAGAACGTGGGTCCATCGGATTCACGGTCCCTCACTTCGGCCGATACCTGCGCGGACAAGCGGAGTGAACGCGCTCGAAACCGCGTGGGATCGGGTGGCGGCGCTCAGTCCCAACCCACCGGCGTGGGTAGTTCAACTGGCCGCGTTGATCGCCGTGATCATTGTTCTCGAACCACACCTGTGGCGGATCGCCCGTAACGTCGTCACCATCGCACACGAGGGCGCTCATCTGATTGTCGCCGTCCTGGTCGGTCGACGGTTGAAAGGTCTTCGCCTGCATTCGGATACGTCGGGTGTCGCTATTTCGTCGGGCAAACCGACCGGCTTCGGCGTCATTCTGATGACGTTCGCGGGGTACGTCGGACCGTCGATTCTCGGACTCGGCGCGGCCGGGTTGTTGGGCGCGCAGCGTGCGGTCTCGGTGTTGTGGATCGGCGTATTCGTGATCGCGGTGATGATGGTTCTGATCCGAAACCTCTACGGAGTCTTCTCACTTGCCGTGGTGGGAGCCGTGTTGTTCGGACTCGTCTGGTGGGGGACCCAGGAGCAGCAGGTGGCTGCTGCCTACTTCTTGACGCTCTTCCTGCTTTTCGCCGGACCACGCCCAGTCGTGGAGCTTCAACGGCAGCGAATGCGACGAGGCGGGGCACCGGACTCGGACGCCGACCAATTGGCCAGGCTCTCACCGATACCCGCGATCGTCTGGGTCGGTTTGTTTCTGCTCGTGAACGTCGCGGTGCTCGTGCTCGGCGGATGGTGGATCCTGCGCCCGGTGGGTGGCTGACCGCATTGATCAGTTGTCCTGACGGGACAACTGATCAACGATTATTGATGCTCCGCGGCCGTAGTCATCGCGTGAAGGCGCTCATATCGTGGAAGTCGACGAGTGGTCGTGCCGGGACTTCCCGCGGCCACAACCGCAGCGACGAAGACCGTCGACGATGACAAGGATTCGTTTTGGACGACAAGAACTTCCGCGGACGAACCGCGATCATGTCCGGGGGAAGCCGTGGCATCGGACTTGCCATCGCCCGTGCGATAGCGCGCCGCGGCGGAAACGTCGTGTTGCTCGCCAAGACCGATACGCCTGACCCCCGGTTGCCCGGAACAATCCACACGGCTGTGGACGAGTTGAACGAGCTTGGGGGTCATGCCGTTCCCGTCGTCGGTGACGTGAGGAACGACGACGACATCGCGCACGCCGTCGATGCAGCGGTAGAGCACTTCGGTGGTATCGACATCGTGGTCAACAACGCGAGCGTCCTCGACATTTCGAAAACCGAAGACCTCGCGATGAAGCGATTCGATCTGATGCAGCAGGTCAACGTCCGTGGCACTTTCGCGCTCACCCGAGCGTGCCTTCCGTACCTTCGGGTTTCGGCCAACGCGCACGTATTGACGCTGTCGCCACCGCTCAACTTTTCGCCGCACTGGTTGGGTGCTCATCCGGGCTACATGCTGGCCAAATACGGAATGACATTGGCGGCCTTGGGTATCGCCGCGGAGTATTCAGGTGCACCGATTTCGAGTAATTGTCTGTGGCCGGAGACCATGATCGCCACGGCGGCCGTCGGAAACCTGCTCGGGGGAGACGAAAGTATCGATCACTCGCGTTCACCCGAGATCATGGCTGATGCGGCTATCGAGATTCTCGGACGTCCCGCCGGCACGGATACCGGTCGGACGGTGCTCGACGTCGATGTCCTGCGCGAGGCGGGGATTTCGGACTTCTCGCAGTACGGCGGTCAGTCACCGTTGGCGATCGATATCTTCGTCGACGCTCCAATTCCGTGATCTCGGGCGATCTACAGGTATCTAGCCAAATCGCTAGATACCTGTAGATCTTCCTCACGCCACCTCGTGCTCGCCGCCCGGGGCAACCTTCTGAAGTCCGCGATATGCGTCGCTGGCACTTTGGCGACCACCGATGACGGCCTCGACCTCCGCGGCAATCGGCATGTCGACTCCGTATTCGCGAGCCAGATCCATGACGGTAGGGGCAGTTTTTACTCCCTCGGCGACCTGGCCGAGCTTGGCGACCGCCTCCTCGACGGTCAATCCCTGCGCCAGAGCTTCGCCGACGCGACGGTTGCGAGAAGTCGGAGCCATGCAGGTGGCGATCAAATCGCCGACGCCCGTCAAGCCGGCAAAGGTGCGCGGGTTGGCGCCCATCGCTTCACCGAGTCGGGTCATTTCGGCGAGACCGCGCGCGAGCACCATCGCACGAGTGTTGTCCCCGACTCCCAGGCCGTCGGCCATGCCCGAGGCGATGGCAACGATGTTCTTGAGGATGCCGCCGAGTTCACAGCCGAGCACGTCGGTGTTGCGGTAGACGCGGAAGACCGACGACGCGAACAGGGGTTGCAGCGCGGCGGCGACGCGATCGTCCTGGGTGGCCACGACCGATGCCGCGGCCATGCCGTCGACGATCTCTTTGGCGATGTTGGGGCCCGCGAGCAGTCCGACGGGATGGCCTGGCAGGCACTCGGCGATCACTTCGGTGGGGCGCTGCCGGGTGCCGGGCTCGAGGCCCTTGGACAGTGACAACACCGGGACCCACGCCCGAACCTCGTTGGCGATCTCGGCGAGGGTGGCGCGAACGGCGTGCGAAGGCACCCCACATACGAGTACGTCCGCTTCACGAGCGGCTTCGACCAGATCCGAGGTTGCCTTGAGTCCCTTGGGAAGTTTGCGCTCACCAAGGTATTTGGAGTTGGTCCGTTGCGAATTGATCTCGTCGGCCGCTTCGGAATTTCGTGCCCACAGCAGGGTGGGAGTGTTGCGGGCAGCGAGGCCGGCCACCGTGGTTCCCCACGATCCGGCACCGAGGACGACGACGCGTACCGGGCGGGCCATCAGAGTGCGCTGTTCTGGGTAGCGAGTGCTGTCATGGCGCCAAGCGTTCCACTTGCGGAGCAGTTGCGGGCCAATTCCGGCGAGTCTGTGGCTCGACTTACAGATGAGGCGGCGGTTCGGGGCTTTCGCGCATTGTTTCGACCGCTTCTGCGGATTCCGCGACGATCGAGCGCATCGCGGTTTCTGCAGCGTCGGCGTCGCCGGACTGAATGGCTGATGCGACCACTCCGTGCAGGTGAATCGCTTCGGGGTCGGCCTCGTGGGGCATCAAGGAGTGGCGTGTGCGGCCTTCGAGTATCTCGACGACGATCTGCGACATCGCCCGCAGCATCGGGTTACCGGAGGCGGCGAGCAGGGTGCGGTGGAAGTCGGAGTCATGGCCGAGATAGGCACCGGTATCGGCAGCGCGAGAGGTAGCTGACATGCCGATGACGGCTGCGGTCAGCGCGCCGCACTGCTCGGGTGTTGCGCGAGTTGCGGCCAGTCGCGCCGCCAGGGGCTCGATACCGGAACGGAGTTCACTCAGGATCGAAAGCTGCTCGAACCGATCAGGACCGGCCAGTTGCCAGCGGATGACATTGGGGTCGAGCGAGTTCCAGTGTTCGGAGCCCAGGATGGTGATTCCGACGCGTCGACGAACCGAAGCCAATCCGAGAGATTCGAGAACGCGGACAACTTCGCGGATGACGGTTCGCGACACGTCGTAGCGCGTTGCCACCTCGTCGGCGGAGATCGTGGTTCCCGGGGCGAGAACGCCACCGACTATGTCTTGGCCGAGCTGTTCCAGCATCGAGTCGTGTAACTGCTGAAACGGGACAGAAGGCATACGTAGATCGTCCCATGCGTATGGAGTAAGCCCGGTGCAAGGCGAATAAATACTACAAATTAGTGTCTGCTCTTGAAATTGTAGGTTAATTAAGGAACAGTGACCTCAATCACTCATCGGACTGGGAGTCCCTATGAACACCACAGCATTGCTGGCGGCCGAGGTCGTCCCCGCTGGTAGCGACGCACGATTGATCATCGCTGCAGTCGCCGGCGTCGCGGTCATCATCGCGCTGATCACCTGGCTCGACCTGCATCCCTTCCTTGCGCTGTCCATCGGCGCGGTAGGTGTCGGTCTGGCGGCCGGCCTCGGTTCGGCAGAGTCGGTTGCAGCATTCGCCACCGGTTTCGGATCGACCATGGGAAGCGTCGGAATCCTGATCGGTTTCGGCGCGATGTTCGGCAAACTCCTCGCCGATTCCGGTGGTGCCGACCGAATCGTCGACACACTGGTCGGCCGCTCCAGCACCAAGGCACTCCCGTGGACCATGGCTCTGGTCGGCGCGGTCATCGGTCTGCCGATGTTCTTCGAGATCGGTCTCGTTCTGTTGATGCCGGTCATCATCCTCGTCGCGCGGCGATCCGGATTGTCCCTGATGCGCATCGCGATCCCCACCCTCGCCGGCCTCTCGGCCATGCATGGGTTGGTTCCCCCGCACCCCGGGCCGCTGGTTGCAGTCTCGGCTTTGAACGCAAACCTCGGCCTCACGCTCGCGCTCGGTGTCCTCGTCGCGATCCCCACTGTTGTTCTCGCCGGTCCGGTCTTCAGCAAGTACGCAGCGCGGTGGGTCGACGTGAAGGTTCCGGATCTCTTTGTCACAGGCGAAGATCGAGGTGAAGAAGCGAAGCAGCAGCGCCCTTCGTTCGCGGCGACTCTCGCAGCGATCCTCCTCCCGGTTGTTCTCATGCTGGGCAAGGCATTCGCCGACGTGATCGCACCCGATTCCGAGGCACTCCCCAAATCCGTCCTCGACTTCCTCGGAACACCCGTTGTGGCTTTGGGTCTCGCGGTTCTGGTTGGAATGGTGCTGCTGGGTCGCGGCGGCGGAATGGACCGCAAGGCCATCTCGAAGTCGCTCGAGAGTTCCCTACCTCCCATCGCAGGCATCTTGTTGATCGTCGGCGCCGGTGGCGGTTTCAAGCAGGTCCTGATCGACACCGGTATCGCCGGAGTGATCGCCGACGCGATCAAGGGCAGCAGCCTTCCCGTGCTGTTCCTGGCCTGGCTGGTGGCGGTATTGATCCGCGTCGCAACGGGTTCGGCGACGGTGGCAACGGTGACGGCGTCGGGCATCCTCGCTCCGGTTGCGGCAGACCTCTCGTCCGCACATGTCTCGCTGATGGTCTTGGCGATCGGTGCAGGCTCGCTCTTCCTCTCGCACGTCAACGACGCCGGATTCTGGTTGGTGAAGGAGTATCTGGGCGTCAGCGTGGTACAGAACCTCAAGACCTGGACCGTGATGGAATGCATCATCTCGGTATCGGGTCTGGCCGGAGTGCTCGTGTTGAGCGCATTCATCTAGGTAGGCGAGCACATGAACAGCGAAGCGGCACAGCAGAAGCAGTATCCCGTGCTCGTCCTGATGGGTGTCTCGGGTTCGGGAAAGTCGACGGTCGGCGGCATGCTCGCCGGAGCGATGGGTTGGGACCTTCAAGAAGGCGACGATCTGCACCCGCAGGCGAACATCGACAAGATGGCGACCGGGCATCCGTTGAACGACGACGATCGCTGGCCCTGGCTCGACAAGATCGCCGTCTGGATCAAGAGCCATACCGACGCCGGTCAGCCGGGCATCGTCACGTGTTCGGCACTCAAGCGCAGCTACCGCGACGTGCTTCGCGGTGAGCACGTCGTGTTCGTGCACCTCGCCGGTTCGCGGGATCAGATCGGCCAGCGATTGACCGCGCGCCTCGATCACTACATGCCCGCCTCGCTCCTCGACTCCCAGATCTCGACGCTCGAGGCCGTCGACCCGGACGAGCAGGCCATCGTCGTCGACGTGGGCGGTAGTCCCGCCAAGATCGCGGAGGAGATCCTGCGACGGGTGGAAACATTCGAATACTGAGCAAGCCAGGCGTGTAAGCACCCGAGGTTCGGGTTACGGTGCATGGGTGACTGCTGCTACTCAGACGGCCTGATGGTGACCGACTTCGACTTCCACAGCGTCTGGACGCTCCCGGCCTCTGCCGACCGCGTCTACGCCGTTCTCGCGGACGCCGAGCGGTATTCGCAATGGTGGCCTCAGATACGCCGAGTCCGGGCGACCGACGAGCACTCGGGCTCCATGGCCATCCGCAGCGCTGTCCCTCTGACGCTGCTCGTCTTCGGGCGACGCGAGGTCGAAGACCCCGTTGCCCGCCATCTGCAAGTGCGCCTCTCCGGCGCAATGACCGGGTGGAGTAGCTGGGTGGTACGCCCCGCTGAATCTGGCTGCGTCGCCGACTTTCGGCAACAAGTAGCGGTGTTCGGAGCGCTCGGTCTGGCCTCGAAGATCGCGAAGCCGGTATTCGAGTGGAATCATGAAGCGATGATAGTTGGCGGGCACCGCGGACTCTCCGCGTATCTCTCCCGGCCGTGATTGCGAGCCGAACTTGCACATACTCGAGTAATTCATGCCTACCCGTCGTGTCGTTTTGACGCAGCGTCAGTTATCGTTCACAACAGCAGTCGACAAGTATGTGTAACTCACATGCACAAAACGTCTTGACCTGGGAGGACGCTATGCGGACGCGAGATTCGACGGTATGGCATTGGAATGTGAGTCCGCGAGCGCGGGTTATCTTCTGTCTGACCAGGACGTTCGTGAAGCCGATGTTCACCCTCTGGCCGACCACCGAACGCGGCATCCGCCAACTCGAGCGACTCGACGCGATGGCGGACAAACTGCCGAAGCCGAAGAACCTCGACATCGAGCCTTTCACGCTTGGTGGTGTGCCAAGCGAGAAGGTGCAGCATCCACGCAAAGCGCAGGGCGAGTTGGCCGGCGCCACGATCCTCTACTTCCACGGCGGTGGGTTCGTCTTCTGCGGTCTGGCAACGCACCGCGCGCTGTGCGGTTTGCTCTCGGCGAAGGCCGGAGTGCCGGTGATCTCCGTGCGCTACCGTCAGCTGCCGGAAGGTTCCATCGGCACCTCCGTCAAGGATGCGATGGCCGCGTACACCGCGTTGCTCGAGACAGCGGAAGACCCGAACAAGATTGTGCTTGCCGGTGATTCGGCGGGCGGTTACCTGGCCATGAAGGTCGCCGAAATTGCCGCACTGCGCGGAATCACGCGGCCCGCTGCCGTGGTGGGATATTCCCCTCTTCTCAACGTGAACCTCGAGGACCACGATCCCGATTTCATGAAACGCGATGCCTACCTGCCGATGTCACAGGTCGAAAAGCTCAAGGACCGGTGGCTGGAGGGTCCGGACGAGATTCCTGGTGCGCAGTCTCCGATCAACGCCGACGCCAGTCTGATTCCGCCGTCGTTCCTGGTGTCCGCCGAATACGAACTGATGCGTCCGGACGTCGAGATCATGACCGAAAACCTGATCAAGGCAGGACAAGCCGTCGAAACGCACATCTGGAGTGGGCAGATCCATGCTTTCCCGGTGATCGGCAAAGCTCTTCGGGAGGGTAAGGCGATCGTTGATCTCACAGTCAAGTTCCTCGAGCGAACGATGGCCTCGCAGAACCAGATCAGCGCCTGAGGTGTTTGTCAGCCGATCGACGTGAGTGTTGCGTAGTCGTCGTTGTCGAGAACGCCCTCGACGACTGCGCGAACTTCCGAGGCATGCAACGTGATCGAACCGCCGTGGTTGTCGAGGAAGGCGGTATCCGCGGCGTCTCGCCCGGTCGAGATCCGCACAAGATTGCTGCGCGGCGCCAATTGCGTTGCGTCGACAACGCGCCACACGTTGTCGATACTGGCTTCGACGACGGCGTGAAAATCCATCGGATCGCAGCCCGGCGCGTAGACGGCCACCAGGCGAGCGGGAATCCCCACCGCGCGTAGCAGCGAGATGGTCAGGTGCGAGTAGTCGCGGCACACTCCGGCGCCGGCCAGCAAGGTGTCTACCGCACTGTCGGTGCCACGGCTGGTGCCCGGGACATAACTCAAATGTGTACTCACCCAGCGCGTGACTTCGAGGAGGAGTTCGGCCGGGGGAGTGGCGAGATCGAATTGCCCGGCGACAAAACCGAAGAACTTGTCGGCCTCGGCATAGCGACTGGGGCGCAGATATTTCGACACGTCGTAGTCGCCGACCGACGCCGGTTCTGCGCGGCCGATGACGGTTGCGTCGTAGCTGACGATCAGTTTGCCTGGGGCGCAGTCGAGTAGGTGAATCCGGGTGCCGTGTTCGGCGATGACCTCACGGGGTTCGATCGGATTGCCGTCATGGACGAACGACATCGTTTCCAGCAGTTCGACACCCGGCGCGCGCGTCACCGCGATCTTGAACTCCAGGTTGGTCGCCTCGTCGATCTCGATGTCGAGCAGGGCGGCGACGGTACGTTTCATCGGATCATCTTTACACCGAATTCGGACACCCACCACCTGGGAGGATTGTGACAGTGCGATCAGGCTTCGGGGTAGTCGACGTCGACGCCGCTGCTGAGGTCGCTGCACTCCACCAACTCCACGCCGTGTTCGCGTAGATAGGTGTTGGCGCCGCCGTCCCCGGTGAGTGACTCTGCAAGCGTCGGCCAATGGTCGCGTCCGATCAGGACAGGATGGCCGGGCCTTCCGTGAAAGACAGCTCTTCGCAGTATGTTTCGTGATGGGATGTCTTGACCCGCGATTCGCGTCACGGTGTCGGTGTTCAGGTCCGGGACATCGACCAGGGAGATCGCTGCCGCCTCGGCACCCTCGATCTGCATGGCTGCCTCGAGTCCGCAGCGTAGTGATGCGCTCATTCCCCGTTCCCAATCCGATTTCACCACAATGACATCGGTGGTGGGCAGCAGTTCGACGGCGTCCTCGGCCTGTGCGCCGAGAACCACGATGACCGGTGAGAGTCCGGCGGACTGCAGCGTCGCCACCCCGTGGCGAAGCCAAGGCTGGCCGTCCGTGCCCGTAACGAGAGCTTTCGGTTTGCCCATGCGGGATCCGGCCCCGGCAGCCAGCAGGATCCCGCACGTCGACATGATTATGCTCCGGTGACCCGCGGGCGCAGCCACTCGATCAGATCGTTCAGAACCTCTTCCTGCTCAGGCTCATTGAAGATCTCGTGATACAAGCCGTCGTACACCTTCAAGGTGACGTCCGAAGAACCGGCCAACTCTGCTACGAGCTTGCTGCCGGCGGGGTCCGTCAATCGGTCGTCCGAGCCGTGTTGAAGCAGTACGGGAATGGTGAGCGATGGCAGGCGCGCCGGGAAGCCTTCCGCGGCGGTGATCATGCCGCGCGCAATTCCGGCAGGAACCTTGCCGTGGTGAACCAGCGGGTCGGCGTTGTACTTGTCGACAACCTTCTGATCACGCGATACGGCAGCCGCTTCCAGGTTCTCGACAGGCACGTCGGGGAGGTACTTGCCGACGATCTTGCCCAGCTGCATCACGATCTTCGGAGTGCCGGTTGCGATGATCACAGCAGGTCCGGACAGGGCGAGTGCTTTGAGATCGGCCTGATGGTCGAGGGCATAAGAAAGTGCGATTGCGCCTCCCATGCTGTGGCCGAGCAGGAACTTGTCCTTGCCGGGATGTGCCGCCGTCACGATCGAGAACAACGTGTGGACGTCGTCGGTGAAGTCGGAGAATTCCTTCAGGTGAACGCGCTTGCCGCCAGAGCGCCCGTGTCCGCGATGGTCGGGTGCGTACACGATGAGCCCGAGTTCCCCGAGCCGCGCAGCAACATGGTCGTAGCGCCTCGCGTGTTCGCCGAGTCCGTGGCACAGGACAAGAACCCCGGTGGGTTCGCGGTCCGGTGTCCACACGTCGTAGACGATCTTGGTGCCGGCTACTCCGGTGAACGACGACTCTTCGTGCTGCATTGTTGCGCCCTCTCTGCGACCGGTTCCGGTACGCGGATTCTCACATGTTATTCGCCCCGTGGGCAGGGCGCGGGTGTTCAGGGTGTGAGGTCGTCGAGGAAACTTCGACACTTGTTTGTTACGGCTGGTTACATTAACTTAGGGGCGTGACCGGACAAACCGTTGATCGTTCCGACCCTGTTCCAGCCACCCGCTCGCGCCGATTGTGGCGACCCGCGGTTCGGGCCTTGCTGGACGGCGCGCTACCGCTGATCGACAAGCGAATGGCGGAATCGGTACGCCCGTTCGATCGGCCCGACATGATGCGTCCGCACCTGGCTTCGCGGAAGTTCGCGTGGACGCACTACGGGATCTTCGTTCCCCGGCTGCCAGGGCCTTTCCGTTACCTCAACATCATGACGTTGATCGGTGCAACCGGGACGGTGGTGTTCGACAACGACTATCTCGCTGCACCCGACGCGCGAAACACCGCAACCGTGCTGAGTTCTACCGCAGCGCCGGGGCATCGCTTCTATCGGGCGTACGACGCGGCCGATGAGTGTGCGTTCGAAGAAGATGGTTCGCGAATCGCCTTCGGTGACAACCTGATCATCGACAACAGCTATCCGAAGTTCCGTGTCACCGGACGATACGACTCTTTCGACGTCGATCTCGAGATCGTGGCATCAGATCAAGCGTCGTGGTTCGTGCGCAATCCCGTCTACGACCACGTCAGTCTGCTGGCGCAGTGTTCCGGAACGATCTCGAGTCCGGATGGCCCGGTGAGTATTTCGGCTCCGTGCACCGTCGAATACGCGCGGTGCATGACACCGCAATCGTTGACTCGCCGCGCCCTTCCCGAGTCGTGGAAGCTCCCGGCCGATTTCTTCACCTACCAGATCGTTCAGCTCGACGACCGGCATCAATTGTTGCTCACCGATGTTCGAGCATCAGGGGTTACGGCGTGCAAGCTCGCCTACATTCGGACGGTGGACGGCAGCGCAAGAGTCTTCGACGATGTGGTGTTCGACGTACTCGAATACGCTGACGCATTGCATGTCGACCCACGGGGACGTGAGATGCGTGTGCCGCGCGTACTGCGTTGGCAGGTACGCGATTACGGCAGGGCGATTGTCGAGTTCGAGGCCGAGATCGACTCGGAGTGGCGCTATGGTCACGGTAAGGGATACGTCGGCGCGTACACCTACCGGGGGAGTTTCGACGGTGCGTCGATCAACGGCACCGGTTACATCGAATGGGTGGACTGCGAAGTGTAAGGCACCTAGTGTGTATCGGTGCCTTTCGTAGACCCCGCCTCGCTGACGACTCGTCCGCAGAAGATCCTTGTCGCGGGGACCTCGGGCGCCGGAAAGACGACTCTCGCCGGTCGAATCGGGCAGCTTCTCGGGATCGAACACACTGAGTTGGACTCGCTGTTCCACGGGCCCGACTGGGTTCCGCTCGAGAGTTTCGAAACCGAAGTACGACGCTTTTCCAGCGAGCCGGCCTGGGTGACCGAGTGGCAGTACGGCGCGGTGCGTGAGCTTCTGGCCGAGCGTGCGGACCTGATGCTGTGGTTGGATCTGCCTCGGCGGACGGTGATGCGCCAGGTGATCACACGAACCGTGCGTCGGCGATTGCAGCGAGAGGTGTTGTGGAATCGCAACATGGAGCCGCCACTGCACACCATTCTGTTCGATCCGGATCATGTGGTGCGCTGGGCCTGGCGAAGCGACGGACGCAACGTCGGGCGTATGGCCACGGTCCTTGTCGATGTGCCGTCGTTGCCGATAGTTCGGCTGCGCAGTCGAGAAGAGATCGAGGCTGTGCTCGAAGTCCTCGGCCGTCTGCCCTCAGATCGTCTGAGCTAGGCGAAATCCCAAGTCATCGATAGCAAACGTCGGGTGGCTTCGCCTCCGTACGGTAGCGCCGCAACCGCGCTCACTTTCGGCCCAACTGCCGCCGCGGAAGATCCGGTACGTGCCGTAAACCTCGGGGTCGTAGAGATCCCAGCACCATTCCCAGACATTGCCGATCATGTCGTACAGGCCCCAGTTGTTGGGTGCCTTCATCCCGACGTCATGTGCTCGTCCTTCTGAATTGTCGCTGTACCAGGCAATCTCGTCGATTTCGCCGTAGCGGTAGCCGGAGGTGCCGGCTTTGCACGCGTACTGCCACTCGGCCTCGGTGGCGAGTCGGTAGCCGGTTGCCGCCCGGTCCCACCGGGGAGACTCGGTGTCGATGTCGTGATACGCGGGCGACAGACCGTCCGCGACTGACAGTGTGTTGCAGGTTGCGATGACGTCTTTCCACGAGAGGTCGACCGCGGGTTTGCTCGGATCGTCCGCCGAATCTCCGTGAAGCAGTGCCCTGGTGGTGAGATGGCGAGCGAGGCGGAATGATTCGACTTTCGAGGTCCACGCAGTGCCTTTGCGATCGTCTCTGAGATGCACCTCGCCGGCAGGGATCTCGATCATCAATTCCGCTGCTCCGGTCATTCGTTCATCATCGCAGAGGTTGTCGCTCACCCGGGGAGACGCTCGAACGCAGCTTGTGGGTCAAGGCCGGTACGCATGCGCCATGCGGTCAGTGCAAGCCCGAGACACACCACCTGCGCCGGATCGTCGAGGGAAACTCCCATCAGCTTCTCGATACGAGTGAGCCGTGCATAGAGCGACTGGCGCCGAATGCCGAGGAAATCCGCGGTTCTCGCCTTGCCGCCCCGGTGTGCGAGGTACGCGTCGAGTGTCCGGACGAGATCGGCGGAATGTGCTGTGTCGTAAGCGATCAGCGAACCGAGTTGCTCCGTGACGAACGAGGACAAGGAAGCGGGTGTCGTGCCGGCGGCGAGCAGTCGTTGGACGCCGACGTCCCTCGCGAGGATCACTCCGGTCCGGGTGCCGAAACGCCGCGCGATCTGGACGACTTCGCGAGCTTGCGCGACCGCCGCCCCGACGCCCGACAGATCCTCGACCGGCGTCGCCACTCCGAGCGTGCGTACCGCGGAACCGCCCGGCCCGCGGCGTAGCAGCTCGTCGGCTTCGGTGAACGCAGTCCGCACTCGAGCGGGGGATGCGGACGCCCACCCATGCGCGAGCACGATGACGTGATTGGCCGCAGTCCCGACGACACAGGAGCCGAGCACGGCCCGCACGGCGTCGCGTACTTGGTCAGCGAGCTCTCGAACCGGCGTTTGCCGATCGATGTCGACAGCGGCGACGAGGACGTGGTGCCCCTCCGACAATGGCGTCCACCCGGCCGCTGTCAGTCGTTCGGACAAGTCGCCGTGCGATGTGAGCACACCGCCCACCACGTCGGTGATCACCGATTGGGCGAGTGACTGTCTTGGGCCGAGATCGCCGTGACGGCCGAGTTCCAGAGCCACCGCGACGGCGGCGCAGTTTGCGACGGCGGTTCGGCGTGTAGTTGCGGGCCCGCACAGGACAAGTCGACCGAGTGAGTTCGTCGGACCGCGTACGTCGTGGATCGTGCGTTCGGTCTCGGATCGCTCTGCGCCGGTTGTGCTGCGCTCGACGGTTCTGCCATCCGCGTCGAGGAGATCGACGCCGCACCCCGCGAGTCGTGACACCTTGTCGAGCAGCGCGGTCATACCCTGGCCTGCCACCACGAGACTCAGAAGTTCTTGCCAGACAGGCTCGCCCGCCTGTGCCGAACCGAGAGTGCGGCGGAGCATGAGGTCGTGAAAGTCTTCGACCATCCGCTCGAAGGGCACTACTGCGTGCAGGGCCAAGAACGCGAGCCCGCGTCGGCGCGATGCTTCGACGAGTTCGGGAGGGGCCGTGAGGAACGAGCGGCCGACCTCCATCGCGAGCGCGACGCATCCCGCGTCCGCCAACTGGTCGATGTAGGCGGTGAGCTGCTCGGGAGATCGCCCGTGCAGACCGAGGCCCGTGGTCAGGAGGACCTCACCTCCGGACAGCAGCCCACCCATCTCGTACACCTCGGACGAATGGACCCAGCGGACCACCGCGGTATCGACGTCGCCCGCGAGCACCTCGATTGCGGCGGCCTTGAACGAGGGCATCGCAAGAACTTGTCGCAGAGTCGGGAGCATTTCTATATCGTCCGCCGAGGGGGCACTTCGTCATAGAGCTAGTTCTGCCGAACTGACAGGTTGTCCCTTGTCGGGCTGTTACCACCGTGGTCGGATTGTGACACGAGCCACAATCGACGATTTTGGTCAGACTCCAGGAGCGCACATGAACCACCCGGCACACACCGATGAGTATTTTCTCGGACTTGCGATCGAACAGGCGAAGATCGGTTGGGAGGAGGGCGGCGTGCCGATCGGCGCGGCGCTGATTCACCGCGGCGAGGTCCTCGCAGTCGGACGCAACCGCCGGGTTCAGATGAACAGCGCCATCCGTCATGGAGAGACCGACTGCATCGAGCGCGCCGGACGACTGCCGGCCTCGGTGTATCGCGAGTGTGTCCTCTACACGACTTTGTCACCGTGCTTCATGTGCGCCGGAACGGCGCGCCTGTACGAGATCCCTCGAATCGTAGTCGGCGAAAATCGTTCCTTCGAGGCGTCGGAAGAATGGTTGCGCAGCAGCGGAATTCAGGTCGACGTCGTCGACGACGCGGAGTGTGTGGCACTGATGGACCGCATGCTGGCCGAGCGCCCGAGCCTGTGGCTCGAAGACATCGGCGAAGTTGTATGAGCAGCGCCGTCGAACCTGCCACGGTCGCAGGCGATTCGGAGAGCACAGGCCACCCGATCGATCCGGACTATCCCGTTAGTCCGGTTCCGCTTCATGCACGAAAGCCGTTCTTCTCGCTCGCGGTGGTGTTGTTGGGGTTCACCATCTTCACACCGACGATGTTGGCCGGAGCAGCGCTCGGTACCGCGTTCTCGTTCTGGAAACTGATGGTGGTGATCGCCGCCGGATCCGCCATCTTGGGGGTGTACGTCGCCATGATGGGGTTCGTCGGAGCTCGAACCGGGCTGACGACAGTTGTGATGGCGCGCTACAGTTTCGGCACTCGCGGGTCCAAGCTCGCTTCGATCCTGCTGGGCGGTACCCAGATCGGCTGGTACGGAGTCATCATCGGCACGATCGGCGATCTCACCGCGCAGGCATTGGGCTGGGATTCCTATCTCGCGCGGGCGTCGGTGATGATCGCGGCGAGCATCTTGATGTGCATCACCGCCTGCTACGGCTACCGCGGAATGTATTGGGTCTCGCTCGTCTCGACGCCCTTGATCCTGGCGTTGGCCTGCTGGGTCGTGTTCCGGTCCCTCGAGGAAGTCGGTGGATTCTCCGGCCTGGTCTCGGTTCAACCACAGACGACCATGACGATCGCGCTCGCAATCACCACTGTGGTCGGCACATTTGTATCGGCGGGAACGCAAGCGCCCAACTGGACCAGGTTTGCCCGTTCCGGATCACAAGCGGTGTGGGCCTGCGTTATCGGGTTCCTGCTCGGAAACGGATTGATGATCCTGTTCGGTGCCATCGGAGCCATCACGTTCCACGAGGGTGACTTCGTGCTGATTCTCTACAACCTCGGGCTTGTCGGCTGGGGCCTGGTCTTGCTTTTCGGGAATCTCTGGAAGAGCAACGCCGACACCGCTTACGCCTTCGGGGTGGCCGGTGCCGAACTGTTCAGAAAGCCCCGCAAGACCCCGTTCGTCATCGGTGGATGTGTGATCGGAACGGCACTCGCCCTGACCGGTGTGCACAACCATCTAGTCGACTACCTGAGCCTTCTCGGAACGTTCATCCCGCCATTGGGCGGTGTGATCATCGCGGACTTCCTGTGCCGCTGGCGGCGCGGCATTCCCGAGAGTTACACCCCGCAGCCGGTCCACTGGCGAAACCTCGCCGTCTATGCCGTCGCAGCGTTCCTCGCATGGCTTTCCGGTGAGTTCGAAGTGGGAATCCCGCCGCTGATCGGCATCGTCGCAGCGATTGCGCTGACGATGTTCCTGCACAGGGTTTTCGGTAACACCTCGGCAAACCGGGAGGTCTCGACCTCCACCGTCTGAAGCACGCTTCAGAGACCGGCGAGCCCCTGGCGGTATCGACCCCGCCGGGGGCTCGCGTAGTTGATGAAAAGGGCAGACGCTTCCGTCCCAACCGTCACCGCAGAACAGGCAGGTACGGTGCCTCGATTCCCTGCTCTTCGAACGCAGTCAGCGCCGAGCGTGCAAATGCGCGCTGGACTGCCCACTGGCGCCCAGGCTTGACCTGCGCCGTCACTCGAATGGTAATTGCCTCGGCAGTAACCGAATTGACTCCCAGCATCTCCGGTTTGTCGATCATGTCCGCCCTGATCGGTTCGGACTCCGCCGCCTCGAGGACAGCTCGCGTCGCCACCTCGCACGCTTTGTGCACGTTCGCGTTGTGGGCGATCGGGAGATCAAGAACTGCAGTGGCGTAACCCTGACTCATGTTGCCCACTCGCAGGATTTCGCCATTGCGGCAGTACCACAAGGTGCCGTTGGCATCTCGAATCGTGGTGACACGCAGGCCCACTGTTTCGACGGTGCCGACCGCGTCGCCGAGATCGACGACGTCGCCGACACCGTACTGATCTTCCAGCAACATGAAGATGCCGGAGAGGAAGTCACGCACCAGGTTTTGTGCACCGAAACCGATGGCAAGACCGATGACGCCGGCGGATGCGATGAACGGCGCGACGTTGATCCCGAGGATGCCGAGGATCTGCAGCACACACCAGACGAGGATGACGATGGACACCGTCGATTTGAGTACCGAACCGATGGTCCGGGCTCGCTGCGATCGGCGCTCGTTCACCTTGGCGTTCGGAGACTTGCGAGGCTTCGACATTCGATCGATCCCGCGGTGCAGTGCGAAGCGCAGAACGACTGCGAGCGCCACGTAGATCGCGATCTCGACGGGTCGGTGAATCAGCCAGTCTCGGTTGGTGTCGGTCAGTTCCCATGCTTGTATTTCGGAAATCATCCCCATGCAGTCTACGGATTCCCACCGATTCGGGCATCGTCGCAGGGCAGGCGGTCCAAAGCCGTACAGGCAGCTAGGCTTACGCCATGGCTGCGTTCACTGGCATACCCGTTGCTGCACTCGACTTCTACGAAGACCTGGAGGCCGACAACAGCAAAACCTGGTGGGCAGCGCACAAGGAGACGTACGACGAAGTGGTTCGTCGTCCGATGGCGTCGTTGACCGCGGCGTTGGAGGACGAATTCGGCACGGCCAAGCTCTTTCGGCCATATCGTGACGTTCGATTCTCGAAGGACAAGATCCCGTACAAGACGCACCAGGGAGCGTTCGTCGGTCTCGCCGAGAGCTGTGGCTACTACGTGCAGATCGACGCGGCAGGGTTGATGGTGGCCGGTGGTTTCTACGCCAGCAGTTCGGAGACCATCGCGCGTTATCGTGCGGCTGTCGACGACGACGTTCGAGGGCCGGAGCTCGAGAAGATCTTGGCCTCCGTCGAGAAGGCCGGATTCACGATCGGCGGCGACAAGCTCAAGACGGCACCTCGCGGATACACGGTCGACCACCCGCGGATCGAATTGCTGCGTCACAAGTCGCTGACTGCTGGTCGTAGTTACCCAAGCCCGTCGTGGCTGGACAGCGCCAGGACATTGAAGGAAGTTCGCACAGCGTGGCGCGCACTGACGCCCTTGGTCGAATGGTCCGGACAGGTGCTCGGACCGAACTGACTGTCCGACAGAAAAGTGTGACGTAGCCGTAGGAGAGTTCACCTCGAGTTCATCGAAACTCGAGACGCCTGGGGCTAGCGTGATGTGCGTAACCGAAAGTTTCGGCCCCGCTTCGAGTCGCAGCGCCGCAGTTCGAAGCCATTTTCTCTCGATCGACATCGTGAACAACCCGTGTCAGTGGAGACCATCATGGCTATGTTTCTCGCTCTCGTCCTGATCATCTCGGTCCTCGGAATCGTCGGCACCTACCTCGCGTTCAGTGCGGTCTACTTCGTCGAGATGCGCAAACTCGACAAGTAAGGGGTGCGAATTGGCCTGATTCGACTATTTCTGGGCCGATCGCGACGACCCTCCCTGCGTACGCTGTTAGGGCATCCTTATCCGCTCGCAACAGTGGATGATTCATTTCTTCTGGAGGTTCGACACGCATGCCCGCTCAATCCACGCTCTTGCTTCCCGAGGGCTACTCCGACAACCGCCTCGTTTCGGACCTCACACGTCGGCAGTTCGGCTTCGGTGCCGGGATCGCCGGACTGGGCGCGTTCCTGGCGGCCTGCGGTGACAGCGGGAGCAGTTCGGGTGAAACCGAAATGCGTTCTGTGACGACACCTCTCGGTACCTACGACATTCCCGTCAATCCGAAGAGGGTTGTCGCGATCGACTCGCGGCTCGATCTGGAACCTGCTGTAGCTCTGGAACTTCCGCTCGTCGGCTACACGTACGCCCAGGCGACACCGTGGGTGCCTATCGATTCGTCGGTGCCGTTCCTGTCGGAGATCCCCAACCGCGAACAGATCTTGGCGCTCGAGCCCGACCTGATCGTGTGCCTCAACTACGAGAGCGAGTGGTGGCCGGTCGCCGAGATGTCCACCATCGCACCGGTTCTGACGACCGAGTTCACCGACGACTGGCGTACAAACCTCTCGCGGTTGTCGGGCTGGCTCGGTCGAACGGCCACACTCGATCGATTGACGCTCGACTACGACAATCTGATTTCCGACATCCGCAGTCGTCATGCCGAGAAGATTGCGTCCAAAACCGTTGCCAGTGTCTCGTTCATGCCAGACACGAACACGCTGTACGTCACGAGCATCCGTACGTCCGAGAAGGGCGACAAGCCCAGCGACATGACGCTCGGCGACATCGGTGGCAAAACTGCCACCTCGGAGGGCCTCGATCCCGAGGGCGGCGTCAGCCTCGAAGGCCTCGATGTGCTGGCCGGCGTCGACGGCTTCATGATCACCGAAAACGAGGACAGTGCCGCGTACCAGGCATTGGTGGCGAGCAAGCTGTGGCAGCGACTCCCGGCAGTGCAGGCTGGCAACGTCACCAGTCTGGGTGGCTCCACGTTCTACGGTTCGATCTACACGATTTCATACGTGGCACAGGGTTGGGATGCCCTGTACAACAAGATCAGCTGAAGCCTCTGCCGACCGGACCGATGAGTTTCGGTAACGCGGGCGGTCTAATCAGGTAGGCATTGACCAAACCTGAGGAGATCGACGTGCAAACAGAGCAATCCCCAGCGGTAGTGCAATCCCGCGACGGCACGACCATCGCATACGAACGCTCCGGTGCCGGACCAGCAGTGGTTCTGGTTGCCGGAGCGTTCTGCGATCGAGGATGGTTCGATTCTCTCGCTACTGCGTTGGCGGCGGACTTCACGGTGTACTCGTACGACAGGCGCGGACGCGGGGACAGCGGTGACAGTCGTGCGTTCTCGATCGACGCCGAGGTGGAGGACTTGCGGGCGGTCGTCGCTGCCACCGGTGAAATGCCGCTGGTCTACGGATTGTCGTCGGGTGCTGCGCTGGCTTTGGAAGCCGCTGCGCAGGCCGTTCCGATGCGTAAGCTCGCCGTCTACGAGGCGCCGTACATGGACGACGACCAGCGTGACGAGACTGCCCAAAGTGACCTGGAGCGGTTGATCGCGGCCGGCGACAGGGAAGGTGCTGTGACGCGTTTTCTGGATCTGACCGGTGCATCCCCGGAGATGGTCGACGAGATCAAGCGGAGTGCCGATTGGCCCGACATGTGCGCCATTGCGCACACCTTGCCTTACGACGTCGCCGTGTGTGATCACGGCTGTCAGTCGCTCGACTGGCTTGCCTCCATTGCCGTCCCTACATTGGTCATGTACGGCGGTGACAGTGGTCAGTGGGCGCCTTCTTCGGCGACGCGAATCGCTGCAAAAGTCTCGGGGACAAAGACTTTGGAGATCCCCGGTCAGGGTCACGGCGTTGCCGACGACGCTATCGTCCCGGCTCTGCGCGAGTTCTTTTCCGGCTAATCGCTGGGCGGCGAAAACGATCGTCAACCCAGGGTTGACGTTTTCGATTGCGTCAACCTATGGTTGACGCATGAGTAAACCAGTGGAAATGACCAACAAGGTTCGACTCGACGACCTCATCGACGCGATCAAGAAGGTGCACACCGACGCGCTCGACCAACTGTCCGACGCCGTGATCGCCGCTGATCATCTCGGTGAAGTTGCAGATCACCTGATCGGCCACTTCGTCGACCAGGCGCGCAGGTCGGGAGCGTCGTGGACGGAGATCGGTGCGAGCATGGGTGTGTCGAAGCAGGCTGCGCAGAAGCGTTTTGTTCCCAAGGCGCCGAGTGATCAGAAGCCGATGGATCCGAACGAAGGGTTCAACCGGTTCACTCCCCGGGCGAAGAACGTCGTCATGGCCTCGCAGAACGAAGCCCGCGCTGCCGGTAACGCAGAGATCCAGCCCGAGCACCTGCTCCTGGGGCTTGTCGAGGAGCCTGCCGGGTTGGCTGCGAAGGCGATAGTGGCGCAGGGGGTGGAGCTCGGGTCCGTCCGAGCTGCAGTGGCCGTTGTACTCCCGGCTCCGACTTCCGAACTGCCAGAACTTATTCCGTACGACGCTCGCGCGCGCAAGGTCCTGGAACTGACATTCCGTGAGGCTCTTCGCCTGGGCCACAACTACATCGGAACCGAGCACATCCTGCTCGCGCTGCTCGAACTCGAAGACGGATCAGGTGTTCTGGCTGATCTCGGAATCTCGAAGTCGGTTGCGGAGTCGAATATCGTGGGAGCGTTGGCCGTCATTCAGGATCAGTGATTCAGGGGTGAATCTGATGCAGAAGAGGGCCGCACCCTTGCGGGTGCGGCCCTCTTCTTGTGTCACTGATTAGACAGCGCGCACATTGGTGGCCTGAGGACCCTTCTGGCCCTGGCCAACCTCGAACTCCACACGCTGGTTCTCGTCGAGCGACTTGTAGCCGTTGCCCGAGATTTCAGAGTAATGAACGAACACGTCCGGTGTTCCGTCGTCGGGAGCGATGAAACCAAAGCCCTTTTCGCCGTTGAACCACTTCACGATGCCCTGTGCCATACCGATACTCCCTACAAACTCGATCCGGGCCCTCACATCGAAGTCCCGATCTCGATGTGTCTATCCTCCCACGCCGCGCAAGTCGAACGGTGGGCGACGTGCAAAAGACGGTAATTCGGAAGCTTTCGAGGAGGGAATGGCAACTGATCTTCGACTGATTTTCGCCGCTGGACCGACCCGATCACCGAAGGCAGGGACTGGTGGCTCGCCCAACTGCCTGCGGTGATAGATCAGCGAGAATGTACTTGTCCGCTCGAGAACGGTCCATAGTTGTCGCTCCGATCTCTCGGAATCGCAAACGTAGGAACCCTATGGAAGATGAGGGTGGGCTAACCTCTCATTCGCTGTGCCCTCGGCGCGCGCAGCAGTCGCCGAGAAGGAGAGTGCATACATGTACGGAACGATTTGTGAGTCCRCGACGTCTGAACTGGTGGACCAGCTCAGTCGCCGTGGGTTCTTCGGCGTCGGCGCAGTGGCAGCGGCCGCCATCCTTGCGGGTTGTTCGACTACGTCAGATGCCGCTGATGCCGGCGAACGACGCGAGGTGATCAATGCGCTCGGCACCACCACGATCTCGGGGAAGCCGGAAAGGATCGTTGTTGCCAGCGATTTCACGGATCTCGAATTCCTGCTCTCTCTCGGCGTTCACCCAGTCGCCTACGGCAATACGGGTGCGTGGGACCGCGGTGCACTGCCTTGGCAGAGCACCGCTGGAATAGCCGATCTCGAAAGCTTCGACACCACAGGCGAAATCAGCCCGGAAATCATCGCGCGCTACTCACCGGATCTCATCATCGGAATGAAGACCTATCTCGAACCGGCAGCCGAGAGGCTCAGCCAGATCGCGCCGGTCATCGCGCTGGACTGGACCACCTCGTGGCGTGACGGCGTCGCCACGGTCGGGCAGGCCGCTTTTGTCGACGAGGCCGCTGCTGCAGCGATCGCCAGGACCGACGCCCTGATCTCCGACACCGCCGCTTCGCTGAATGGCTTGGGTGGCAAGACGATCATGATCGGCTCGATGTACGGCGATCAGTTGTATGTGCAGGGGGATGCCAGTGCGCCCGGGGTTCTGCTGCGCGAACTCGGACTCAACTATCGCGGATACAACGCCGAGCAGATGACTGCGCTGTCGATGGAGCAGGCGGAGGTACTCGCACCCGCAGACATCTTGCTCAGCCTCGCTTCTGATCAGGAAGCGACGACGAGGTTGGAGAACTTCGCAGTTTTCCAGAACCTCCCCGCGGTGAAGGCGCGAGCCTATGCGCCGGTCGAACTTCTGCTCTCGAATGCCTTTGTCGACAATTTCGGTCCACTGAGCGCGCCGTACGCCTTGCCACAGCTCGCCGAGGTCTTGACCGGGCTTGCGGCGGGCCAGGGAAAACAGCTCCCCTGACCTCGCTTCCGAGCCTACGGACGCAGCGTCGGCCTAGCATCGAGACATGGTGGACATAGATCTGACGGGCCGCGCCGCAGTAGTCGGCGGATCACAACCGCTGCGAGCGATACTCGAAACACCCACTACCCCCGGCCCGTGGCCGGGGGTAGTGATGATTCACGAGGCCTTCGGGCTCGAGGAGGTGATGCAGCGGCAAGCCAAGCGACTGGCCGCTGCGGGGTTCCTGACGCTCGCTGTCGACCTCTACAGCGCGGGCGGGGCGAAGCGGTGCCTCGTGCCGACCATGACGTCGATGCTTCGAGGACACGGCAAGGCGTTCACCGACATCGAAGTCGCTCGCAGTTGGCTTTTGGAATCCCCGGACTGCACCGGAAAGATCGGTGTCATCGGATTCTGCATGGGCGGCGGCTTCGCGATGGTCAGCGCCGGAGATTTCGATGCTGCCTCGGTCAACTACGGTCAGCTTCCACGCAAACTCGATGAGGCCGTGGTGGATGCGTGCCCGATCGTCGGGAGTTTCGGAGGCAAGGACTTCTCGCTCCGGGGTGCGGCAGCGAAGCTGGAGACGGCGCTCAGCAATGCCGGTATCGAGAACGACGTCAAGGAGTACCCCACCGCCGGCCACGCGTTCCTCAACGACGCGGAGGCCGGACCCAAGGTGCTTCGTCCGTTGGAGCGCATCCTCGGAATCGGTCCCGATCCTGTTGCAGCGCAGGACGCCTGGAAGCGAATCGACTCGTTCTTCGAGCGCCACCTGGCCTGATCAGCGACTGGTTCTCTCACCGCCGTTGACTGCCAATACCTGACCGGTGATCTGCCGGGCGCCAGGTGAGGCCAAGAAGTGGACGGCTGATGCGATGTCGTCCGGTGTTCCGGCGCGCTTGGTGGTGGTGGACTCGATCAGCATCGCGCGACGCTCGTCCGTCAGAAAGTCTCGGAAGAACTCGGTGTCGGCGATGTAGCCGGGGGAGACGATGTTCGCGGTGATGCCTTCGGGGCCCAGTTCGGCGGCCAGATCGATATTCCACGTCGCAACTGCGGCTTTGGCAGCGCCGTACGCGCCCGCGCCCTTGTCGGCGGCGATCGATCCGATGGTGATGACGGCACCGCCGCTGGGGATTCGATCGCGAACTGCGGCTGTGGTCAGCACTGCCGAGATGAGATTGGAGTCCAGATTCGCACGCCACCCGGCGGCCAGGGATTCCAGATCTGACGGTGCCTCGCGATCGAAGTCCGTGTTGCCACCGGCGCAGTGCACCACGACGTCGATGGTTCCCGGAAGCGAATCCTGCAGCCGCTTCAGGTCTTTCGGGTCGGAGTTGTCACACGTCAAGGCGTGAACATCGGAACCCAACTCCTCTGCAGTCTTTTCGAGTGGTTCCGTGCGTCGGCCGGTGACAAAAACTGTGTCTCCCTCTCGGGCGAACGCCGCTGCAACTGCGCGTCCGATCCCTGTTCCGCCGCCGGTGACCAGAACTGTGCGTGTCATGCCTACCTCCGTGAGCTACGTTTAGACCTATACGAAGAACGTATCATTTAGAGCTAAATGAGGTGTGCAGTGGTGGGCGATTACAACCCGGACGACGCGGTGGACGCGGTTGCGTTGGCCTGGCTTCGCGAAAGGCCGGGCACGCCCGTAGAGGGTATCGGCATTGTGACCAGGCTGTGGATGTGCGCCAAGCTGCTCGGTGAGGATCGCCGACGGGTACTCGCCTCGGCCGGTGCGGACACAGCCACGCTGGACCTACTCAGTGTCCTGCGGCGATCCGGCGAGCCGTATCAGTTGACGACTCGCCAGATCACCGAGCAGACCGGAGTCACGGCCGGTGCGATCTCGCAGCGACTCGCGCGCGCGGAGAACGCGGGTCTGGTGGAGAGGTCTTCTGCCGCGGAAGGGTCGCGAATAGTGCTCGTGACCCTCACTGCCGCCGGTCACGAACTGGTGGAGCAATTGGTGGACCGAGTCCTCGGCCGCGAAGCCGAACTGACGTCGATTCTCACCGAGCAGCAGCAGGCCGAACTCACCGAACTGCTGCGTGTCTTTCTCGACGGTCTACGCGGCGAACTCGGTGACCCTGGCGTCGCGCACGTCGGGGCTTGATCAGGACAGGCGCTCGAACACTGCAGCCAGGCCCTGCCCGCCGCCGATGCACATCGTCTCGAGGCCGTAACGCGCTTCGCGACGGTCCATCTCGCGCAACAGGGTGGCCAGGATTCGTCCACCCGTGGCACCGACCGGATGGCCGAGGGAGATGCCGGAGCCGTTGGGGTTGACGCGTGGGTCGTCGGCTTCGAGCTTCCAACTCTGCAGGACTGCAAGTGCTTGTGCCGCAAAGGCTTCGTTGAGTTCGATGACATCCATGTCCGCCAAGGTCAATCCGAGGCGGCCGAGTGCCTTCTCCGACGCCGGGACGGGACCGATGCCCATGGTGCGCGGGGGAACTCCGGCAACGCTCCAACTTGCCATGCGTGCGAGGGGTCGCAGTCCGAGTGCGCGGGCTTTGTCTGCGGTGGTGACGATCGCCAGCGCTGCGCCGTCGTTCTGGCCGCTGGCATTACCTGCCGTCACGGTGGAGTCCGGGTCGATCTTTGCGCGCATGGGACGAAGGCGTGCAAGCGATTCCATCGAAGTGTCGGCCCGCGGATGCTCGTCGGTGTCGACGAGCAGGGCCTCACCCTTGCGCTGCGGAACGGATACCGGAACGATTTCCTCGGCGAAGACGCCGTTCTTCTGTGCGGCAACGGCACGCTGATGCGACTGCACCGCGAGTGCGTCCTGATCTTCGCGACTGATGGAGAACTCGGCGCGCAGGTTCTCTGCCGTTTCGATCATTCCGCCGGGAACCGGGAAGTCGCGTCCGCCGGCTGTCACGCGGGCGCGCGCGAGACGATCGCTGAGCGCAACACCTTCACCCTTGACACCCCAACGCATTCCGGTTGCGTAGAACTCAGCCTGGCTCATCGACTCGGCACCACCCGCGAGGACCAGATCACTGCCACCGGACTGAACCTGCATGACGGCCTGGATGATTGCCTGCAATCCCGACCCGCACCGGCGATCCACCTGCATGCCGGGAACATCGACGCCCAGACCGGCGTTGAGCGCCGCGATGCGTCCGATCGCCGGAGCTTCACCGTTCGGCGAAGCCTGGCCGAGAATGACGTCGTCGATCTCCGCGCCGGAAATGCCGGTACGCGTGACGAGTTCGGCGATCAACGTCGAGGCGAGATCTTCCGGGGCTACGTCACGGAAGACACCGCCGAAGCGGCCGACAGGGGTGCGGAGCGGTTCACAGATGACAACGTCAGGCATTGGTTCTTCCTTGGGTATGCCCGGTCAGCGAGTGGCTGCCGAGTGATTGTTGGACGACTGAGTACGTCCGAGATCGACGGAGATGGCGTCCGCGGTGGCGACTGCGGCCGGAACCAGTTCACCGCGAACAGCTTCGGCGCTGTAGCGGGCGGCTTGGGTGGAGATGTTGACAGCCGCGACCACATCACCGGTTGCGTCCCGGATGGGTGCGGCGAGCGAGCGCAGACCCTCCTCGAGTTCCTGATCGACAATCGCGAATCCGTCGGCGCGAATCTTCTCGAGTTCGGCACGCAGACCGTCGGCGGTGGAGATGGTCTTGCCGGTCAGGCGGGCGAAGGACACTCGGGCGAGGTAGGCGTCCAGGGCGTCGTCCGGCAAGCCGGCGAGCAGAACCCTACCCATGGATGTGGCGTACGCGGGAAAGCGCGTGCCGATGGTGATGGAAACCGTCATGATGCGGCTGACCGGAACACGGGCCACGTACACGACGTCGTCGCCGTCGAGGATCGACACGGACGTGGATTCACGGACCTTGGCGGACAAGGCTTCCAGATGCGGCCCGGCGATCTCGGGAAGGGACAGACTGGAGAGGTAGCTGTAGCCGAGTTCGAGGACTCGCGGCGTCAACCAGAACACCGAACCGTCAGTACGTACGTATTCGAGTTCGACGAGTGTGAGCAGGAAGCGGCGAGCAGTCGCACGCGTGAGATCGGTGTGCCTGGCAACCTCGCTGAGGGTGCGACGCGGGTGCTCACCGTCGAAAGCCTTGATGACGGACAGCCCACGGGCCAGCGACTGCACGTAGTCCGGTGACGGTCCCGGCGCTTGCTCGCTGCTGTTCTCACTCATGTTGTCTCGTTCTCCTCAGGTTCGGCCGAGAGGTCTGCGAGTGCTTGCTTTCCCAGCGCAAAAGCCAAGTTGCTGTTCGGCACACCCGCATAAACCGCGGTATGGAGAAATACTTCCACGAGTTCGTCGGGATCGATCCCGGCACGCAGCGCAGCGCGAATGTGCATGTCGAGTTCGTGTTCGTTGCCGACGGCAGTGAGGATCGCGAGAGTGAGGAGCCTGCGGGTGTGGTGATCGAGGCCGGGGCGTGACCAGATGTCGCCCCACGCCGTGCGAGTGATGAAGTCCTGGAACGGGGCCGTGAATTCGGTGGCACCGGCGATGGAACGATCGACGTGGGCGTCGCCGAGCACCTGACGTCGTAC
The DNA here is from genome assembly GCF_056401335.1 of Rhodococcus sp. P4_F3_2. Lineage (NCBI taxonomy): Bacteria > Bacillati > Actinomycetota > Actinomycetes > Mycobacteriales > Nocardiaceae > Rhodococcus > Rhodococcus sp. P4_F3_2. The sequence goes on from NZ_JBFUJN010000013.1 coordinate 160,908, forward strand.
GGTCATACCTGCCGATACCGCGGCGCTACGTTGGGCGAGCGCAGATGTGTGCGAGGCAATATGCGTTGCAAGCAGTTTGGTGACGCGCCCGGCCTGTTCGACGTTGGCGAGGTGTGCGCCGGGATCGACCACGTGCAGTACCGCATCGGCGATACCGTCGGCGATCGCGCTCAACGTCGCCGGAGGTGTCGACGGATCCTGCTCGCCCGCGACGAGGAGCGTCGGAGCGACGATGCGGGCCAGGTCGGCGCGGCCGTCCCACATCGAAAGCGCCTCGCAGCAGGCGGCATAACCCTCGTCGGGTGTGGCTTCGACCATCGCGACGTGGCGGGCGACAAGCTCCGGATCGTTTTCGGCCAGTCCCGGCGTGAACCAGCGTCCGACGACGGCGGCCGCGATGGACGCGATGCCGTCCGCACGGACAGCCTGCGCACGATCGATCCATGGCTGAGTCGGGGCGAACTGCGAGGACGTGCACATCAACGTCAACGTCTCGACGCGAGTGGGGTGGTGCGCGGCGATCCACTGGCTGACAGCGCCGCCGAGGGAGAGCCCAACGAGATGTACGGACTCGAGTTCGAGCGAATCGAGGAGAGCGATGACATCGCCGGCAAGATCGGCAATGGAGTAGGGGCCCGCAGGCACCGGTGACTTGCCGTGGCCGCGATGATCGACGGCGATGACGCGGTAGCGATTCGACAGCGCGTGAATCTGCGGCTGCCACATGGACAGATCGGATCCGAGTGAACCCAGGAGAACCACTGCCGGGGCATCGGGATTGCCGGTCTGTTGAAAGTTGAGCGCGACGCTCATCGAGATCCTCCTGTGGGGCGTTCGGCGAGGGCGCGGTCGACCAGATCGGTGGCGTGGCCCAGATAGTGTGCGGGGTCGAGTAGTTCGGCGATCTCGGTTTCGCTCAGGTGCTCTGCGATGGCGGGATCACGATCCAACCTGGTTCCGGAAGTGGCTGCCGCGGTGACGATGTCGCGTGCTCGATCAGTGTGTGCGGACAGGGCCTTGGTGACACGCTCGGCGAGAATCAGGCCACCGGTGATGTCTAGATTACGAGCCATCGACTCGGTGTGTACTTGCAGGCCGGTGAGGCTCACGGAAAGCTGGTGCGCTGCTCCGCCTGCCAGACGCAGGAGATCGGTGACGGTTTCCCACTCGGCGTGCCAGGGGCCTGCGGCGCGAGCGAATTCGTGATCCATGTTCGACAGGGCTGTGGCCACCAGGGCGGGAGTACGTCGCGCTGCCGCGCGGGCGGTGATCGCGGCAACCGGATTCTGCTTGTGCGGCATGGCCGATGAGCCGCCCGGAGCGCTCTCGGCGACCTCGGACAGCTCGGTGGACGCCATGACGGTGATGTCGGTGGCGGGCTTGGAAACGGCGCCGGCGACGATACCGAGTGTGGTCGCGAGTTCTGCGATGGTCACGCGGTCGGTGTGCCAGGGAGTGACCTGCCTGGCCAGACCGAGTTCGTCGGCCAGCGCGTCCGCGATCCTGAGCCCGTCGGGATACAACGCAGCGAGTGTTCCTGCGGCTCCGCCGAATTGAACCGGCAACGTGGACAGCACGATTTCGAGACGAATCGCTGCGGCGTCGAGTGCGGTGAACCAACTCGATGCCAGTAGCCCGAAGGTGGTCGGAAGTGCTTGTTGTCCCAGGGTTCTCGCGACCATCGGAGTAGAGCGATGGATGCGGGCGAGGTGGGCGGCGGAATCGGCGGCGCGGGTCAGGTCGGCCAGAACCACTGTGCCCGCGCGTCGCGTCAACAGCATCAGCGCACAGTCCATGATGTCCTGACTGGTGGCGCCCGGGTGCACCACGGAGGCAGGCACACCTTCCTGTCCCACCCTTTCGCGCAGCATCTTCACCAGCGGAATGACGGGATTTCCGCCGGTGGCCGACGCGCGGCCGAGCGCCACGATGTCCAGGCCGCCCGGTTGTGAGAGTTCAGCTGCGGCGGTCGCCACCGCGGCGCAATGTTCCCCGTCGGCCAACCCGACGGTGGCCATCGCACAACTCAGTGCGGCCTCCACGTCGAGCAACGCGGTGACCCACGCCTGGTCGGACAGGTGCTCCGATACTCGGGTGGCCCCGAACACCGGGTCGAACAGTGCGCCGCGAGTGGGCATGTGTACTCCTCTTACAGCTCGAAGAATGGCGTCTCGACGCCGTTCGCGTCCTCGTCCTGAACATAGACCGTCCAGGAGTACCCACCGTCGACCTTGGTTGCAACCAACTTCGCGCGTTCGGTTTCGCTCAGTGAGGACAGCACCGGATCTGTTACGTGTGCGTCGGTGTCCTCGGGGAAGTACAAGCGGGTGACCAGGCGGTCGAGCATCCCTCGAGCGAAGACCGACACGTTCACGTGTGGGGCCTCGTCCGCATCCGTTTCAGTGGGCTGCGCTCCGGGCTTGACGGTGTGGACCAATGCGGTACCGGTGGAATCTGCTGCGCTGCGCGCGAATCCGCGAAAACCAGCCGGAGTGAGGTCCACTGCGCCGCGGGGATCGTCCGGATGGTTGAAGCGCCCGAGCGTATCGGCCTGCCACGTTTCGATCATCGCGTCGGCGACGGGTGTGCGGGCGCCGTCGATCACCGTGATGGCCAGCGTGATTCGTCCGGGGGCATCGGCGGGAGCGGCGTCGGGGCCGTCCGTCCAGGGGAGGCCGATGTGCCAGTACGGTCCGACGGTCTGGGAGGGCGTGACACCGAAGGGGGCAGTGGTGAAGTCGCCGGGGACGACCGGATAACTGGGTGCGGGCTTCGCGGTGCGATCAGTCATCGTGGTCTTCCTCGTTCTCGAATACGGAGGCATCACGGCCGCGCAGGACGATGTCGAAGCGGAACCCGAGAGCCCAGTTGGGGACTGTGGCGTCGTAGTCGAAGACGCTGACCATGCGGTGACGTGCTGCTTCGGGTACCGCGTTGTAGATCGGGTCCTGGAAAAACATCGGATCGTCGGGGAAGTACATCTGCGTCACGAGGCGCTGCGTGAATGCCGTGCCGAACAGCGAGAAATGGATGTGGGCCGGTCGCCAGGCGTTGTCGTGGTTCATCCACGGGTAGGCGCCCGGCTTGATCGTGGTGAAGCTGTAGTGGCCGTTCGCGTCGGTCACGCAGCGACCGAGCCCGTTGAAGAACGGGTCCAGCGGTGCGGGCCAGTTGTCGCCGGTGTGGCGGTAGCGTCCACCGGCGTTGGCCTGCCACACCTCGAGCAGTGTGTGGGGGACCGGCTTTCCGTCGCCGTCGAGTACACGGCCGTGAACGACGATGCGCTGTCCCTGTGCTTCGCCGCCGTTGGCAATGGTCAGGTCGTTTTCGCCGGCGCCGACGCGATCTTCGCCGAATACCGGCCCGGTGAGCTCCGTGAGGCGCTGGGGGAGCAGCTTCAGCGGTTGCTTCGGGTGGCGAAGAGAAGTGGTCTTGTAGTCCGCGAAATCGGCCGGGGCGTTGACGCCAGTCGGCCGCTGGTACCTCGGCGGTAGATGCAGCATAGGGAACCTCGTCGTTCGGTTACGTGAAGTTGTTCGCAATGTGTACATGTGTTGCGCTCTGCGAACAGAATAGTTCGTAGATGTGACCCAGGCAATGCCGGGGGCGAAAAATGTTCGTGATGCGCACGGGGGTTCACAATACGTACGCACCGCGCTACTGTGATCGACATGATGGACAAAGTCATTCCCACTGCTGCCGAGGCCGTCGCCGACGTGCCGGACGGCGTCACGATCGCTGTCGGAGGTTTCGGGCTCGTCGGAGTGCCGGAAATCCTCATCGATGCGCTCCTCGAGCAGGGCGCGACATCACTCGAAACGGTGAGCAACAACTGCGGCACCGACGGGTTCGGGCTCGGAGTGCTTCTGGAGAAGGGGCGTATCCGTCGTACTGTCAGCTCGTACGTCGGCTCCAACAAGGAGTTCGCGCGTCAGTACCTTTCCGGTGAGCTGGAAGTCGAACTCACGCCGCAGGGCACGCTCGCCGAGCGCATGCGCGCCGGGGGAGCGGGCATCCCCGCGTTCTTCACCCCGGCCGGCGTCGGCACCCAGGTCGCCGACGGTGGCCTGCCACTGCGTTACGACGGCAACGGCGGCATCGCAGTTGCCAGTCCGCCCAAGGAAACTCGTGACTTCGACGGCGTCACCTACGTGATGGAGCGCGGCATCGTCGCCGACTATGCACTGGTCCACGCCTGGAAAGGTGACCGGCACGGCAACCTCGTCTACCGCGCGAGTACCCAGAACTTCAATCCGGCTGCAGCAACGTCGGGGCGCATCACCATTGCGCAGGTCGAGCACCTCGTCGAGCCGGGTGAGCTCGACCCTGCCGAGATCCACACGCCGGGCATTCACGTTCAGCGTGTTGTCCACGTCGGCCCCGTGACGGTCGGCATCGAGAATCGGACGGTACGAGCATGACTTCTGTACTACCCACCAAACTCACCCGCGAAGAGATGGCGGCCCGCGTCGCGCGCGAACTCGAGGACGGGCAGTACGTGAACCTCGGCATCGGTATGCCGACGCTGGTTCCGAACTACCTCCCGACCGACATCACCGTTGTATTGCATTCGGAGAACGGCGTTCTGGGCGTGGGGCCGTACCCGACCGAGGACGAACTCGATCCCGAGCTGATCAATGCGGGCAAGGAGACCATCACCGTTCTCCCCGGTGCGTCGTTCTTCGACTCCTCAGCGTCGTTCGGCATGATCCGCGGCGGCCAGGTCGACGTTGCCGTGCTCGGTGCCATGCAGGTCAGTGCCACCGGAGACCTCGCGAACTGGATGATCCCCGGCCACATGGTCAAAGGCATGGGCGGCGCGATGGATCTGGTCCACGGCGCAAAGCGCGTCATCGTGATGATGGAGCACGTCTCGAAGAAGGGTGAGCACAAGATCGTCGAGGAGTGCTCGCTTCCGCTGACCGGTAAGGGCTGCGTCCAGCGAATCATCACCGACATGGCCGTGATCGACGTGACTGACGACGGTCTCCGCCTGGTGGAGACGGCGCCGGGCATCAGCGTCGACGACGTGGTTGCCGCTACCGGAGCGAAACTGATTCTTTGACAGTCTGTTTCATCTGATGGCTCAGCCGCCGGGTCGTGACTTCCATCCGACCCGGCGGCTGTTTTACGCCCCGACGTCGTTCAGCTCGCTCTCGACCGGAATCCAGAGCTCGAACCGCGCGACGGTGAAATCGTCGTTGTATTCGGTACGCATGATCTCGGGACCAGGTACGGAGCGAAAAGGGTTGGCCGGGAACCATTCCGTGTAGATATCTCGCCACAAGTACTGCACAGATTCGATTGCCGACCCGTCGGCGGTGAACACGGCCCACGTGTGTGCGTCGACCGTCAGCACATCGAAACCCGTGGGTGAAGGTTTGCCGGTGACCACTCCCAGGTAGTAATCCAGTTCTGTACCTTCGGTTCTGGGATGCGCCAAATTGTCGACGACACTGACGATTCCCGCCGGTTCCTGATCGGACAGCTCGCGCAAACCGCGCAGCGCAACCTTGTCCACGGAGCGGGTGAAATCTTCGATCGCAGAATTGGGACCTTCGTGTACCAGTGGAACCCGGGTCTTGAACCCGACTACCGTCAGGGCAGGTTTGTCCACAAGCATGTAGTCCATCGGTGTGGCTCCTTCCAACGTCACGTGAATGACAAGTTTCGGTTGTGATTTGAGAACGGCGGGAGCGCGTTTGACCGCGCCGGGGCTCACGCCGTGAAATGCGGTGAACGCTCGTGTGAAGGCTTCCGCGGACGAGTAGCCGTACTTCACGGCGGTCTCCAACACTCCTGATCTGCTGACGGACAACTCGGCACCGGCCAGGGTGAGTCGACGTCGACGGATGTATTCGGATACGGGAATGCCGGCCAGGGCCGAGAACATCCGCCGAAAGTGATACTCCGAGGTGGTTGCCAGCCTTGCCATCTCGGCTGTGTCGATCTCGCCGCTCAGATTGCTTTCGATGTAGTCGAGCGCGCGGTTCAGTCCGTCGATCATCGTGTCTTCCTGTTCACGGGTTTCACGCTACGCAGATCACTTGGTCCGTACCCGACTATCCGTGCCCGAAAAAGTAGGGCAGGAAATGCATCTGGACAACTCAGTTAATCATCATTATCTTGAATCGAACATCGATGGTTGACCAGGAGGCACAGTGAGCACCCGTTTTCCGCAGGCTGAATTGACCGAGGTGCCCGAGGACATCGCCGCCAGGATTCTCGAGATCCAGGAGAAGTCAGGGTTCGTGCCCAACGTCTTCCTGATGTTCGCTCGGCGGCCAGCCGAGTTCCGGGCATTCTTCGCATACCACGACGCGATCATGCTCAAGGAAGATTCCGCACTCACCAAGGGCGATCGAGAAATGATCGTCACCACGATCTCTGCGGCCAACAAATGTACGTACTGCGTTGTCGCGCACGGCGCGATTCTGCGTATCTACGAGAAGAAGCCGCTGGTTGCCGACCAGGTTGCGGTCAACTATCGCACCGCAGAGATCTCCGATCGTCAGCGCGCGATGCTCGACTTCGCCACCAAGGTGAACTCCGCCTCGCACGAAATCGCCGACGTCGACTTCGACACCCTCCGTGTGCACGGCTTCGGCGACGAGGACGCGTGGGACATCGCCGCGATCACTGCATTCTTCGGGCTGAGCAATCGCATGGCGAGCTTCTCCGGCATGCTGCCCAATCCGGAGTTCTACCTGATGGGGCGCGTTCCGCGGTCCTGATTCCTGCGACTCGAACATAAGCTTTCAATTTTTCGGACCGACCGGTCGTAACGTCTGGAACTCAGCCGACGAAGTAAAGGCTGTCCACGCCGGAATTGCCGTCTTCGTAAAGAAGGCCGAAAGGTTGAGCGCTATGTCGGAGAAGTCCATCGCCCATTCTCGGAGGGTCCGCTCTGCGGCCGCCGGTGCCGTACTAGCTCTCGGATTGGCGGTGGGCGGCACAGGAATTGCATCGGCAGAGCCCGAAACCGTGTGTACTCCGAGTACCGATCCGCTGGTGACCTGCGCCGAGGAAGAGGCAGCTGCCACCACCGACGCCGACGCGGCGACGAGCACCGAGACCACACCCGAGAAGGTTGAAGCCGGGGTCGCGGGCGCGGGCAGTGCCGAAACCGCAGGTACGGACGCCGCAGCACTGGCGGAAGCCGAAGCAAAAGCCAAAGCAGCAGCCGACGCGGCAGCGAAGGCCGCCGAAGCAGCCGCGACGGCAGGGGTCGACTCGTCCGCAGCGACAGACACTTCGGTGAAGGCGACCGAGGCAATGACTCAGGCGAGCGTCGAGGCAACCAAGGCGGCGGTCGAATCGACCCAGGCCAAGGCGGAGGCAGGGGCCGCGGAACAGTCTGCCAAGGAAGCCGAAGAGGCAGCCAAGGTTGCGGAGTCCGCTGCAGCCGATGCGAAAGAGGTAGCAAAAACAGCTCAGGCAGAAGCAGACGCGGCCGCAGCCAAGGCTGCTGAACTCGAGGAAGCTGCGAAGGCCGCCGGTTCGGGGCCCAAGACCGAAGAGGCAGCAAAGGCGCGCGCCGAGGCTAATGCTCTGCAAGCCAAAGCCGATGAGGCGAAGGCTGCCGCGGATGCAAACGCCAAGCTGGTTGCGGACAAGAACAAGGAAGCCGAGGAAGCCTTCAAGAACTGGGACATCGCGAAGGCGATCGCCGCAAAGGCCCAGGCGATAGCGGCCGCATGGAACGCCAAGCAGCTCGCGATCACCGTCAAGGAAACTCAGAAAGTGGCCACCGCCGCCGAAACCACGGCCAAGGCAGCCGAGTCCGCGGCCGCAACCGAGGTAGTAGCTGCCACTGCCGCCCGTAAGGCCGCAGATGAAGCGGCAGCTACCGCGGCTTCCGCACGAAAGGACGCCGACGCTGCGCAGAAGGCCGCGGAGACGGCCCAGGCCGAAGCCGATGCTGCGGGCGAGGCTGCCACCGACAAGCGAGCCATTGCCGACGAAAAGGCTGCCGAAGCCGCCAAGAAGGCCGAAGCTGCCGAAGCGGCGAGCAAGAAGGCGCAGGATCTCTACCTAGCCGCCGAAGACGCGAAGGCCGCAGCCGACGCCGCAGCAGCAAAGGCCAAGGAAGCTCAGGCCGCTGCAGCCGCCGCAAAGGCCGAAGCGGATGCAGCGCAGAAGATCGTCGACGAGCTCAAGGCAAAGGGCGAGAAGGAGATCGACAACGGAACAGGCGTCGGCGGTGAAGTGATCATCGGTGAGCACACCGACGACGGCTCCGGGGTCACGAAGGTCGACGAGACCACCGCTGTAGTGAACAAGACCGGCGTCAAGCTGGTCGGCTACTACAACAACAAGGGAGCCTTCGACGTCGTCGACTACTACGTCACCGACGCCGACGGCGATCCGGCACTCGCTGGAAGCCTGCCCCCCGTCGAACTTGCTCTCGGTGACACTGCAAGCAGCACCAGCGGTAGCAGCAGTTCCAACCTGCCGGCTGTATTGATCGGCGTCGGAGTCGTGGGCGCTGCCGCCGCAGCAGCTACGACGGTGGTTGTTCGTCGCAAGCGTCATGACGGCCCGGGCAACACGTCTGCGTAGCGCCGGCCTCTCGGCGGTAGCGATCCTCGCCCTCCTCGCATCCGGATGTTCGGGCGAGAATGCGGGATCGCTACCTGACCGCTCGCCGGTGCAGTCGCATATCGCGGCTGCACCGGCTTCGGTGACCGTCGATCCGGCAGAACCCGAGAGGATCGAGTTGAGGTCTGCGTCCGGGGGCACGTACCTGAGCAGTCCGTTGCACTCGGAGAAACTGATGCGCGGCGGCGAGAGTGGGCAGCAACTGAATCCCGTCGACGAACTGCCGGTGTGGTGGGGCGAGAGCGGAATGCCGGGAACGGAGACCACACAGACCGTTGTTGTCGTCGGGCACAACTACACCACTCGCGAAGCACCGTTCCGGGCGCTCCGGGTAGTGGAGCCGGGCGATCGAATTCTCCTGGCTACACCGAACGGCACACTCGAGTACGACGTCGAAACAGTCGGGCCGCTGCACAAAGGTTCGCTGCTGGGCACTCACGAGTTGCGCGAATCGGTTCCGGGACGGTTGATCCTCGCCAATTGTGATGTCGTCGAAGGAGAGTCGACCGACGACAATTACGTCGTCATCGCCCAGCTGGCAGCGCACTGAATCCGTGGCAGTGCAAGAATAGGTACATGGATTCCCTCGGACTTCTCTCGGAACTGGTAGCTCTCGACACGGTCTCGGGGGAGGCCGCTCCTCAACGGCGGGCGATGGATTCGATTGTCTCGTTGGTTCTCTCACGTGCGCCACAGGCGAAGGTCGAGTCAGACCTGACCGGCAATCATCCCTGGGCCTTGATCACCAACGAAGCTGCACCCTCGGCAGCAAGACTATTGTTCGCCTGCCACGTGGACACGGTGCCAGTGGGAACTGTCTCCGACTGGGAGTTCGACCCGTACGCCGCACAGGTCGACGGCGAATTGTTCCTCGGCAGAGGGACATCGGATATGAAGGCCGGCCTTGTTGCCGCTACTGCCGCGGTTGTCGACGCTTTCGAACGTGGAGTTCCGGTCGCACTACTGCTGACGAGCGACGAGGAAATCGGATCGCTCGGGGCCGCTCGTTCGGCCGACGCCGTGGCGAATCTCGAGGTCGGGGCTGTCATCGTTCCCGAGGCGACCGGCAATCGCATCAACCTGGGGCACCGCGGTGCACTGTGGCTCGAAGTGTCCGTCAAAGGAAAAGCCGCGCACGGGAGTACGCCGCAGCGAGGAACTAACGCTGTCCTCAAACTGCTTGACGTCGTCGATCGAGCTCGGCGTGAGCTTCCGCTGTCGTCCGACGCATTTCTGGGCGCTGAAACCTGGAACCTCGGTTTGGTCGGCGGCGGTTCGGCTCCGAACATCGTGCCGGACAATGCACGTGCGGTGATCGATCACCGCACGGTGGGAGACGGCGCAGACCTGCTTGCATGGTGGCGCGCACAACCCGAAGTCGACTCGGTAGAGACGTCGATTCACCTGGGAGGTGTGCGTACCGACGCGTCGGATCCGTGGTTGGCCACCTTGCCGATCCCTGTTGCAACCGAACCGGTTTCGTACTTCACCGACGCTTCGGTGCTGGCAGCGGCCGCCCCCGGCGCTCCCGTCGTGATCTGGGGCCCTGGCACTCCCTCGCTGATGCATGCGGCCAACGAAAGCGTCAAGGTGTCCGAACTGGACGATGCGATCGCTGCCTACGGTGCCGTGGCTGCTGCTTGGCCGACGGTGGACTGACGGACAATCAGTTCAGGAGCAAGCGCAATGTGGGCTGTCGACTCGGAAGAGTTGTTCATCGCCTGATCCAGAAGTCGCACAGCTTCTTCCGCGATTCTCTCCTGCGGCTGTCCGACGGTGGTCAACGGCGGATTGCACAGTTCGGAGAAGGGGATGTTGTCGAAACCGGTGACCAGAACGTCGCCGGGGACGTCGATGCCCAATGCGTGGCAGGTCTGCAGCACACCGAGCGCGATCAGGTCGTCGGCGCAGACCAAGGCGTCGGGGCGAGTCTTGCCGGTCAGGATGGTGTTGGACGCCGTGCGTCCCCATTCGATCGAATACTCGCCGAGTTGTGTCCACTCGTCACGAGTTTCGATTCCCATTCGATCCGCATGGCGGAAGAATCCGGCCCGGCGAAGTTCGGTCGACGAATTGGTCAGCTCGGAACTGATGAAGGCAGCCGATCGCGCGCCGCGCTCGGACAGATGCTCCATCACGAGTGATTGAGCGGCGTCGTCGTCGACACCGACCCAGTCCGTCTGGGTATCCATTGCAAACCGGTCCAGTTGAACGACCGGAAGCGTTGCTGCGCTGGCTCGTACTGCTTCGGCACTCAATTCGCCGTGGCACGGGCTGATGATGATTCCGTCCACCTGCCGCGAGACGAGCGACTTGAGCCGCTGCGCTTCCACGTCGGGATCGGAACGAGAATCGCACAGGAACAGTTGTAGGCCGCGCTGAGCCAGGACGTGTTCGACGTTGACCACCAGCGAAGTGAAGAAGGGATTCGCGATACTGGGAACCACCATGCCGACAGTGTCCGTCCGATTGCGACGCAGTGAGCTGGCGATGATGTTTCCCGAGTATCCGAGAGAATCCGCGGCTCGTTTGATCGTCGCTGCAAGCTCGTCCGAGACAGGGCGGGATCCGGACAGTGCCCGCGACACGGTGGCAGTCGAGACCCCGGCCAGTTCCGCGACATCGCGAATGGTCGCCTTGCGCATGCGTCCCCCGTTTTCTGCTCGATTCGGGTCCGAGGTTATCGAACCGCACGGTCCAGTGTCCCGCATGTAACGCGATTGAGGCAATCGTTTACAAATTCGAATTGTGAAATCCTTGACACAACCCGGTGTTGATCGCATAACCTGCTAATTCATCAAGGCAATCGATTACATCGTGTGCAGATCTTGTGCATGGACATACAGCGCAAATCTTGCGCATGGAATGGGGTAGCTGAAGTGACCGCATCACCGCTCGGAGTCTTTCCGCCCAAGCCCTCGGCGTTGGCAGAGATGTTCACCGGCACGCCTTCTCTCATCGGGGCCATCCACCTCCCTGCTCTGCCGGGCAGCCCGCACTACACCGGGCAGCCGGTTTCGGAAATTGCTCGCTTCGCTGTGGAGGAAGCGCACGCGTACGTCGACAACGGTTTCGACGGTGTGATCGTCGAAAATCACTGGGACATACCGTTCCTCAAGCCCGGCGAACACGGATACGAAACCGCCGCCAGCATGGGAGTCATCACGGCAGCGGTGGTCGGTGAGTTCGGCAAGGCCGTCGGCGTCAGCATCCTGTCCAACGCCGGCGAGTGCGGAGTGGCCGCGGCGTGGGCGGCAGGCGCGAGTTTTGTGCGCGTCAATCAGTGGGCCAATGCCTACATCGCCAATGAGGGCTTCATCGAGGGTCAGGCGGCCAAGACGACGCGCTTCCGCCATCGCATCGGCGCCGACCCGGTCCGGATCTTCGCTGACGTGCACGTCAAGCATGGTGCGCATGCCATTGTTGCGGACCGCACCGTCGCGGAACAGACCGAAGACGCCGAGTTCTTCGATGCAGATGTCCTGATCGCGACCGGTTCGCGCACCGGTGACGCCGCTTCGGTCGACGAGGTTTCCGTGATCCGAGACAACACCGTTCTTCCCGTGATCATCGGATCCGGCATCACGGCTGCCAACGTCGCAGCGCTGATGAAGGAATGCGACGGCGCCATAGTTGCATCCTCGGTGAAGGACAATGGACGCTGGTGGGGACGGGTCGCAGGCGAGAAGGTCCGCGAACTGTCCCGGGCCGCAGGAAAGTAACCATGATTGTCTTTTGTGGATACGCCAACAACGATGTGACGGTACATGTTCCACATGTACCGGTGCTCGGAGAGCGCGTGCAGGCAACGGCCATCAGTCAGATCGACGGTGGAATGAATGCAAATGCTGCGGTATCCGCAGCCCGAATGGGCGCGCAGGTGATCTTTGCCGGTGCCGTGGGCCCGGACGCGCGATCCACCGAGTTTCTCGAAGCCCTCGAGGCTGACGGCGTCGACACCAGTTGGTCGCCGCGAGATGCGTTCCTGTCGACGGCAGTTGTACTCATCGCGCAGGACGGCGATCGCTCCATCATCAGTCAAGACGACCCGAACGATGCCGAACGAATCGGAGTTGTCATCACCCGATTGGCTGCTGCCGGTGGTGGACGGCTGTTCCTCGACGGATACCGTGCGGGCTTCCTGCCAGAGGGATTGCCGGGAAGCGTAAGTCTGGTAATCGATCTGGACGGTTGTGAAAACAAAGCCGCGGCACTGCGCGCATTCGCGCTCGCTGACCACGTCGTCGTAGGGCGTGCCCTGTGGGAAGGCGAGTTCGGGATCGGTTTCGATCAGTGGCAGGCACTGGCCGCCGAACACAACACACACCTGCTGGTGACCGACGGCTCGCGAGGTTGGACACTGGCCACACCGGGCGGCGAGGTGACGAGCGAACCGGCAGTAGTGGTCGACGTCGTCGATGCCGTCGGGGCCGGTGATTGCTTCGGCGGTACGTACATCGCTTTTGTCGACGCCGGGCGCTCACCGGTGGACGCTGCACGACTCGCGGGAGCCTCGGCTGCCTTGGCTTGCGCCACTGCCGGACCCCGTGGATGCCCCACCCGAGATGAATTGGACAGCTTCACAGCAACATTGACCCCTCACACCCTTTTGGAGACTCGATGATGAAACGTGCATTGCCTCTGGCGCTGGGAGCTGCAGTCGCGCTCACGCTCACCGCTTGTGACTCGGCTTCGTCGAGTGACTCGAAGGACGCATCGGGTGGCTCGTCCATCCCGCAGCCGACCCGAGTCGCCGAAAGCTGTGACGGGACGAACGGCAAGCTCAAGGTCGGTCTGGTGACCATCAACCTTCAGGCGCTGTACTTCAACCAGATCAACAATGCCGCCAAGAACGTCGCGGACAAGGCAGGTGTCGACCTGCAGATCATCAGTGGCAACGACGATTCCGTGGCGCAGGCCAACGCCTTCGACAATCTGATCGCCGCCGGAGTCGACGCGATCATCGTCGATGCAATCGACACGGACGGAATCAAGCCGTCGGTGGTCAAGGCCAAGAACGCGGGTATTCCCGTCGTCGCGGTCGACGCGACCATCGACGATCCGGCGCTGTCGACTCAGGTCGGTACGGCCAATGCCGAGGGCGGTGCCAAGATCGGAAACACCTTGGCCGACGTCGCGAACAACACCGGAACGGTCGGTATCGTCGGCGCGCTCAACAGCACTGTCCAGTTGGAGCGGCAGAAGGGCTTCACGGAGACCGTGACCGGCCGCGGAATGACCGTCGGCACCGTCGTGGACGGACGTAACATTCAGGAGAACGCACAGACCGCAGCGGAGAACCTGCTGACCGGCGGTGGCGACATGAAGTACGTCTACGCAACCGGTGAGCCGGCTTTGATCGGACTCGTTGCGGCGGTCAACAGTCAGAAGGCGCAGGATCGCATCGAAGCAGTCGGTTGGGATCTTTCGGATCAGGCGGTAGGCGGACTCAAAGCCGGTTGGCTTAAAGGCGTGGTCCAGCAGAACACCTTCGAATTCGGCCACGAGGCAATGAATTCGGCAATCGACCTGGCTTGTGGTCGCGGCGCTCCGGCGAACATCCCCGTCCCCACCCAGATCGTGACCCCGGAGAACGTAGCCGACTACATGTACTACTTGGAGAAGTAATCATGGCACCTCCACTGATCGAACTCTCGGGCATCACCAAGTCGTACGGACCGGTGAAGTCCCTTCAAGGAGTTGACCTTCGGCTGGCGAAGGGTGAAGTACTCGGAGTTGTCGGCGACAACGGCGCCGGCAAGTCCACCCTGATGAAGATCCTCGCGGGCGCCGTCCAGCACGACGGCGGCGAAATGCGCGTCAACGGTGAACCAGTGCGCTTCTCGACGCCGCTCGACGCGCAGCAGAAGAAGATCGGCATCGTCTACCAGGACCTGGCGCTGTGCGACACGCTCGATGTCGCGAGCAACCTGTTCCTCGGCAGAGAACCGCGAAAAGGTCCATTCCTCGACCGGCATGCCATGCACGAGAAGGCGGCTCACATTCTCGCCGACCTTCATGTCAAGGTGAAGTCGACCTACCAGGAGATCGGGCAACTGTCCGGCGGGCAGCGGCAAACCGTCGCGATCGCCCGCGCTGTTTCCTTTCGGCCAGACGTACTGATCCTCGACGAGCCCACCGCAGCGCTCGCCGTCGCCGAGGTCGAGTCGGTGCTCAAGCTGATCACGGACGTCGCAGCGGCCGGAGTGGGCGTCATTCTCGTGACACACCGCCTGCAGGACCTGTTCCGCGTATGTGACCGAATCACGGTCATGTACGAGGGGCAGAGCGTCGACGACGTTCCGATCGGCGACCTGAACATCGAGTCCCTCGTCGGACTCATCACTCGAACTCCGGTGCCGCAACGGACATCGGCAGCAACACAGGGAGCCACGGCATGACCACTCTCGAGAAGACCCAGGCGCCGATCGAGCGCAAGCTCGCCGCGAAACCCTCCTTGTGGGACAGCGTCAACAAGCCCACCCTCGCGATGCTGGCGGTGACAGTTGCTGTCGCAGCCGTCTTCTCGGCGACCACGTCGTCGTTCCTGACATTCACGAACCTGTCGAACCTGGCAACCCAGATCGCTCCGGTTCTGATCATCGCGGTGGCGATGACTTTCGTGATCACGGCAGGTCAGATCGACCTGTCCGTCGGTGCGATCGTCGCGTTCGTCGCGGCGATGAGTGCCGAGCTTATCCAGGCCGGCGTCGATTCGTCCCTGGTCTTCGTCGCCGCCCCGGTGATGGGTGCGGCCTGGGGCCTGGTCAACGGATGGCTCGCTGCCTATCAGGGCATTCCGCCGTTCATCGTGACTCTGGCGACGATGTCCGTCATTCGCGGTATCGCGCTGTATCGGACCGAAGGATTCTCCGTTCCGGTTCCGGCCGACACTTACTTCGCGAAGCTCGGAACTGCTGAGTTCCTCGGGTTCTCCGCCAGCGCCTGGATTGCTCTCGTCGTCGTGGTCATCGGAGCAATTGCGCTCAACCGCATGCGCTTCGGGCGCTACGTCACCGGTATCGGATCCAACGTCGAATCCGTGCGACGGTCCGGCGTCAACACGCGTCGTGTGCTCATGATGACGCTGGTCTTCACCGGCTTGGCTGCCGGTATCGCGGGACTGCTGATCGCGGCTCGACTGGGCTCGGGTTCGGCCAACTCCGCAACGGGATTCGAGCTCACGGTGATCACCGCGGTGGTTCTCGGTGGCACCAACCTCTTCGGCGGTCGCGGCACCGTGATCGGTACCGTCATCGGCGCTGTCCTGACCGGAATCATCGCCAACGGACTGACCCTGCTCGGTGTGAGCCCGTTCTTGACACCGATCATCACCGGTGTCGTTCTGCTCCTGGCCATCTGGATCAACATGCGGGGACACACCCTGAGCGCGCTGTGGCGACACCTGCAGTCCGCACCCTCGGGGCCTGCACGCTCATGAGCAAGGTTCGTACTGTCACGGGAACTGTGGACAGCTCGGAACTCGGACTGGTTCTCCCACACGAACATCTGCACAACGACGTCACCGGTGCGTACACCGAGGCCCCGGATCCGGTTGTGGCACAGCGGTTGGCCGGTCCGGTACGCGCCGAGGATGCCTGGCTTCTTCACGACAATCCGTATTACAGTCTCGACAATTGTCGAGTCGACGACGCAGCGGCCGTGGTGGAAGACCTTGTGGACTTCGCCCGCCTCGGTGGTCGGACGATCGTCGATCTGACACCGCCGGGACTGGGCCGGGCACCGGAGAAGTTGGCGGAGTTCTCGCGAAAGTCAGACGTGCGAGTGATCATGGGTTCAGGGTGGTACCTCGAGACGACCCATCCGGTCGAGGTCCACGAACTCGGTGTCGACGATCTGGCAGGTTCGCTCGTCGAGGAGTTCGATCCGGCAAAGGAATTGGCACCTGGCGTGATCGGGGAGATCGGAGTCTCCCCGCTCTTCACTCAGAACGAGGCGAAAGCGTTGAGGGCGGCATGCATCGCCCAGCGCGAGGTGGACGTGCCCCTGTTCGTCCACCTTCCGGGATGGCAGCGCGTCGGACATCACGTCGTCGACATCGTGGTCGACGAGATGGGCGTCGATCCGCAA
This sequence comes from Rhodococcus sp. P4_F3_2, assembly GCF_056401335.1. Taxonomy (NCBI): domain Bacteria; kingdom Bacillati; phylum Actinomycetota; class Actinomycetes; order Mycobacteriales; family Nocardiaceae; genus Rhodococcus; species Rhodococcus sp. P4_F3_2. The sequence continues at coordinate 177,600 of NZ_JBFUJN010000013.1, forward strand.
GCAGTGGTCCTGTGCCACATGGACCCGTCCGGACACGACGCCGACTACCAACGATCGCTCGCCTACCGCGGTGTCTTTCTCGAGTTCGACATGATCGGGATGCCTTTCGATTTCCCAGGCGAGGGTCTTTCGCCGCATCCGGCGGAAACAGCCACTGCGGTAGCCGGATTGGTCACCTCCGGTCACGCATCACAGCTCCTGCTCAGTCACGACCTCTTCCTCAAATCAATGCTCAGAAAGCACGGCGGAAACGGATTCTCCTACGTACCACTCGCCTTCGCCGCCCGGTTGGTGCGCGCAGGCGTAGATCCCCAGCAAGTGTCCGCACTGATGCGAGACAACCCGAGGTCGCTCTTCGAGCAGGCCGCGAAAGGAAACAGAAGCAGTCATGGGTAAACGAGTACTGATCGCCGGCGAGAGCTGGATGACGACGTCGACGCACGTCAAGGGCGTCGACGAGTTCAGTGTCCATTCCTACGTCGAGGGAGTCGGTCCGCTTCGGGATGCGCTCACCTCACGTGGCCACGACGTGACACACATGCCCGCACACCTGGTGCCGACGCAGTTCCCCGGTACCGCAGAAGCGTTGTCCCAGTTCGACGTCGTCGTTCTCTCCGACATCGGAGCGAACTCGCTGCAGCTGGCTCCCGGCGTGTTCGACCAGTTCCGCGCCGGCGAGGATCGTCTTGTCGCGCTACGTGACTGGGTGAACGCCGGCGGCTCACTGATGATGATCGGTGGTTACCTCTCGTTCTCCGGGTTCCAGGCGCGAGCAGCTTTCCGCCAGACCGCGATCGCCGAAGTACTGCCCGTGACGATGCTGGCCGAAGACGATCGCGTCGAGACACCGGCCGGGATCGTTCCCACCGTCGTCGATGCTGCTCACCCGGCTCTCGGTGGTGCCGGCGATTCCTGGCCGGCGCTCCTGGGATACAACCGTGTCGTCGCGAAGGACGGTGCCGTGGTTCCCGCCACCATCAACGGCGATCCGCTTGTCGCTGCCGGTGAATACGGCGCCGGACGGTCGATCGTCTTCACCTCGGACTGCTCGCCACACTGGGCTCCGCCGGAGTTCTGTGAGCAGTGGCCTGGATACACCGACCTGTTCGACGGCTTGATCAGTTGGGTCGCCGGCGAATGAGTCGCTCCTCAGACCTGCTCGCGCGGCAGCAGAGTAATCTCGCTGCCGCGCGGGCGGTTCCATTCATCGAGGACACCATCGGCGGGACGTTGAGTGATGAGGGATTCCGCCGGTACCTCGTGATCGAAGAGGCATTCGTACTGACGGCCGTCAAGGTGTTGGGGTTGGTGGTCGCCGAATCCCCGACGCTCGACGACGCGCTCGACCACGTGACGTCGATGTCGAACCTGGTGGGCGAACAGCGCGAGTATTTCGCGCAGTTGCGTTCCCGCTTCCCGTACGCGGGGGACGCAGCGGCTCTGGTCGAGGAGTCGTCTGTGCTGTCGACGCATGCCTTGACCCTCGCTGGCGAAGAGGGCAGGGCGGCGGCCCTGGTGGGCATGTACGCCGCGGAATCCCTGTATCTGTCGTGGTGCCGGGAGGCGGCGGCAGTGAACGTACAGCGCGAACCAGCGTTGCAGGACTGGGTAGACATGCATGTCGCTCCGCCGTTCGTGTCTCAGGTGGCGGTGCTGGCGTGCGAGGTGGACGCCATGCCCGAGTCCGTCACCGACGAGGACCTGGATCGGTGGTTCTCCGGCATGCTGGCCGCAGAGATCGATTTTCACAACGTGGCGGTGTGAGCTACTGCTGTGCGCCTTTATTAACCCCCGGCGGTTAATAAAGGCGCACAGCAAAAGG
>NZ_JBFUJN010000014.1:0-169683 GCF_056401335.1 Rhodococcus sp. P4_F3_2
GCGGATACCCGCGCTCCGTCACCGAATCGCGGATGACTTCGAGAACGCGCCGCTGACGCTCGGTGAGCGTCTCGCTCGACGGAGACGGAACTGCAGAAGCTCCTGCCTCCGCGGCTGTGCTGGAGCGATCGTCCTTCATGGCCTGTTGCCTCCGTGTCTGAAGAAGTCGTGTCTGAAAAAGTCGTGTCTGAGAAAGTGCCTGGTGCAAATCGCGCAGAAACCTGTCGGTGCCTCCTGCCAACATTCGAGCTGTCGACAAACACGGAGGCTTTCGCAATTCCCGCTGTGTGGTCTGACACGAATCTAGCCGGATTTGCTCGCGGTTTCAAACATCTGTTCGATTCGTGTCGCTTGAAGTAGAGACATTGTCGGCCAGGCGTGGTAGAAATTCGAACATGCGTTCCATCGAACGCATGATCGAACACATCGATCGGTGTCGACCAGCGGAGGTCACGATGGGTAACGCAGCACTGAGAAGCAACAGGGTTTTCGACGACGCGATTGGTGATGACGCGATTGGTTTCGACGGCACGTCGGCGTTGAAGTACCACCCCTCGTTCTATGGGCCCGATGGTGGATCCGACGCTGACGGTGTGTCGTTCGAACGGCGCGGCACGGCCGAAATGCGGGGCGTGGCCAGGTATGTCGACATCGAACCGCAGGCGGCTGTCGTTCGTCGTGTTCCGGCGGTGGGCGCGGTTTCAGGTTCGCGTGCGTTGCGTGAATGTCCTCGCCGGTGGGACGGCGAGCACGATTCGTCACGCCCGTACGGAGGAAGTTTCGCGCACCGAAACAGAGTCGGTGTCTCACGGGTCGAACATGAAGTGGCTGCTGAGGACGTCAGTTGGAAGACAGTGTTCCTTGGCGCCGTATTCACTGCACTGGCAGTGTTGGCGTTGGTGGGGATCGGCGCTTTGTCGAGTGGTGATGTCGCTGCGACAAACGGTGCGACCGAAGTGGTTCGTGTTGCTGCGGGTGAATCCCTCAGTGATATTGCTGCCAAGGTTGCGCCTGGCCAGGCTGTCGGCTCGGTGATCGAGCAGATCATGGATCTCAATGCGATGTCGAGTTCCGGACTGTCCGTTGGGCAAACGCTGATCGTGCCGGCCTCGGGCCGCTGACCGTACCCCGTGCCAGGCGGGGGCGTACCGAGCGTGAGAGCAGTAGGTTCACAGCGAGTAAGCTGTCCACTTGACAGTCCCACCACCTCGGGTGGTCGCGTTGAGTACGTGGATCTGCTCTGTAAATCGTCGGAGGATTTGCAGTCGGTAGCGAATCTGAGTTGCGGCCATTTCGGCGACAACGAAGGAACCCCGATGCATTGCCCGTTCTGCCGGCACCCTGATTCCCGAGTGGTCGATTCGCGCGAGGCCGACGAGGGCCAGGCGATCAGGCGGCGCCGTTCGTGCCCCGAGTGTGGCCGCCGATTCACCACGGTTGAGACGGCAGTTCTCTCGGTTGTGAAGCGCAGCGGCGTGACGGAGCCGTTCAGCCGAGAAAAGGTGGTCAAAGGAGTGCGTCGCGCATGCCAGGGCCGCCAAGTGGACAACGATTCGCTGAATTTGCTGGCCCAACAGGTCGAAGATGCCGTACGTGCTTCGGGTTCTGCCGAAATTCCCAGCAACGAGGTAGGGCTCGCGATTCTCGATCCGCTTCGAAATCTCGACGAGGTTGCATACCTGCGATTCGCATCGGTGTACAAGTCCTTCAGTTCTGCCGCGGATTTCGAACGTGAGATCACCGACATGCGCGAACATGCCGAGACCCGTGCTGCCGACAAGGCTTCCGGCGCCGAGACCGTTTCCGTCGACTGAGGCCTTTGCCTTAGATAACGCTGAGAGCACAAAGCGGCCGTAGGTAACGCTGAGAACACAAAGCGAACAATCGAACAAATCGGGCAAGTTATTCGCTTAGTGTCGACCAAGTACGTTCGTCCGCATCTCGGATCTTCACGGAGGCGTTATGAACTTAGTTGCAGTTCTCGGAGTCGTGAACAGCCTGGTAACCCTCGGGTTCGCCAACACTGTTGCCACCTTTGGTGGTTTCCTCACCAACGTCAACATTCAGACAATCTACTGATCGCGCAATTCACGCCGAACGTCAACGCTTGATCGCTTCGATAGCTTTCAGGACTCGCTTTTCGGAAATCGGTGTGGGTGTACCGAGAGACTGCGCAAACAGGCTCACGCGCAGTTCTTCGATCATCCAGCTGATCGAGTCGACATCTCGAGCAGTGCGACGCTCTTCGGGAAGTGAACTCAACAACCGGTCGTACGCTGCGTACACCCGGTCGAGGACGTCCATCGCCTGCTGATCTCGTTGTGCACTTGCGGGTAGAGCTTCGAGACGGAATTTTGCTGCGGCAAGATACCGCGGCAAATCGCGTAGGCGGGCCGAGCCCAATTCGGCGACAAATCCCGGAAACAGCAGTGAGGTCAACTGTTCTCGGACGTCGTCTGCTGCTTCGCCGCGGGAGCGGTCCAGAACGACGCTCAGTTGGTGTGCTTGTTCGAGGATCGGAACAATCATGCGCAGGATCGCGGAGACGCGTCCGGCCAGTTCGGAGCGTGCGATCTTCACCAGGGCGTCGAACGCCTCAGGCGTGCGTACCGGTCCGCCGTGGGCAGCTATCACTTCGTTGGCAGCTGCCACCCGGCAATCTTCGACGAGGGCCTCCAAGCCGCCGTCCGGATTCTGGCCGAGAGCCAGACGCTGAGTGTTCGACAAGCCGGCGGTCACGGCCTTGAGTTGGGTGGGAACGGCCGCGAGAAGAAGCGCCCGAGTGCCTTCCCGCATCGCCTGCGCCTGCGCAGCCGGCGTACTCAGGACACGAACGGCAACTCCGCCGTTTTCCGGCACCAGTGCTGGGTAGCCGGTTACCTGCTGTCCGCCGATGGAGCGAGTGATGGTCGGTTCCAGTGCGCCGAGCGTTTCGGATGTCCAGACGGTTGCCGCTGCCCGTTCCGTACCGGTTGCCGCCTTGGCCACTTCCTTCTGTACGCGCGGGGCGAGCGTGCGTCGTAGCTGCGCCAGATCCTTACCCTTCGCGAGAACCTTGCCCGATTCGTCCTCGACGACAAATGTCATCCGAAGATGGTCGGGCAGCGCGGCGGGATCGAAGTCGTTGGCGTCGATCTGGATCCCGCCCAAGTGCGAGAGTTCGCGGGCCATTGCGGTCATCAACGGCTCGGATCGAGGTTTGACTGCTGCCAATGCTGCGGCGGCGTAGTCAGGTGCGGGCACGACAGCGCGTCGGATGTTCTTGGGCAACGTCTTGATCAGAGCAGTAACCAGATCGACGCGCATACCGGGGACCAACCAGTCGAAGCCGACCGGCTGAAGTTGCGCGAGCAGGCCGACCGGGATGTGCGCGCTGACGCCGTCGTCGTCCTTTCCGGGCTCGAATTGGTAAGTGAGCGGAAACTGCATGTCGCCCTGGCGCCAGGCGTCCGGGTACTCGCCGCCCAGTACTGCAGCCGCGTCGGAGTTGACCACCGTTTCCGGCGTGAAAGTCAGCAGACTCGGATTCTTGCGCCGCTCGGTCTTCCACCACTGGTCGAAATGCTTGGCGGATACGGCTTCCTGGCCGATACGTTCGTCGTAGAACTCGTAGAGAGTTTCGTCGTCGACGAGGATGTCGCGTCGGCGCGCGCGGTTCTCGAGTTCCTCGACGTTGTCGAGGAGTGCGCGGTTCTCGTGGAAGAACTTGTGGTTCGTCTGCCATTCGCCCTGCACGAGCGCATGGCGGATGAAGAGATCGCGAGAGGCCTCGGGATCGATTCGTGAGTACGTCACTGCGCGGCCCGTCACCAGGGGAACTCCGTAGAGAGTGACCCGCTCGTATGCCATCGCCGAACCGCGCTTGGAGGACCAGTGAGGTTCGGAATAGGTCCGTTTCACCAGGTGCGGGGCGAGCTTTTCAGCCCACTCGGGTTCGATGCGCGCGGACATGCGAGCCCACAGTCTCGACGTTTCCACGAGTTCGGCGGCCATGACCCAGCGTGGTGGCTTCTTGAACAGTCCTGATCCGGGGAAGATCGCGAAGTGGCTGCCCCTGGCGCCCAGGTAGTCCCGCTTCTCGCCCTCGCGTAGCCCGATGTGTGAGAGCAAACCGGCGAGGAGTGACTGATGGATCGCGTTCTCGCTTGCGGGTGTCTCACCCACCGTCCAGCCGAGGCCGCGGGTGATCTGCCGGAGTTGACCGTGCAAATCCTGCCATTCGCGGATGCGGAGCCAGTGCAGGAACTCGTTCCGGCACATCTTGCGAAACTGGTTGGAGGACAGATCGTTACGTTGTTCGCGTAAGTAGTCCCACAGTTTCAGGTATGCCAGGAAGTCGGAGTTCTCGACATTGAACCTGGCGTGCTTTTCGTCGGCGGCCTGCTGGAACTCGGCGGGCCGCTCGCGAACGTCCTGGATGGACAACGCCGCGACGATGACAAGGGTTTCGTGAAGGCAACCGTTGTTCTTGGCTTCCACCAGCATTCGTGCCATCCGCGGATCCGCCGGAATCTGGGCCAGCTCGCGGCCGACCGGCGTCAGTTCGGGGTGGCTTGCCTCGGAACCTCGCGCGATGGCGCCGAGTTCTTCGAGCAGTCCGATTCCGTCCTTGACGGCGCGCTGGTCCGGCGGTTCGACGAAGGGGAAGGCAGCGATGTCGCCCAGACCGAGGGCCGTCATCTGCAAGATGACGGATGCGAGATTGGTCCGCAGGATTTCCGGCTCGGTGAACGCCGGCCTTGACTCGAAGTCCTCCTCGGAATACAGGCGGATGCAGATTCCTTCGGCGACGCGGCCGCAACGCCCGGACCGCTGACGAGCTGACGCCTGCGAAATGGGCTCGATCGGCAATCGTTGAACCTTGGTGCGCACCGAATATCGCGAAATGCGCGCGGTTCCCGGATCGACGACGTACCGAATGCCGGGAACGGTCAACGAGGTCTCGGCCACGTTGGTGGCAAGGACGACGCGTCGGCCGGTGTGCGGCGAGAACACTTTGTGTTGCTCGGCAGCAGACAGTCGCGCGTACAGCGGGACGATTTCGGTGTTGCGAAGACGCCGATCGCGTAAAGCGTCTGCGGTGTCGCGAATTTCGCGTTCGCCGGAGAGGAAGACCAAGATGTCGCCTTCGCCCTCCGCGCTCAGCTCGTCGACCGCCTCGCAGACCGCGTCGACGGGATCACGGTCGAAGGTGATGTCGCCGGACTCGACGGTCAGTGGCCGGTAACGCATTTCGACGGGGAATGTTCGACCGGATACCTCGACTATCGGCGCGGGCTTACCGTCGACAGCGAAGTGCTTGGCGAAGCGTTCGGGATCGATGGTCGCCGACGTGATGATGACCTTGAGATCGGGTCGGCGGGGGAGCAGCTGAGCCAGGTAACCGAGGATGAAGTCGATGTTGAGGCTGCGTTCGTGCGCTTCGTCGATGATCAGCGTGTCGTAGCGTCGGAGCATACGGTCGCGCTGAATTTCGGCGAGGAGAATGCCGTCGGTCATGAGCTTGACGTAGGTGCGGTCCGAGACCTGGTCGGTGAACCGCACGGTGTATCCGACGGCGTCGCCGAGTTCGGTGTCGAGTTCTTCGGCGATACGTTCGGCAACGGTGCGTGCTGCCAGTCGGCGAGGCTGTGTATGTCCGATCAGGCCGCGGACGCCACGTCCGAGTTCGAGACAGATCTTCGGGATCTGAGTTGTCTTACCCGAGCCGGTCTCGCCGGCGACGATGACAACCTGATTCTCCGAGATCGCGGTCGCGATGTCGTCCTTGCGCTGACTGACGGGCAGAGCTTCCGGATACGAGACTGCGGGAACATTGGCGGAGCGTGCCGCCAACCGTGCGCGCGCCGTTTCAATTTCCTCGGCCAGCGCCACCAAAGCGTCTGGTGTGCGGGCACGGTCGAGTTTGCGACGGAGTCGACTCTCGTCGCGGAGTGAGACCTGCGCCAGCGCGCTCTTCAGGTCACTCCGCTTGGGGGAGAGTGGGGCCGGTGGTGTTGTAGACATGCTGATGACAGCCTATCGAACGCGTTCACAACTACCGCTCGCAGATCGTTTTGATGTGCAAATATCGACCAGTGACGACAAATACCGCAAATGAGGCAGTTACACCGGTCGCGTCGACGCCTGTTGCCGTGCGAGTACTTCGCTTGTTGTTCGCGATCTACGGACTCACGGCGCTGCTATGGATTCCGATTCGAAACGCCGACGGATTCTCGTTGTCGAACTATCTGAGCTACTTCACCATCGAGAGCAACATCCTTGCGGTGATCGTATTGCTGGTCGGCGCCCTTCGGGATCCGCAGTCTCGGACATGGCAGTCGGTTCGCGGTGCGGTGACGCTCTACATGGTGATCACCGGAATCATCTACGCCGTTCTACTGGCCAATATCGACGTCAATTTGAACGACGCGTGGATCAACTCGGCGCTCCACCGCATTCTTCCGCTGGTGATGCTCCTCGACTGGGTGTTCTTCGCTTCGAGGCACAGGATCTCCGAAATCCGCTCGCTGCAGTGGCTGCTGTTTCCAGTGATCTACGCGGTGTACACGTTGATTCGAGGGCCGATCGTCGACTGGTATCCGTATCCGTTCATGGATCCTCGCCACCAGGGCTATCTGGCCCTGTTCATCGGATTTGTCGTACTGGGCATCGCGATGGCCCTGATGGCGTTGGCGGTCAATGCCGTCGGACGGCTGGGAGCCGGGCTACGCGGACGGAACGCTGCGAAGTCCTAGTGGATTGCCGGAGGCGAGCACCTGCTCGAGGCGGTCCACGTTCGGGTGCTTACCGGGGTTCGCCCGCGCGTCCTCGGTGTGTTCGGCAAAGATCGTCAGTCCTGCCGAGGCGGCTTCGGGTGTGAGCGCGCCGTAGACCTGAGCGAGATGGTTGTACACCTTGACCGAGCCGGACTTTCCGGGCTTGTTCTCGACGGTGTCGATGACGGTTCCGTCGGCGTCGAGTACCTCGATGGCGGCCAGATGATCGATGGCGGGCAGTGCGGCGAGATTGTCGGCAAAAGTCATGGTCGACAGATTACGTGTGTACCCGGAAATGCCGGTGCCCGGCGAGCGCCGTCGTGCGCCGATTCCCGGTGTCGATATAGTCGCAGCACATCGTTTGCACACCAGCATCGTTTGTATTCGAAGGGGACAATGATGGCTTCGGCATTGTGGCACGGGTTCGCGGACATGGGCGCTGTGGAGAAGAACGGCGCGTTTGTCGTCTCTCGCGGTGAGGGCGCGTACATCTGGGAYYSCGAGGGCACTCGGTATCTGGATGCGACGGCGGGCCTGTGGTTCACCAATGTCGGGCACGGGCGCACGGAGATCGCGGATGCGGTGGCGGCTCAGTTGTCGAAGATCGCTCATTTCTCGAATTTCGGTGATTTTGTTCCCGAGACCACGCAGGTGTTGGCGGAGCGGTTGGCGACGATCGCGCCGGTTGCCGGGAGCAAGATCTTTTTCACTTCGGGTGGTTCGGATTCGGTGGACACTGCGGCGAAGCTCGCTCGCCGGTACTGGCAYGAGGTGGGGCAGCCGGAGAAGGYGATCATCGTCGGTCGTCAGAAGGCGTACCACGGAATGCATGTTGCGGGAACRGCTCTGGCGGGTATTCCGGTGAACCGTGAGGGTTACGGCGAGYTGATGGCGGATGCGGCCACGGTCGGCTGGGATGATGCGAAGAGTCTGCTCGAGTTGATCGAGAGGATCGGTGCGAACARGATCGCCGCGTTCTTCGCGGAGCCGATCATCGGTGCSGGTGGGGTGTATCTTCCGCCGGAGGGGTACCTGGCCGAGGTGCGCGACATCTGCCGCGAGCACGACATTTTGTTTGTCGTCGACGAGGTCGTGACCGGTTTCGGTCGTATCGGCGGCGAGTGGTTCGCGTCTACTCGTTTCGATTTGCAGCCCGACATGATGACCACGGCAAAGGGTTTGACGTCCGGTTACGTTCCGATGGGTGCGGTGTTCATCGCGCCGCGGGTGGCGGAGCCGTTCTATGCGGGTTCGTGGTGGCGTCATGGTTACACGTATGGCGGGCATGCCGGTGCTGCTGCGGCGGCGATGGCGAACCTCGACATTCTCGAGCGTGAGAATTTGCTTGGGGAGTCGAAGCGTCTGGAGGCGTCGTTGCATACGCATCTGCAGCCGTTGGCSGAGCATCCGCGGGTGGCGGAGGTTCGTAGTGGACTSGGTGCGGTCGCTGCGGTGCAGTTGGCTGATCCGGCGGAGGCGTTGCCGTTCGTGAAGACGTTGCGTGAGCACGGTATTTCGGGTCGCGCGGCGGGTCAGGGTGCGATGCAGATTTCGCCGACGTTCGTCATGACCGACGATCAGGTCGCGGAGTTGGCAGCAGGGATCCTCGCAGCCCTCGGCTAGGTACCTCGTTTTCCGTTGACAGACATCGTGTTACGGAGTCATTAAGCCGAAGAAAATGTTTGGGCCCTTCGCGGCGCGGTCCTCATTTCGGTCGAAACTGTCTCCAGCACTGACGATGACCCCTGCCCGCGTCATTTGCCACCATTGTTGCCAATCTCGGCGAGTGGGTTCTGGCAGATTGTCATCACGTCCAAATCTGATTGCTGCATTAGCGTTTCACTCCAGACACGGTGTTTGTGAGCTGGGGCACAAAGCATTTCGAACACCTTCCTCCTTCGCGAAAGGTCTCGTCATGCCGATCTGGACGTTGCACGGAGACGGAAAGAACATCGGACCCGGTGAAGTGGTCGCTCCCGGCGAGCGACTCAGTTGGGGAAGAACCATCGGGTTGGGTGGCCAGCATGTCGTGTCGATGTTCGGCGCGACGTTCGTCTTCCCGATCATCATGGGTCTCAATCCCCAACTTGCCGTGATGATGTCGGGCTTTTGTACGCTCTTTTTCCTCCTGGTGGTCAAAGGACGCGTCCCCAGTTACCTCGGTACGTCGGCGGCCTTTGTCGGCGGCGTTGCCGCTATTCGTGCTCAGGGTGGAACGACGGCGGAAGTGACCGGTGCGATTCTGGTGTCGGGGTTGGTTCTGGGATTCGTCGGCATCGCCATCCACTTTCTCGGCGGTGGCGTCATCAGTAAAGCGCTACCGCCGGTGGTCACCGGCGCTGTGGTGATGCTGATCGGTTTCAACCTGGCGCCCGTTGTCGCGGGGTTGTACTGGCCGCAGGACCAATGGGTGGCGCTGATCGTGATGGTTGCCCTGATCGTGATGAGCGTTGCGCTACGCGGCTTCCTGGGACGTATCGCCATTCTCGTCGCGCTGGTTTTCGGCTACATCTTCTCGTGGGTCCTCGACCGGGTCTCCGGTCCGATCACGTCCGCCGGCGGTAGTGGAGCACCCACCGAGCACTTTCGTGTCAACTGGGATTCGGTGCACTCGGCGTCGTGGTTCGGGTTGCCGCCGTTCTCGGACGAAGCCAACGGAATCGTCGGTATCCACGCTCCCTCGTTCAGCCTCACGTTCATCGTTCTGGTCCTTCCCGGTGTCATCGCACTGGTCGCGGAAAACGCCGGTCACGTCAAGGCCGTCGCCGAGATCACGGGCGACGATCTCGACCCGTACATCGGACGCGCAATTGCCGGTGACGGTTTTGCCACCGCCATCGCCAGCGCAGTAGGCGGCTCTCCCACGACGACACACGCCGAGAACATCGGTGTCATGGCAGCCACTCGGGTGTACTCGACCGCCGCGTACGTGATCGCGGGTGTCATCGCGATCCTGCTCGGCTTCTCCCCCAAGTTCGGGGCGGTCATGGCGGCGACTCCCGGCGGCGTTCTCGGCGGAATTCTTGTGGTTCTGTTCGGCATGATCGGTCTGCTCGGCGCCAAGATCTGGAAAGAGAACGGTGTCGACTTCGGGAATCCGCTGAATCTGATGCCGATCGCCGCCGGTCTGATCATCGGTATCGGCGACACGGCTCTGAAGTTCAGTGACACGTTCTCACTCGGAGGCATCGCGCTCGGCACCATCGTCTTGATCGTGATGTACCACTTCTGCCAGTTCGTCGGGTCCAGGAACCCCGAACTGAACAGGCCGGAGCCCGGCAGGCGACCGGGCTCCATGACGGGTCCGGATACGTCAGATGACGAACGGGAAGAGCCCGTGGCGCAGCTCACGTGATGCCAAGTTGAATGTATGCCAGGTATGACCCGTGACCGTTGTCACATCTGCACAAAACGTGAAGTGACTCATAGAGGCAGGATTGAGTAATGAAACCGTCGCCGCTGACTTATCACCGACCGTCCTCGGTCGAGGACGCGTGCCGAATCCTCTCCGAGGTCTCTCACGAGGGGAAGGTGCTCGCCGGTGGGCAATCGCTTGTGCCGCTGCTGTCCATGCGCCTCGCCGCGCCCGCCCACATCGTCGACATCGGATCGATCCCGAACCTCGCTTCGGTGACCTCGTCCGAAGACGAAGGAGTGCGGTTCCAGGCCCTGGCCACGCACTCGGCGCTGGCGGCCGACGAAGGTGCTCGTCGAGTTCAGCCTCTACTGAACCGTGCTCTGCAGTTGGTAGCGCACCCCACGATCCGTAACCGCGGGACGAGCGTCGGTTCCATCGTCCATGCCGACCCGTCGGCGGAGATGCCGGCAGTCCTGACACTGCTCGGCGGCAGCGTGACCGTCCAGTCGGTGCGTGGCACCCGCGAGATCGCGTCGACGGATCTCTTTGCCGGTCCTCTCGAGTCGAGCCTGGAATCGGACGAGATCGCGGTGTCGGTGTCGGTGCCCGGCGCCGAACCCGGAGTGGGGACCGCCATCGACGAGATCGCGCGTCGTCACGGTGACTACGCATTGGTCGGCGTCGTCGCCCGGATTCGCGTGGTCGACGGTCTGGTGGCCGAAGCGCACATGACGTACGTGTCCGCCGGAGAGCTGGGGCAGGTCGTGGACTACACGGACGTGCTGGCGGGGGCGTCCGCGACGGATCAGCGAGACCCGCGATGGCGCACTCTCGGAGAATGCGCCCGCGCGCAGATAGATACCGAGGCAGACATTCACGGGACGGCGGCGTACCGCTCGCAGTTGGTGTCCGCGCTCACGGCGCGGGTCGGCTTCGCGGCGGCAACGGATGCTCTCAGTGAGAACGCAGTACTGGCAGGAAAGTGGTGACAATGTCCAAAAACGATCGCTCCATCGATGATCAACTTGCCGAGTTGGCAGCAGACACCGGTGAGCACCATGTGGCCGTGACGTTCACGCTCAACGAGGTGACGAGCACCGTCGTTCTTCCCTCCCGCACTTTGGCTTCGGATGCCATTCGTCACCACCTCCGTAAGACGGGCACGCACGTCGGTTGTGAACACGGCGTGTGTGGTGCGTGCACCGTGCTGCTCGACGGAAAGCCGGTTCGGTCCTGCCTCGTCCTCGCTGCCAGCCTCGAAGGTCGATCGATCACGACCGTCGAAGGCCTCGTCGAGCCGGACGGTACTTTGCATCCGGTTCAGCAGGCGTTCAAGGATTGTCACGGTCTGCAGTGCGGATTCTGCACTCCGGGATTCGTGACGACCATCGCGGCGTTTCTCGAGGAGAACCCCAATCCCACACGTGAGGAAGCAACCGACGCGATCGCGGGAAACCTTTGCCGTTGTACGGGATACCAGAACATCAGGGCGTCGGTTCTGCGCGCAGCCGAGATCAAGCGTGAACGGGCCGGGCAGTTCCCGCTCGGAATCGACGACGCGTCCACTCGGGAGGCGTTGGATCGCAAGGTGCGGGGAACAACGAATCCCGTCGGAGGACGGGCGGGTAAGGCATGAGTACTCCGGTCAAACCAGCAAAGCGCAACGGGGCGAAGCACCCCGCTTCCGATCATTCGACGGCCGATCATTCGGTTGCCGACGACGGCAAGTTCTTCGGTAAACCGATTCCGCGCGAGGAAGATACGCGTCTGCTCAGTGGTCAGGGGCGATACCTCGACGATCTGGGCCACAACGCGCTGATCGCGGCATTCGTCAGGTCGCCGCACGCTCATGCGCGAATCATCGATATCGACATCGACCAGGCGCTGGAAGTGCCTGGTGTGCATGCCATCTACACCTACGAAGATCTCCTGGCCGACACGCCGGAAATGGCGGAGAACCTGCCACTGCTCATTCCGCATCCGGGAATCATCGCTCCGCGCAACGGGTATCCCCTCGCGAAGGACGAGGTGAAGCATGTCGGCGAAGCCATCGCCATGGTGGTCGCCGACAACCGGTACATCGCCGAGGACGCTTGCGCGAAGATCGACGTCACCTACGAGGCGCTGAAGCCTGTAGTGGGGATCGACGTCGCTCGCACCGCCGCCAACGCCGTCCACGCCGACGTTCCGGACAACGTCGCCGCTCACCTGCAGCACGGGTTCGGAGATCTGGATGCCGAACTGGCCGCCGCGCCGCACCGACTGACGCTGGATCTCGAAATCGAGCGTTCGGCTTCCATGCCGATGGAGGGCAAGGGTGTCTACGCGCGCTGGGACGGCGACGAGAACACCCTCACGTTCTGGACCTCCACCCAGACCTCCACGTCCGCCCGCGCCGCAATCGCCGCGCGATTGGGGATGGCGCTGAACAAGGTTCACTGCATCGCTCCTGACGTCGGCGGTGGATTCGGCGTCAAGATCGTTCACCCGTGGCCCGAAGAAGTGATGATCACGTGGGCCGCTCGACGCCTCGGCCAGGCCGGCATCTCCTGTGAGGTGAAGTGGGTCGAGGATCGCCGTGAGCACTTCATCTCGAGCGCGCACGAGCGTGGGCAGATCCAGAAGGTCGACATCGGATTCGACGACGAGGGTCGCCTGTTGGCGTTCGACTTCACGTTCTGGCACGACAACGGTGCCTACCTGCCGTACGGGATCATCGTCATGATCAACACCGCGACGCAGGTTCTCGGGCCGTACAAGCCGAAGTCGTTCCGGGTCAACGCCTATTCGCTGTACACCAACACGGTCATCGTGACCCCGTACCGCGGCGCCGGACGTCCGCAGGCCGTGTTCGCTATGGAGCGATCCATGGACGCCATCGCCAAGTACCTGAACAAGGACAAGATCGCGGTGCGGGAGGCGAACTTCATTCGCCCCGAGGACATGCCGTACGACTTCGGCCTGATGTTCCAGGACGGACGCCCGTTGATCTACGACACGGGCGACTACCAGGCAGGCATCGACAAGCTCAAGAAGCTCATCGACTGGGACGGATTTCCCGAGTACCAGAGGAAGGCTCGCGCCGAAGGGCGGTCGGTCGGCATCGGTATCGGTGCGTACGTCGAGGGAACCGGCCCGGGACCTTACGAGGGTGCACACGTCGTGGTCGAGACGTCCGGAAAGGTCAAGGCGGCAACAGGCTTGACGACGCAAGGCCAAGGCCATCAGACCGCGTTCGCCCAGATCGTCGCGGACGATCTCGGAGTCAAGGTCTCCGACGTCGAGATCGTCACGGGTGATACCCGCCGGTTCGGTTATGCCGTAGGCACTTTCGCCTCGCGTGGGGCGGTCATGTCGGGTTCGGCCTTCCATGTCGCGGCGCAGATGGTCGCGGAGAAGGCGAAGAAGATCGCCTCCGGAATCTTGGATCTGCCGGAAACCGAACTGGAACTCCGGGAAGGCCACGTGTGCAAGATCGGCACCGAAGCCGGTGTGGAAGGTACGTCCGTACCGCTGAGTGTTGTTGCCGTGCTGTCGAACCCGCTACGATATGCGTTCGACCGTGAGTCGAAGCTGGCCACCGGTTTCGCCAAGACCGACACGGACATGTCGAAGCCGCCGATTCCCGAGGGTGAGCAGCCCGGTCTGGAAGCAACCGGCTACTACTCGCCGCCCAGTTCCACCTTCGCTTCGGGAGTGCACGCGGCGATCGTCGAAACCGATCCCGTGACAGCCGAGATCACGGTCCGTCGTTACGTCGTCATCCACGACTGCGGAAACGTGATCAACCCCCGCATCGTCGAAGGTCAGGTCATGGGCGCCGTCGCGCAAGGTATCGGCGGCGCACTCTACGAGCGGATCGTCTACGACGAGCACGGGCAGATGCTCAACGCCTCGTACATGGACTTCTTGATGCCGTTCGTCACCGAGATGCCGGATTCGCTCGAGATGGATCACACCGTCACGCCGTCAGGGCTCAACCCACTCGGAATGAAGGGTGCCGGTGAGGCCGGTGTGATCCCCACCAGCGCCGTCATCGCGGCCGCCATCGAGGACGCCGAAGGAATCTCGATCACGTCCATGCCCATTTCACCGTCCGAACTGTTCGAACTTCGACTCGCACATGCGGGTTCGTCATCAGAGGAGAATGCATGAGAATCGCCGGCACCGCGCAGCTGACGGCACCTCGCGAAGAGGTCTACGACAAGCTCCAGGACGGTCGTGTACTGGCCGCGACCATTCCCGGTGTGCAGTCGCTCGAGCAGCTCACGGACAATCACTACAAGCTCTCCATCATGGCCGGAGTTGCGTCGATCAAGGGCGTCTACGACGGCGAGGTTGTTCTGTCGCAACAGAATCGGCCCAATTCGTTTGTCATGACGGCTTCGGGAGCGGGTGCTCCCGGCACGGTGAAGGCGGACGTCACGGTCACCTTGACGGAGAACGAGGGTGGCACGCTGCTTTCGTATGACGCCGACGCCGTGGTCGGCGGGATGGTCGGCGGCGTCGGGCAGCGCATGATCACCGGTGTAGCCAAGAAGATGGCCGGGGTGTTCTTCAAGAGCATCGACGGCGTCATTGCCAACGGCATCCCCGAGAAGGTCACTGCCGCCGTGGCGGCGGCAATACCGGCAGTGGCGGTCGAAGGCGCGCCGGTAGTTTCCGGAGCTGTCGCGGCACCGGCGGTTCTTCCGGCCGCTGCACCGACAGCGGGTGGCACAGATGCTCGCACGGTGATGGTCAGCGCCGTCGTCGGCGCAGCCATTGCTTTGTCAGGTGTTGCTATAGGCGGATTCCTGGCGCGTTCTGGTTGTCGCGAGTAGTTCACTCAGGTGTCAACAGCTGATTCACGATGAGGGAAACGCCCCGAACCGACCAGGTTCGGGGCGTTTTTCACGTCCGCGTAACCCATGGGGGCGCCGGCGAAGATCCGCTCGTGATCGTGCGCCGAACCTTGGTCCCCCGATTCGGCGAATTGTGACAAAGAATCCGCCCTTCCGAACCTGTGGAATAGCACTACACGTCAGGTACGAGCCACTCACCGGCTAGGCCGCAACCGTCGATCGGTACCAGACGAGACGAGCCAAAGATCTCAGGAGGAAGCGTGGAACCCAGGAAGATTCGGGTCGGTATCGATACCGGCGGAACGTTCACCGACATCGTGGCAGTGGACGACGAAACCGGCGCCATCGTCACCACCAAGACCCCGTCCACCCCGGCGGACCCCGCCGAGGGCTTTCTCGCCGGTATCGAGAAGGTACTCGCCAAGCTCGGCGAGAGCGGCGAGTCGATCGGTGCGGTCAGCCACGGCACGACCGTTGCGACCAACAAGCTGCTCGAAGGCAAGGTCGAGAACCTCGGCTTCATCACCACCGAAGGCTACGAGCACGTTCTCGAAATCGCTCGTCAGTCGGTGCCGGACGGCTACGGCAACTCGTACTTCTGGGTCAAGCCCGAACGCATCGTTCCCGCCGATCGTGTACGCACCGTCGGTGGACGGCTTTCCTTCGACGGCAGCGAGATTCGTCCGCTCGACGAAGAGAGCGTTCGCAGCGCAGCGCAGTTCTTCAAGGACCGCGGCATCCGGACCATCGGCGTCTGCCTCATGCACTCGTACGCCGATCCGACGCACGAGGAGCGCGTTCGCGACATCCTCTTCGAGGTCTTCCCCGATGCGACGGTGAGCATCTCGAGCCAGGTGCTTCGTGAGTACCGCGAATACGAGCGGTCCATCACCACTCTCGTGGACGCCGCGGTCAAGCCGAACATCCGAAACTACGTGAACAACATCGCGAATCGTCTGCGTGAGTTCTCGACCACCGACGGCGAACCCCGCGACATCCCGTTCTACGTCATGAAGTCCAACGGCGGTGTCCTTTCAGCCAAAGAGGTTGTTCACCAGCCTATTACGACAGTTCTGTCGGGGCCGGCTGCCGGAGCTCTCGGTGCTGCGCTGATCGCCGATGCGGCCGGCGTCGAGCAGGTGTTGACCTGTGACGGCGGCGGAACATCGACGGACGTCACCGTCGTGGTTCGCGGCGAGCCCGCGCTGACCACCGAAGGGCGAGTGGGCAACTACCCGTCGAAGATCCCGATGATCGACGTCGTGACCGTCGGCGCCGGAGGTGGCTCGATCGCGTGGATGACGCCGGAACGCACCCTCCGCGTCGGCCCTCAGTCGGCGGGCGCCGATCCCGGACCGTTGTGCTACGGCAAGGGCGGTAGCGAACCGACCATCACCGACGCGCACGTCCTGCTCGGGCGCATCCCACCTCACCTGCTCGGTGGCGAGATTCCTCTCGACACGGAATTGGCACGCAAGGGCCTCGAAGAGCTTGCAACACAGCTCAGTCTGGGCTTCGAGGAGTGCGCGGTCGGCGTCCTCGAGGTCTCGGCGTGGAACCAGGCCAACGCCCTGCGTCAGATCACCGTCAAGCGTGGCCTCGACGTTCGCGACTTCACCCTCGTGACGTTCGGCGGCTCCGGCTCCCTGCTCGCCTGCCGTCTCGTCGACATCCTGGGTCTGAAAGACGTTCTTGTCCCGCTCAATCCGGGTAACGTCTCCGCGTTCGGTCTGCTGACGGTCGATGTCCGCAACGACTACGTCCAGACGCATGTCAGTCGTCACGACCGGTTGAAGGCCGAAGACCTGCAGAGCCAGTTCGACGCGTTGGCCGGCGAAGCCGAGATCGCGCTCGCCGAAGAGGGTTTCGACGAGACGCAGCGCAAGTACTCCCGTACTGCGGATCTGCGTTACCTCGGTCAGGCCTTCGAGGTACGCGTCCCGGTGGCGGAAGGTACCGTCACGGCGCAGATCATGGACGACGCGGCCGAGGCGTTCCATCAGGCGCACCGCGAACTGTACGGCTACGACTTCCGGGGAGACCCGTCGCAGCACGTGGAATGGGTCAACCTGCGCGTGAGCGGCATCGGCCCGATCAAGCGTCCGACGCTCAAGGAGATCCCCGCCGGCACTGGCGCCGACACCGCCCGAACCGGTTCGCGGCAATCGTATTTCGACAGCTGGGTCGAAACTGCTACCTACGACCGCACGCTGCTCGGTGCGGGTGACGTCATCGAAGGACCGGCCGTGATCGAGGAGTTCAGCTCGACTGTCCCGATCCACCCCGGATTCTCGGCACGTATCGACACCTTCGGGAACATTCGTATCTCGAAGTCTTCCGACTCGAACGGAGTGAAGTGATGACCGCCATTCTCGATGCTGCTGCTGCCACCGCGGCCAAGCCGTACCGACTCACCGCTACCGACGGCGCGTCACCTGATCCGATTCTGGTCGAGATCGTCGCCGGTTACCTCGCCAGCGTGGAAATGGAAGTCGAGACCTCCATTTCGCGCACCTCGCGTTCGCCGATGATCCGTGACGCTCACGATTTCCGCGCCGGTATTCACGACCGGAACCTCCGCAAGCTCACGGGCCGTTCGTATTCCGCCCTGGTTCATCCGATCGCCCGGGACTTCCCACTCGAGACGATGAAGCCGGGAGACGTGTACTTCCACAACGACGTCTACCTGTCCGAAGGTGGCATCGGCCATCTCCCCGACCTCTGCGTCACGGTGCCTGTCTTCGCCCGCGTCACTCCCGATGCCGAGCCGAAGGTTGTTGCGTTCGTTCAGGCATTCGGTCACCACGACGACATCGGCGGTTGCTGCCCCGGCTCCATGCCGTCCGGCGCCACCACGGTGTACGAAGAGGGTTTGATGGTTCCGCCGATCAAACTGTGGGACCAGGGAGTTCCCAACGAGGCGGCGCTGCGCATCATGACGCGTAACTCCCGCATGCCGGACGCTCTCGCAGCTGACCTCGACGCCGAGTGCTCGGCGTGCCTGATGGGTGCGCGTCGACTCACCGAATTGTTCGAGCGCTACGGCGTCGACACCGTCGAGTCGTGCTTCGACGCGATGATGGACGCGACCACCGAGACGTACCGCCGCGAGATCCTCAGCAAGATCCCGGTCGGTGAGTACACGTGGGAGGACTACGCCGAGCACGACGGCGTCGACGAGCCGATGCTCCACATCCAGCGCATCACGCTCACGAAGACGCGACCGGAGGACGAGGGCGGCGAGCGACTCATCCTGGACTTCAACGGAACCGGACCGCAGGCAAAGGGCCCGATCAACCACTGCGGTGACTACGCGGACGGAAACTTCCTCATCAAGTGGTTGGCCCCGATTCTGCGTAACCTCGCGGACACCCCGGAGCGCATGGCCGAACTGGATGTCAACGAGGGCGTCGTACCGCTGATCGAGATGAAGTTCCCCGAAAAGGGAACATTGATCACCCCGATCTTCCCTGCCCCCACCAACGCTCGCACGTTTGTCATCCTCCGTCTGCTCGGAGTGCTGGCCGGCGTTGTCGCCAAGGCTGTGGACGGCAACATGCCCGCCGATCAGGAGACCATCAGGTACACCGGCGTTTACGGTGAGGACTTCGAGGGTCACTCGTACCTCATGCGTGAGGTGCTCGGCGGCGGTTCGGGCGGACGCTACTACGCCGACGGTGAGGATACGATTCACGTCGTTCCCGATTCACGGAACCTGCCGACCGAATTCACCGAGAGCCGTTTCCCCTTCATCGTCGAGAAGCTCGGTCTGGCCATGGATTCCGGCGGAGCCGGACGCTACCGCGGCGGCCTGGGATACGAGAAGCACATCCGGATGCTCAAGGATGCGCACTTCATGTCCATCGCGGATCGTTCGATCCTCGCCTGCTGGGGCGTCAAGGGCGGCAAGGCCGGTCGGCCGTTCTCGGTGGTGCTGGATCCGGGTGGACCGAACGAGCGTGAGTTCGACGCGCTGACCGATGCCGAGCCGATCAAGGCCGGCGAGGTCGTACGGATTCGCACCACCGGTGGTGGCGGTTGGGGAGATCCACTGGAGCGCCCGATCGAAGAGGTCTTGCGAGACATTCAGTGGCGCAAGGTTTCCGTCGAGGGTGCACGCGACGACTACGGTGTTGTCGTGATCGAGGGTGACGAGCCGTCCGTCGACGAGGGTGCTACCACGGAGCTACGGGATCAGTTGCGCTCGGAGCGCGGTGAGAACGAACCCTTCTTCGATCGGGGTCCGGGCTACGCGCAGCTTTCCGGTGGCGCCACCTCAGCGGTCTACGACTACGTCTAGGACGGAAAACTCTCATGGAGAACGGAATTGCTCGCGGCGCCGACATCGCGGTGATCGGCGCCGCGGGTAAGACCGGTGAAGCAGTCGTCGCTGCACTGCCGCCGAGCGTGACAGTTCGGCGACTGGTGCGAAAGGCGCGTGTCGACGGGGACTTCGAGGTAGAACTCGAAACGGGAAGAGGGCTGCGCAAGGCGCTCGCCGGGTGCCGCGGTGTGTACTTCATTGCCCCGAACGTCCATCCCGACGAGCCGGCACTGCTTCGCAATGCGCTGACGGCAGCGGCTTCGGCGGGGGTGGAGCACTTTGTCTATCACTCCGTGGCGTGGCCGTTCAGCCCGTCAATGCCGCATCACCTGGACAAAGCCAGGTGTGAGGACGAACTGCATCGTTCGCCCTTGAAATGGACTGTGCTGCAGCCATGTGCATACGCGCAGAATTTCGAAGCAGTACTCACGGGTCGGTCAGAGACCATCGTCGTGCCGTACAGCGCGGACACGAGGTTCTCGTTCGTGAGTCTGGCGGACGTGGCAGCTGTTGCCGCGGTCGTCCTGAGCGAGGGCCCGGGCGAGCATCACGGAGCGACGTACGAGGTGGGCGGCCCGCAAGCTCTGAGCGTCATGGAGGTGGCACAGATGGTGGAGAAGCAGACGTCACGTACCGTCGCGATAGAACAGATCAGCGTGGATCAATGGCGTGAACAGATCGGCAGCGGCCTGGACGTCAACGCCAGCTCACGATTGGCGGCGATGTTCGAGTTCTACAACCACCACGACTTCCTTGCGGGCAGTGCTGCCGTGGAACTGCTTCTGGGTCGCCGACCGATGGGCGTCGAGAGCCTGATTCGGTGAGGCTTGCTACGCAATGCCTCCTGCCGCCCAGACAACCAGTGGGGGCAGGGCGGCGAGGATCAGGCAGACCGTTCCGTTGAGCCACTTGTGTTCCACCGTGACGGCGGCGAACTCGCGCAGAATAGCGCTCGGCAGGTAGTACCGGGCGGTGTGGGAACCGATGACTTCTGCGTCCAGATCGAGGCTTCGGGCAAACGTTGCGGTTCGGAGTATGTGGAAGTTGCTGGTGACCAGAACCATTCGAGGCTTCGTGGTGTCGGCTCGGAGAAGGTCCCTGGTGTACTCGAGATTCTCGAGCGTGGTGGTCGAACGGTCCTCTAGCATCACGTTCTCGCGCGGGATCCCGTGATCGACGAGGTAGACGCACATTGCCTCAGCCTCGCTGACCACCTCGTCCGATCCCTTCCCGCCGCTGACGACCAACAGCGGTGAACGTCCTTCGCGGACCTCGGCGCGGAAGACGTCCGCGGCCTTGTCCAGACGGCTGGCCAGCAGGGGCGTCACGTCGGCACCCGAAAGCCCGGCGCCGTGCACCACTATCGCGTCCATCCCGGGCTGGTACTTCTGGCGTCCGTACACGTAGGAGTAGAGCAGAAAGCTCGTGAACAGAAACCCCAGGTACGACGCGACCAGGCTGAACGATCCGAGAACGACTGCGAGCCAATATCTCTGCGTCAGCAACGCTGATGCGAGCAGAACGTAGGGAACGAGCAGTCCGAGTCCGGCGACGAGGGAGAGCAGGTTCGCCACGCTGAATCCCTCGCGCCGCAGCATCGTGACCCCGTTGACGATCAGGAATCCTGCAAGCAGGAGCACCAGCAACGGCGAGAGCAGAGCGATCGTCGCGATGACGAACGACGGGATCTCGGTCCCCGGTGCACCCGACTGCAGCATCCACAGACCGGTGAAGATCACTCCGAGAAGTAGATAGACGCCGTTGCTCAGCCTCCGCCGATCCTGCCTGAACCGGTAGCCGCAGAATCCGAGCAGCGCGAGGCCGATGAGGAGAAGGATCACGGAGCCAGACTAGGCGAGGTGCCCACTACACGGGCGCCACCGTTTTGGACTGCTGGATCGCGGACAGCACCCTGGTACGGCACTCGATGAACAGTGGGTCCGCCTTGGTGGTCAGTTGATCTCGAGCTCCGGTCAACGGGACGTCGACGATGTCCTGCATCAATGCCGGCGTTCCGCCGAGTACGACCACTCGATCGGACAGGTACACCGACTCGTCGACGTCGTGGGTGACCAGGAGGACGGTGATACCAAGATCACGTTGAAGCGTCAGCAGCAGGTCTTCGAGTTCCGCGCGGGTCTGCGCATCGACCGACGCGAAGGGTTCGTCCATGAGGAGTACCTGCGGCCGATAGGCGAGAGCGCGAGCTATCGCTACTCTCTGCTGCATTCCGCCGGACAACTGCCAGGGGTAGGAACGCGCAGCACCACCTAGACCGACAACGGCGAGTGCATCGGTAACCCTCTCGTTCTGAACCTTCCGCGCCAGACTGTTGCCCCGCAGCGGCAGGCGAACGTTCTCGCCCACTCGAAGCCACGGCATCAGTGTGCGTCCGTAGTCCTGTGACACGAGAGCCAGAGTGGCCGGCGGTGCATCGATCGCGATCCCGGCGATGCGGACCTCACCGGTGGTCGGCTTCTGCAGACCGGCGATGCAACGAATCAGCGTGCTTTTGCCGATGCCGGAATGGCCGACGATGCAGACGATTTCTCCCGG
The DNA here is from genome assembly GCF_056401335.1 of Rhodococcus sp. P4_F3_2. Taxonomy (NCBI): domain Bacteria; kingdom Bacillati; phylum Actinomycetota; class Actinomycetes; order Mycobacteriales; family Nocardiaceae; genus Rhodococcus; species Rhodococcus sp. P4_F3_2. The sequence continues at coordinate 21,841 of NZ_JBFUJN010000014.1, forward strand.
TGCGACCGTAAGGTCGATCCCGCGGAGCACTTCGCGGCCGGTGGGGCCGCCGTAGGTCACCCCGAGGCCGCTCAGTTCGACTGCGGGTATCGATGCCGCAGATTCTGTGGATGACATCAGTTTCCTTTCACTGCGAGAGCGTCGTGGGTCCGCGGCTGCCATCTGAGCAACCATCGTTCGATCACGCCGTATCCGAGGTTGAGCACGTATCCGATGATTCCCAGCAGGAGAATTCCGGACCACATGTCCGCGATGGCGAATGTCTGTTGCGCGACGATCACGAAGTGACCGATTCCTGCAGTGGAGACATACATTTCGCTGCCGACCATGATGACGACACCGATCGCGAGACTGGTACGGATACCGACTGTTATCTGCGGCATCGCTCCGGGAAGGAGTACCTGCGTCACCAGGAGGGGTGTACGKATCCGGTAGCTGCGCGCCACCAATCGGATACTCGGGTCGATGGAGCGAATGCCGTCGAGGGTGTTGAGGAGTATCGGCCAGACCGCGCCGAAGGCGATGGCGGCAACGTTACCCGTCGAACCGGTTCCGAAAACGATGAAGAGGGCGGGCAATACGGCCAGCGCCGGAATGGCGCGGAAGAACTGGAGAAACGGATCGGCAATATCGGCAGCCAGCGGGAACAGGGCCAGCAGGAGACCGGTGCCGATGCCGACCACCAGTGCCACGGCGAGACCGAAGGCAAGGTTGGTCAAGCTCGGTACGACGTCGTGAGCGAATCCCGGACCGAACCAGTTGTCCACAAACGCTTTCCAGATACGCGACAGTGGCGGGAAGTAGGGCGACTTGCTCGACTCCGAACCGAAGTACCATACGACGACGATCAAGATCGGCAGCCACAACTCCCACGCGAGGAGTCGAAGTCCTGACATCATCTTCACGTCGTCATCCTCCTCGGGATGTAATGCCAAGCAAGTAAACGATTCTCGATCGCCATCACGGCGAAGGCGAGCAGCATTCCGAGTAGTCCGGCGACGATGATCAGTGGGAACATTCGATCGGGGACGGATTGGCTCAGCAAGATCTCCTTACCGAGTCCCGGCACGCCCGCGATCAATTCTGCACCGATGGTCAGCAGCAAGCTCAGTGTTGCCGAGATGCGAATCCCGGTGAAGATGTAGGGCATCGACGCCGGTGCGACGACGAGAGCGAGTCTGCGCCACAGCGGAAGTCGGAAGGAGCGTGCGGTCGCCAGCAGTTCCGGGTCGACGTTGCGCACACCGTGAATCGTCTGGAGCAGAATCGGCCACACACTTACTGCCACGATCAGCGCCACCGCCATCCGTTGCGTCGGGCCCATGATCAGCAGAAAGAGCGGAATGATTGCGAGCGGCGGAACGGTTCGGCAGAAGTCGATGACGAAACGGGAGGAGACCGTCAGGAACGGGTGCGCGGCGAGCAGCAGTCCTGCCGGGATCCCGATGACCAGGCACAGCGCCAATCCGATCGCTGTGGTGGTCACCGTTTGTCCCAGTGATGTCCACAACGAGGATGTGCCGAGTTCGTTCACAAGGGCCACTGCCACGTCGCTGAACTTCGGAATACCTTTGACGTCCTCGTCGCCGAGCATTCCGAAGATCTGCCAGGCGGCCGCCAACGCGAAGAGCGTCAGCAGCCGACCGAGCAGAACCTGCCTGCGGCGAGTCTGCAGAGTTGTCAAGGCGGACAACTCAGTTGGCCGGTGTCAGCAAGGAATCGGCCTCGACCGAATCCGTCAGTACCCCGTACTTGACCAGCAGTTCGATCTCCGTGCCGAGAGCACCCGGTTCCACTACTGCGACGAACTGAGGATTCTTGCTGTTGGCCAGCATTTCGAGCGGAATCTTGGCTTGTGTCGAGAGTGCAGCCTTGACGGCGCCCGGATTCTGATTGGCGTAGTCGACGGATTTGGCAAGCGCCGTAAGGAATTTGGCGAGTGAGTCCGGGTTCGCGTCGACAAACGATTCCGAAGCGACCAGCGAGGTCCCTGGCACACCGGGCGCGGCCAAGGGGAAGGGGTGGCCGAGGATCTTCAGCCCCGAGTCGGTTGCTTTGCTCAGGAACGGATCGATGAGGAATGCCGCATCGGCTCCGCCAGTGGAAACAAGGTCACCGAGGTTGGGCATGGGCGCCTGAATGAACGAGATCTTGTCCGCTGCTCCACCGGACTTCTCCACCGCAGCAGAGATGACTGCCTCGCTGACGGACTTCAAACCGCTGATCGCAACGGTTTTGCCTTCGAGGTCACGGAAGCCGCTGATGGAACTGTCTTTGGCGACAACGAGGCCGGACTGGTCGACGCCGTCACTCGCGGCAAAATTCGTGAGCCCTCCGACGATCGTGACGGGCATGTTCTGGCTGCGTGCCTGAATTGCGGCGGCGGCGGTCGTGGCTGCCATATCTGCATTTCCGCTGAGCAGCAACGGAATTTGAGCCGAGGAACTGGCGCCGCCCTCGACGAGCTGGATGTCGAGTCCTTCGTCGGTGAAGTATCCCTGCTCCATTCCGAGCCAGATCGGTGCGAAGTCTGCGATCGGCTGAGGTGCGATTCGAATCGTGGTGGTCTGGGTGCCCCCGTCGTCGGAGGCCGTGGCGTCGCTCGAGCAGCCGGTCAGTGCCAACGCAGCGGTCGCGACCGCTGCTAGGGCAACAACTCTGAACCGTGGTGTCGACCGAAGGGTATGTCCAACCGTCATGTCCGAAAGCCTCTCGCTGGGAAAGATATGACTTCCTTGCCGGTAATCCGGTGGGAAGGTGAAGACGCTCAAAGAATTCCGTACGCCGGAATGATTGTTGTGACTATAGTAATTTCCAAGGCGAATGCCAAGGGTTTTCCAAGAACACGAGATTTCGGATCGCCGGGTACATCCACGGCACCGGGAGGGGATCGGATGACGAAGGGTTCTGCGTCCGCCGTCGACAAAGCGCTGGATCTACTCGAGGCAATCGCGCGCTCGACCACGCCGATGAAGCTCAGCGAACTGGCAGAAGAAGTCGGGATGCTCCGCCCGACTGCGCACCGAGTGCTCGGAGAACTCGCGAACCGTGGTTGGGTCTTCCGCTACGACGGCCGCTATCTCCCCGGCCCGGCTGCACTGCAGGTTTCCCACGAAGCGGCAGCGCATTCGTTGGCGGCCTTGTGCGATCCGACCATGCGGGTGTTGTCCGAGAACACGGACATGATGGTGAATCTGCAGGTTCTCGAGAGCGGCGGGACGCGGATCATCGCGGCGCTGCGTCCCGAGAGACTCAAGATGATCACTCGGATGCTCGGGGATCTGCTTCCGCCGCACCGGTTCGCGGGTCCGCTCGCGTTGGTCGCGGCACTCGAGGACAACACCCGGGCGCCCTACCTGGCGATGGTGGAGAAGAGTGGCTATCCGCTGGAAGGCCCCACCGGCTTTCTCGCCGACATAGCCGAGACGCAGAAAACCGGATTCGCCGTTGTACACAAACGATCTCAGGACATCATCGGTTCGGTCTCGCGTGCAGTGTCTTCCCGCAAGGGATCTCCGCTCTGCGCGTTGACGGTGATCGGGTTCGATACCGACTTCGATGCGAAAACGACGCGAATGGTCGAAGAACACCTGCTGCGGGCCACCGATGAAGTGCAGCAACTCCTCACTGACCACACTTCGGGCAAGCGCCCGTCCGACACGGGAGAAGAAGGATGATTTCACGGACCGAGGGCTTCATCACCGTCGCAGACGGCGAACGGGTCTGGTACGAGACTGCCGGCGAAGGCCCGGATCTGATTCTCACGCACGGGCTCGGCGGCAACGCCGCGGTCTGGTACCAACAGGTACCGTACTTCGCTCAGCATTATCGGGTAATCAGCTGGGATCAGCGAGGATTCGGCCGGTCCACCAACGAAAAGGGCAACCACGGCCCGGTAGCGGCAGTCTCGGATCTGATCGAAATCATGAACCTGTTGGCGGTCGATCGAGCGCACGTGGTCGGCCAGTCGATGGGCGGTTGGGCCGCATTGGGGACCGCGATCGCTGTTCCGGAGCGGGTGGAGTCGGTAGTCCTGGCCTGCACGACCGGCGGCATTCCCGTCGGATTCGGTCCGGACGGCGCACCTCCCCTCACCGCGGCGCCCGTCACGGCGCGGCCACTGGGGGAACACCCCGCTGTGGGCGGACGGTTGCCGAGCTTGGACATGGCGAGGGCATACCTGTACCAAGCTCTCGGCACCTTCGGTCATCGCCCACCTGACACCGAGTTCTTCCGAATTCTCAAGGCCCACAACTACTCGCCGAGCGATCTTGCCGCGGTGACGGCGCCGGTTCTGCTGATCGCGGGTGAGCTGGACGATTTGATGACACCCGAGCGGATTCGCAGCGCCGCCGAGTTCCTGCCCCACGCCGAAGTGGTCGAACTTGCCGACCGCGGCCACTCCCCCTACTTCGAGGACCCACACGCGTGGAACGAGTTGGTGGCGCACTTCCTGGCCGATGTTCGTGCGCGCCCAGTGCGCTGAAACACCAACTCGTCACGCATATTCCAACTCCGAGGAGATCTAATGGATTCATCTCAGACCGTCGAGTTCATCCCACCCGCTTTCGATACGCCGTTCTCCACCGGAGTGCGCGTCGGAGACGTTCTATATCTGTCGGGTCAGATCGGCATGCTCCCGGACGGGACCTTGGCCGACGGCTTCGAAGCGCAGGCTCGACAGACCATGGAGAACATCGTGGCTTCGCTGATCGCTTACGGTTCCGGCGTCGAAGCAATCTTCAAATGCACTGTCATGCTTGACGACATGTCTCGTTGGCAGGAGTTCAACAAGGTCTACCTCGAGTACTTCCCGGCGTCGAGACTGCCGGCCCGCAGTGCGTTCGGAACAGATGGACTGGCGCTGGGTGCGCACATGGAGGTCGAATGCATGGCGTACACACCGCGGGTCTGACTGCTCGCGGGCACTAACCGTCCCAATCCACACGTTCAGCCAGGCGCAGCAATGTGCGTCGGCGCGTAGTGCTGGTTTCGCCGATGTGCGCGATCCGGCCGTAGATGTGGGCGCGGAAGTTCTCGATACCGTCCCGATTCTGTTCCTGCGCAGAAGTACTGGCGGCATTGTGCAGCAGGGCACGCAAGCGATCGTAGTCGTCACGCGGATACGACGGTTGGTCGTTGATCACCAGCCCGGTGAGGTGTTGGCGTCGATGAGGGCGCATCACCTTGGTCTTTCGTGGATGGATGGCAAACCCTTCGTCCCTGGCGATCTGCTCGACGCTCCAGAGGAGGGTTCCGACGTCGGCAACTTCGATTCCGGAGAAGGCGAGGTCGTCGGCGTATCGGGTGTAGGTGAGCCAGTTTGCTTGTGCGAGTCCACTCAAGCGGATATCGAGTTTGCGCGCGACGAGATTCGCCAGTGCAGGCGAAGTTGGCGCGCCTTGCGGAAGATGCGCGGTGCGTAGCTGTGATGCCTGTGCATACGGTAGGCCGCGCAGGGTATCGGCAGGTGTTGCAACAGTGCACAATCCGGTGAGAACTCCCGCCACTGCGGGTGGATAGCCGAGGGCTGTGAAGACGGCGTGAACGCGGCTGCCGGTGATCGAGGGGAAGAACTGCGCGAGGTCCACACCGATCACGATTTCCGACTGTGCGTGCGGCGCTGCGAAAGTCAGAGGGCTTCGACCACGGACGAATCCGTGTGCCGCGTCGTGTGGGGGCACCAGGTCGAGTATGCGGCGCAGAATCTTGCGCTGAATCTCGCGCAATCGAGGTTTCGGTACCTCGAGGAGGCGAGCGCCGGTCTTCTTGCTGATCTGCATGGGCCGGTAGTGGCGTAGCGGTAGGGGTTTCGTGCGGAGCCATTCCCCTCGGTCGGCAAACCACTCGAGTTCGGAGATCGTCAGATCCAGTGAACGAGCCAGGTCCACACTGGTGTTGTAGCGGGGAACGTCGAACCGCCACACCGAAGATTCATTGGTGTCCAGTGAGAGAGGAACAGGCCGCAGGCGAGGTAGTTCGCGAAGCAATCGGTACAGCGTTTGCGGTTCGAACGGTGGGGCGGGCATGAGGTCGAGAACGCGCACGGCCAGGAGCGTCGGGGAAACACCGAAGACGGTTCCGAATGCCTCCTCGAGGCCGCTGAGAGTCCACGGAGCGTCAGCAGCCGCAACGGCCAGACGACGCGCCAACTCGGGATCGAGCTCGAAGTCACGCATGATTCGACTCCGGGATGCGACGGGGCGGGGTGACCAAATCCTTTGTCCGGTGCGGCGGCAAGCACGCGGAGCGTGCCGAACGCCGGTGGACGCAGTATCCAATTCTTCTGGCCGACCCAGGGGTTACCCCTGAGACTGGTCGCGTGGACCAACTCTCACCCACGCGCCGCCGCATCTCTTCACAATGGCAGACCGTTCGGTATCTGTCACGTGTGAAGCGGATCTGTCAGGTGTGGGCCCTCAGATCGACGAACGATCCGAACCGACGAACTCGCTGATCCACGGCACGACTGCTTCGCGGACGGTGACCGCCTGCGGCAGTAGTCCGTTGCTCAGCAGGAGATCGGCCGCGCGCTGCTGCTCGTCGAGGAACTCGTCGGTGACCGGGTTGACACCGAAAGGACGTCCGCGCAGTGCAGCTTCCCAGGCATTGATGCTCGCGGACCCGCCACGCTTCTCGATGTCGTCGACGAAGATCTGCGCGGCTTCGCGGGGGTTGGCTTCGATCCAGGCGTCGGATTCCTGCAGGGCCTCGATGATCGCCTGGAGGGCCTCCGGGTTGGTATCCGCGAAATCGCGCCGGGTGAACCACAGTGAGGGGTGGCTGAAGAGTCCGTCGGTGGCGATCAGCGTGCGCAGTTCGTGGTTCGCTTCGATGTCGGTCAGCCCCGGGTACGCCCCTACCCAGGCATCGATGGTGCCGTCGACGAGGTCCGCTCCACCACCGCGCACGTCGGTGTCGACAGGGACGATGTCGGACCAGGTCAGCCCCGCCTGATCCAAGGCGAACAACAAAAGTGTGGTCTGCCATGATCCGTGCGCGATGCCGACGCGCTTGCCGCGCAGGTCCTCTACCGTGTTGATCTCGGACTCTGCCTTGACTACCAGGCGCCCGTTCTCCACGCGGGGGCCGGAGATTCCGATGTAGACGAGATCGCGGCCCTGAGCCAATCCGGTGACCGGCGGCGTGAATCCGGTTCCGATCACATCGTATCCGCCCTCCTCGAACAGCCAGTCCGAGTGCAGGGTCGGCAAGGCGTTTTCCGGGTTCACTGCAGGCTTGGCGGGAAGCTCACGCAGGTCCACCCACTCGACGTCCGGGAGACGACGTTCGAGGATTCCGGTGTGGCGCAAAACGAACAGTGAATTGTTGTGTGGGAAGTATCCGACGCGAACGGTCATGAGATCTACGCTTTCCTGTTCTGAATCAGTGATGGGGGTGGCTAGATGAGGCCGCGTCGACGCGCCTCGTCAGCGAGTCCGCTACGGCCCCACTGGACCGTGAGGTTGGACGGATCGAATTCGACCGAACCGCCGAGGGTTTCGGCGATCGCCTGGAACTGCGCGCCTTCCTCGAGGAGGACGACGAACTTCGCGAGGTCGAGCAACCCGCTGCGGCCGATGACGTTGACCCCGCCGTTGGCTTCGAAGATCGCCACCAGATCGGGATCGTGTTCGAGACGCTCGAGAATGAACTCGCCCGCAGAACGGGACCGATCGATGTGCGGCGGAATCTCTCGGGAGAGCGTCAGCCTCTGCGAAGCCGCATATCGGATGGGTAGCGTCCGGTGTGTCTGGGCCCAACCGCCGAGCCACGGAGTGTGGATGTGGACAACGCTGGTGATTTCCGGATGCTCACGGAACACTGACGCGTAGCCGGTGACAAAACCAGCCGATCCGTTGCCGGACAGCACCTCTCCATCGAACGTAGCGACAACCGGTGACACCGACGGATCGTCCGCCCACGGTCCCGGGTCGTTCAGGGCGACCGCGATTTCGGTGCCGGGTACGCGTTCGACGAAGTTCACGGTCCCGTTGGCTGCAACCGTTCCAGTCTTGCGGAAGACGTCGAATGCCTTGTCTGCTGCTTTGCGCGCTGCTTCGACGAATGCTGCGGTATCGGCGTCGAGTCGAGTTTCGGTGGTGGTCATCGAGTCTCCAGTCCAGAAGGTGTGATCGGGGTGCGCTGCAGGAGGGGAAGAACTTCTTCGCCGACGCGGTATGCCTCTTCGAGATGCGGGTTACCCGCGAGGATGAAGGCGTCGACGCCCAGTTCGCGCAGCTCGTCGAGTCTTTCGGCGACCTGTTCGTAGCTGCCGACCAGTCCGAACGCTGGTCCGCCGCGGATGAGGCTGAAGCCACACCACACGTTGGGCTGCACTTCCAGATCTCGGTAACCGGTGATGTGTTCGGGCACCCACCCCTTGATGCGGGCGGCGCCCACCGAATCACCCTGCGCTGCGCGGTCGGCGGCCCCCTTGTCGACGAAAGCCCAGCCTTTCTCGATCTCGGCCCACGCGGCTTCTTCGGTGTGCCGGGCAACGACGTCGATGCGTACGGCGAACTTCGGGGTGCGTCCCAGCTTGGCCGAGTTCTCCCGCACGCCGTCGATCTTGGCTCTCAGATCGGCGTACGGCTCCAGCCAGGAAAGGTAGTAATCGGAGTGCAGTCCGGCGGCGGCGACGGCTGCTGCCGAAGATCCGGAGAAGTACACCTCGGGAAACGGCTGGCCGGCAAGTCCGGGTGGCAGTGCAGCGCCGTGGGTTTGGAAGAAGCGACCGTCGAAGTCGAAAGGTTCGCCGTCCCACACACCCTTGAGGACATCGAGGAACTCGGATGTCCTGGTGTAGCGATCGTCGTGGTCGACTTTGTCGCCCCACCACAGCTGAGGCGCGCCGCCTCCACCACTGATGATGTTGTAAACCAGACGTCCGCCAGTTGCTCGCTGCAGACTCGCCGACATCCGCGCGGCCTGCACCGGGTGAAGGAACCCTGGTTGGAACGCGACCATGAAACGGTACGTGGTGGTCTCGGCGGCCAACGCTGCTGCGGTCGCCCACGGATCCTCGGTCATCGGGAAGGACGGCAGCAGTCCACCGAGGAAGCCGGCAGACTCGGAAGCCTTTGCCACTGCGGCCATGTGGTCGATGTAGCTGTATCCGTCCAACTCGCCGCCGCGGATCGCGGGAGCGATGTTGCCCGGCCCGTATCCACCGGCATCGCCGCGGTTGTAGCGACGCGGAGTACGCAGCGACGCGTGGTCGCCTTCCATCCCGATCCGCCAATAGAAATCGATGCTCATGCGGTGGCCTTCTCTTCTGTGGTGGCCTTCTCTTCCTTGCGGATCCGACCCTCGGGATCGACCAGGTGCAGGAGATGCTCGCCCGCCCGGTGCAGCTCTTCGATGTGTGGCCGACCGGACAGGACGAAACCGTCCACGCCGAGATCGCGATACGACGACAAGCGCTGCGCCACTTCCTCGTAGCTTCCGACGAGGCCGATACTGTGCTCGTAGCCGATGCGGTCGAATCCGGACCACAGGATGCCGCCCCGGTCGATCTCGAGTGCAGCGGAATCGGATTCTCTCAGTTGCCGTTCGACGCGAGCCCAGGCTTCGTCGGCTGTTTCCCTCGCGATGATCGGGATGCGCAGGACCTTCTCGACGGTCCTGCCGAGTCCGGATGCTCGGTCGTCGAGGGTGGTGATCCGTGTCGACAACTCGTCACCGGCAAGGGTGAACTGATGGACGTCGGCATGGTGGGCCGAGAGTTCCAGAGCTTCCGCTGAGTCTCCGGTCAGATGTACTCGGGGAAAACGGAGTCCCGACAAGATGCCTCGGAATCCGCCGCCGAGTACGTCGTAGTATTCGCCGTCGAAGTCGTAACCCGTGCCGCCGAATCCGCCGGGGAGAATCTGTTCCTCGTTCCACACACCGCGTGCGACGGTCAGGAACTCCGCGGCGCGCGCGTAGCGGTCGGCTCCTCGAACCGCGTCTCCGCGAGCAGCGGCGTCTTCGGGGTCCGTCTCTACCTTCACTCGCCATTCGAGACGACCTGCCGACAGGCGCTGAAGTGTCGCCGACATTTTGGCGGCGTAGACGGGGGTGCCGAAAGTGGGGTGARACTCCACGACCACTCGCGAATGACGCGTCTGACGTAGGGCGGCGGCAGCAACGATCCAGGATTCTTCGCCATTCGGATCGTACGGTGCGACAACGCCGTCGACGCCCGACAGTTCGGCTGCGAGAACGATCTGTGCCAATTCGTCGAAGGGCCCGAAGTTTCCGGGGCGAACATCGGTCGCGACGGTAGTCGGTCGCTGTGGCCCGAAGCCGCCGCGACTGTTCAGCGCGGCCACTGCCCGGCGTCCGTCACCGCGCGAGGGCAGCTCCCAGTAGACGTCCGTCATTCTTCTGTGCCCTTCTGCGCGGCGACAAGTGCGCGTGCCTGTTCCAGTGGTTCGTGCGCCACCCAGGACTGCAGGTCGAAGTCGGCGGCAAGGAAGCCATGCGCATACAGGAATTGTTTCTGCACGCCGAGCAGGTCCACACGCTCGTCCGACAGGCTCAAATGCAGTCCGGTGTGGAAGTTCTCGCCGTAGGCTGCCACCACACCTTCGGGCCCGGACTGTGTTTCGTTCTGCAGCACGGCTCGGACCTCGTCGATGTTGGCTGCGGCCCAGTCCGCTGCTCTCAGGCTCTCGGCGAGGAAACCGACGACGATGTCCGGGCGCTGTTCGAGTAGGTCGGCATGAACCGTGATCGGTCGTGGGGTGCCGTTGTTGACGCGATCACGTAGGGATGCAGTGGAATCGAGATCGACGGCAACGGCGAGGCCGTGTTCGCGGGCAACTTCCTGGGCGCGGGCGCCCTTGACGTAGATGGCGTCGACGTCGCCGCGGAGCAGGGATTCGACACCCCACGTCGTGTTGCGGGTGGACGAGGCGGTGCGGACCTCGGGGGCTGCGGTCGTCGCAACCTCGACGAGGGTGACGTCGGTAAAACTCAACTCGCCCAGTCGAAGTGCCGAGGCGAAGCCGTGCAGGGCCATGGCGCGAGGAAAACTCCTGGCCTGATCCGCCGCCCAGGCCGGGATACCGATCCGAGCGCCGGCCAGAAGACCTGCTTCGCGGATGTCGGAGTCTCCGCGCACCAGGATTGCCTGGGCCTCGTCGATCCAGGTGAGCCCGATGAGCCTCGTCGGAGAACCACTGGCACGCGCAGCCAGTGCGGGGACGTTGCCGCCTTCGCGAATGAGTCCGGAGAGATGGTGATCGAAATGGCGCACTGCCAATTCCGGTCCGGCATCTTGCAGTACGCCGAAACGCACTCCGGATTCGTTTGCCGTCCGGTCGAGCCAACCGAGACTGTTGGCGAGACCGCTGGCGGTGGGAACGGGGCAGCGGGTGTACCAGAGTGTGTCGATTGCGGAATCAGCGATCAATGTCATGACTGTCCTGTCCGTCGGGGAAGGTGCGGCCGACACCGAGTTCCTTCAGGAAACTCGCTCGGTAGCGCAAAGATTCGGGATCGTTCCGATCGCGGGGGCGTGGCAGGTCGATGTCGACGTCCACGGCAAACCCGCCCTTGTCGAGGATGAGCACGCGGTCGGCAAGCCGTACGGCTTCGTCGACGTCGTGCGTGACGAGTAGTACAGCCGGACGGTGGCGGGCGACCAGATCGCCTACCAAGTCTTGCATTTGGAGCCTGGTCAAAGCGTCGAGGGCCGCGAACGGTTCGTCGAGCAGTAATAGTTCAGGTTCGCGAACGAGAGCGCGAGCCAATGCGACGCGTTGGGCCTCGCCGCCGGAGAGGGTGGCCGGCCAGGCACGGTGCTTGTCCGCGAGGTTGACCTCGGAGAGTGCGTTGCGTGCATTGTCGGTCACCTGACGTGACCGCTTCTGTCCGACTGTGACATTGGCCAGAACTCGCTTCGACGGGATCAATCGCGGTTCCTGGTAGACGACCGTGCGGTCGCGCGGAACCAGCACCTCGCCGCTGTCCGGTGCTTCCAAACCGGAGAGCACTCGCAACAGGGTCGTCTTGCCGGTGCCGCTGGGGCCGAGGAGAACGACGAACTCTCCGCGTGTGATCTCGAGGTCGATACCTCCCAGAACAGTCTTGTCACCGAACGACTTCCGCACTCCGGTGAGTGAGACTGCCACCGGTGATCCGGCTCGTCGTTCGGCCGCAGTGGTGCCGGTCCGCTCACGCGTTGCCAACGGCGGCAGAGGTGCTTCGGAGGTAGGCAGCGAGCCGACGGTCGTGTTCGTCACCGCGCCACCGACAATCTCCGCCACGGCATGGAGTACCGCTCGATCAGCCTGACCACGGCGTCGAAGATGAGACCCAGCGCCGCGTACATGACGATGCACAGAACCATGTAGTCGGTACGGTTGTATTCCTGCGCCAGGGTGACGAGGTATCCGATGCCCTCACGTGTGCCGACCTGCTCGGCTGCGATCAATCCGGTGATGCTGAGCGACAGGCAGATTCGAAGCCCCATCAGAACGCCGGGGAGGGCGGTCGGAAGAATCGCTCCGAACACCAGTCGCCAACCTGTCAGTCCGAAACCCTGTGCCGCTTCCACCATCTTGCGATCGACCCCGCGCACACCGAGGTAGGTGTACGCGTACATGGGGGCGACGGTCGCGACCGCGATCAGGACCACCTTGAAAGTTTCGTCGATACCGAACCAGGCGATGAACAACGGAACGAGCGCGAGGAACGGGACCGCGCGATTGATCTGCATGGTCGAGTCGATCAGTTCTTCGCCGAGCGAGGAGAGACCGGAGAGAACCCCGAGCACCAATCCGACGATCACACCGACCGAAACACCGAGTGCAGCACGTTGAAGCGACGCGAGACCGAAGTCGACCAACTGACCCGACTGGTACAGCTCGGCGAATGCCGTCCACACCGCCGGAGGTCCGGCCAGGATCTCTTCGCGGATCAGTCCGGTAGCGGATCCGATCCACCATCCGGCAACCAGCAGCGCGGGCACGAGGAAGCGGAGGGGTATCGAGACCCACTTGGGCCTGCTGCGATTGCGCCGGTAGCGGGGCGTTTCGAGTTGCGGATGCTCCACCGACGGCGACGCCGTTCGTGCGGGCCGGGTCAGCGTCACCATCGGGTCACTTCCCCTCGGTGGTGGGCGCTGCCGCTGCCGAACCTGCCACAGCACCCTGGAGGTCGAAGATCACATCGCTGCCCTTGAGCGGCTGCTGGATCACCTTGTTCTCGGCGAACAGTGTGGAGATCGATTCGAGGTCGGTGGCATCCGCTGCGGTCGGATAGCGGAAGTTGGTGATCTGGCCGCCCAGGGTGATCGCGTCGTCGAGCCGCTGTCCGGAGAGTGCACGCGGACCGGTCTGTTCGAAGACGTTCTCGAAGGCTGCTGGGTCGGCCTGCTGCTTCGCGGTGAGTTCCTGGGTGACCTCGAGGAACTTCTGGACCACCTCGGGATGCGCTTCGAGTACTGCGGTGCGGCCGGCGATGATGGTGCTGTCCACGGAGTCGATGCTCGCCTCGGTTGCGATCTCGACCGCGCCCTTGGCCTTGGCCTCCTGATACGGAATCAGGAACGATGCCCACGCGTCGACCTGCCCGGTGGAGAACGCCGACGCCGCGTCAGCCTGTTGCAGCGGAACACGTTCGACGGAATCGATCGGCACTCCGGCCTGCGTCAAGGCCTTGAGCGTGATGTACTCGCCCTTACCTGCAGGGTTGACGGCGATGCGCTTGCCGGCCAGATCTGCGACTGTCTTGATTCCGGATTCCGGAGTGGCGATGATGCCGGCCTGGTCCTTGTTGTACGGGTCGGACGTGGCGAAGATGCGGACACCCACGTCCTTGGACAGTGCACCGACGACGGGACTGTATGCGCCGGTTTGGATGTCGAGTTCTCCGCTGTTGAACAGTTTGAGGTTGGAGCTGAATCCCGGTGTGGTCTTGACCCATTCGATCTTTGCGCCCAGCGGTGCCAGCGCCTCGTCGTAGGTTCCGTCACGCTTGCCGACGGCGATGGCACCGGAGTTTCCGGGATCGAAGACTTTGAGCGTGAAGTCGGCGCTGGAATTGCCTGCGGCGCTGTCGGAATCGGAAGACCCACACGCCACCGCCAACCCGGCCAGCGGGATCATGGCGAGCGCAGCGGCAGCTCGTGGCAGTCGGCGGAAGCGGGACATGTATGTGGCTCCTTCAGGCGTTGATTCGTCAGAACTGACGACGATGACGCTATTGGGTGCGTGTCTGTTTTACCCCCGTTTGTTTTCTGGAGATTGGAAATCTTGACAACATCGGAAGTCTGTTCATCTGGGCTTTTGTGGGTCCGCGTCTGGTTCCTTTCCACCTGACGGAAAGGATGGCCGGACTGCTGGGTCCGTGTTAGCGTCCGATTCTCAGGTCGATCAGGCCACAGCGAAAGGATCGTTCGTGACGGACGCACGCGGCGCGGGAGTTCAGACGGTAACCCGTGCCCTGACCATGCTCACATGTTTTCGCAGTGGCGAAGAACTGGGAGTCTCGGAAGTTGCGCGGCGACAAGAGCTTGCGGTCAGCACCACGCATCGATTGCTGCAGTCGCTCGTCGACGCGGGGTTCCTCGAGAAGGACGACGCAACCAGTCGGTATCGCATCGGCGCGGCGCTGGCGGCCTACGGACAGGTCTCCTACCGGCAGCATCGGATCTATCTGTCCGAGCCCTATTTGGAGCAATTGGCCGCGACGACAGGAGCATCCGCCTCCCTGGCAGTGCGAAGTGGAAGTGAGGTGGTGTTGCTCGGATTCAGTCGGTGGCGCGAGGCCGACGGGCACGTGCTCCAGGGTGTCCGCCTTCCCTTGCATGCGAGCGCACTCGGGAAAGCGTTTCTGGCGTGGTCCGATGTCGACGATTCCGAGCTCGCTGCGCTGCCACGTGAAGCGACCACTCAGCGTGCGATCACCGATGTTGCCGGTATCCGCCGGGAATTGGAACTGACTCGTGAGCGAGGATACGGATTCAACGACGAGGAGTTGACCCCGGATTACCGAACGATCGGAATTCCGATCATCGATGGATCCGGCACTGTGCGTTACGCTCTCGGGCTTCGTGGTCCGGTCGAGCTGATGATCGACGAACGGATTCCGTTCCTCGCCGACCTTGCCAAGGTGACTGCGCGACAGATCGGTGAAGTGCTTCTCTGAACTGGCGTGAAGTGCTTGTGGCAGATCCGGCCGAACGTGATTACCGTTGAAGCCGAGGGCGCGATCGCACAATGGCTACGCGACGTGACCGCGTCCTCGCGAGCGTGGAGACGAGTGATGACGACGATCGGTGTCGTTGCCCTGGTGCTGGGCGTCCTGTTGATCGTGGTCGAGGCGCATGCCCCAACCGCGGGGGTGCTCGGTGTGCTTGGAGCACTCATGATCGGTGCCGGCGTCTGGATGCTTTTCACATCCGACGGTATCGGGCAATTGATCGCGATCCCGGTGACGGCGGGAGTCGCGGTAGTCGGCCTGGGCGTGGTGGCGGTAGCGAGTCGAAAAGCGCTTACCGCGCGCCGCGCTCCCGTGCGTACGGGGACGGAATCTCTTGTCGGTTCCGACGCGACCGTTCGCAGTTGGACCGGCGCGCAGGGTCAGGTCGAGCTTGACGGCGGATTATGGAGTGCTCGAATGGAATTCGGGTACGACGACTCTGTGCCTGCCGTRGGCGAATCCGTCGTCGTAGAGCAGGTACGAGGCCTGACTCTGAAAGTGCGCCGTCGTGAACCGTGGGAGCTGCCGCTATGACCACCGTGCTTGTCGTGTTGTCCGTGTTTGTCGTGCTGATTGCAGTCCTTGTGGGAATGTCGGTGAGAGTTCTGCGCGAGTACGAGCGCGCGGTGGTGTTCCGCCTCGGCCGATTGATCACCTTGAAAGGCCCAGGCCTGGTGATTCTGGTGCCGGCGATCGATCGCATGGAACGGGTCAGTCTGCGAACCGTCACGCTGAAAATACCGGTCCAAGAAGTGATTACCCGCGACAATGTTCCTGTGAAGGTCACCGCCGTCACGTACTTTCGGGTCGTCGACGCTGACCGTTCGATAGTCGAAGTCGAGGACTTTCTGGCCGCCACCTCACAGATCGCCCAGACCACACTGCGCTCCATCCTCGGTAAAGCTGAGCTGGACTCGCTGCTATCCGAACGGGAACGCCTCAACGAGGATCTGCAGAAAGTCATCGACCAGCAGACCGAACCGTGGGGCGTCAAGGTCACGACCGTGGAGATCAAGGACGTCGAGATTCCAGCCAACATGCAGCGCGCCATCGCCAGGCAAGCTGAGGCCGAACGTGAACGCCGAGCCAAGATCATCAACGCCGACGCAGAGTTTCAGGCTTCGGCCAAGCTCGCCGAGGCGGCCGAGGTGATCAGCCGCAATCCGACCACCCTGCAATTGCGATATCTGCAGACACTTCACGAGATCGGTAGCGAGAACAACTCCACCGTTGTCTTCCCCTTGCCGCTGGATCTTGTCCGGCCCTTCATGGGCGGTCAAGCGGAGGTCTCCACAGCCACCCAAGAACATGCCCGTTCTGTCTGGAATGCGAAAGTTGTTGATTAGCAGCTAGTTTCATCTTGTTTTCTCTTGTATTCGAAACTGTGTTCGAATATGATTGCTGCATGGACAGTCGGGAAGCGTGGCAGCTGGATGGCGAGGGCCTCAAGAGTGAGGTTCTCGATCTGGTGCGTGCCCGGCATGAGTTGCAGTCGCGGTTGGTGTTGTTGATCGTGGAGATGTTTTCCCGTGAGGTTCTCGGTGGGAAGGGTTTTCGGGCGATCGCGCAGTGGTTGCATGGTTCGACGAATTTGGAGATCGGTGAGTGCAGTCTGCTGGTCGGGTTGGCGCGGTTGTTGATGCTCGAACCTGTGGTGGGCGATGCGTTTCATCGTGGTGATGTTGATGCGTTGAAGGCGCGTCAGGTGGCGTCGTTTTGTCAGCATCCGCCGAAGAACATGACCCTGGCGGATGTGGACAAGGCCCGTGGGATTTTGTTGTCGTTGGCGTCGAAGAATATTGCGGATTGTGATGCGGTGCGGGCGGCGATCCGCCGAATCGAGAAGCAGTACGGCAAGCGTGAGGACGGTGTTCCGGTCGGCGAGGATTCGGAGCGTAACGAGTTCTACGCCTCGAAAGGCTTGTACGGGCGGGTGTCTGTGAAGGGTGATCTGGATGCTGTGAACGGGGCGCGTCTGATCACGTTGTTGTCGAGTCTGTCGGCGCCGACGCCGGAGAAGGATGGCGTGAAGGACACGCGTACTCCGGCATTACGGCGTGCGGACGGGTTTTGTGAATTGTTGCGCCGGTACGAGCGGGCGGGGTTGGGTCCGATCGAGGGCGGAGTGAAACCACACATCACGGTCACCGCGTCCGCGAAAGACATGACCGATCTGCAAGCGTTGAAAGACTTCCTGCCGTCGACGGAGGAACTCGGGTTTGCGTGGACGGATTGGGTGGGTCCGATCAGTATCGACACTGCCCGGATGTTGGCGTGCGACTGCACCGTGACGCGGATCTTGTTGGATGAGAATGGTGTTCCGCTCGAGTGCGGTAAGGAAGCGAGAACGGCGACGGTGCCGCAGCGGCGGGCGTTGGCGGTTCGGGATGGYGGGTGTGCGTTTCCGGGGTGYGGGACRCCGTCGGGGTGGTGCGATGCTCACCATATTGTTCACTGGAATGATGGTGGCCCAACAGATCTCGACAGATCTTGTTGTGCGGTCATCATCATCGGACGATGCACCACACGGAATGGCGGGTGGAGATCGGTCCGGATCGGAAGTCGGTGTTCTACCCGCCGATGTCGATCGATCCGTATCAGCATCCGATCGGTGGGAACAGCCCACCTACAGCAGCCTGAACGGGCGCAACTGAATACGTACACACCGGGGCATAGCCATGCCCCGGTGTGTACGGCGTGTGCGGTCAGAGCATCGTCGAGATATGGTCCGGAAGCGCGACACCTGAGTCGAGATCCTCGGACGGGATCGGTTCACCGAAGTGCGTAGCTGCGGGAACTACTCCAGCCCAAACGGTTTCGACACCAATGTCGGCAGCGTCGTCGCCGGGGCCGCCGGTGCGGGCCTTGACGGAAGCCTCGTACAACGGCAGGGCAAGAACGATGGTTGCCGCCATTTCCTTGCGCGTGTGATCCCGAAGGTGTTGGGAACGTCCGGGAACCACCTGGTCGACGATCAGATTCAAAGCCTTCACTCGCTCGTCGCCGTCGGTCACGACTCGAGGTGATCCGATGATGACGCCGCTGCGGTAGTTCATCGAGTGGTGGAAGCCCGACCGCGCCAACACGAGCCCGTCGAGGATCGTGATGGTGATGCAGATTTCGCTGTCCGGAGCCAAGCTTCGCGAGGCCACCGAGCCGTGAACATAAATAGACCCGCCGCGGTCAGGGCCGTCGAGGTCGAACCCGTACGCGGTGGGAAACACCATGGGAACTCCGCCGACGTTCACGCCCATGTGGCACAGCTTCGCGGACTGCAAGACGTCGACGAGTGCCGCGCGTTCTGCGACGCCGTGGTGGCGGGCGCGCTTGTGCGTCGTACGTGCTGTCGGAGACAGCGGAATAGGTGCAGTGGGGGCAGGAGCAGGGGCAGCAAAGACAACGGAATCTGTCATGCAGACGATGCTGGTGGCAAAGTGGCTTCAAGTCATGGTCCAATCAGTGGAGACTTCGATAGGCCACTTCGATTTGCCACTTCCGAGAGGGTTCAGAATGTTTCTTCCTTCGGCGGTAGCCGTCGTCCTCGACCGGACAGATCGGCGGGCGCTCCCGATCCAGATTGCCGACCACCTCAGAGCGGATATCCGCAGTGGTAAGGCGGCAGTGGGTCTGAGGTTGCCCAGTTCCCGGAAGCTGGCGGCGGAGCTCGAGGTGGCGCGGGGCGTCGTGGAACGGGCGTATGAGCAGTTGATCGCCGAGGGTTGGCTTGTCGCTGTGCACGGCTCGGGTACCTTCGTTGCCGAGGCGCCCTCTCCCGTGGTCACTCCCACGACTACACCGAAGAAGACCGCCGACAAGATGTCGCCCAGGGTGCAGCTCCGGCCAGGCGTGCCGTGGACGCCGCCGCGTGCATCGGCAGCGTGGCGGCGGGCGTGGCGTGACGTCGGGTCCAAACCGCCACCATTCGAGGATCCCGATCCTGCGGGTGACTACGAATTGCGTTCGGCACTCTCGGAATTGCTGGCAAGAGCCCGCGGAATGTCGGTTGAACCCGAGAGAATCCTGATCACCTCAGGTGCCACGCATGGTCTCGGCCTCGCCCTGTCGGCTCTGCGTACCCGTGGTGCTGTTCTGGCGATGGAAGATCCCGGATACCGGTATGCGTCCTCGGCCGCAACAGCCTGTGGATGGTCGCTGCTCGACGTGCCCGTCGACGCTCATGGTCTCTGTGTCGACCAACTCGAAACGGCGTCGGAGGGCGTCCGCGGTGTGTATGTGACACCGTCCCATCAGTATCCGACGGGTGGGCTGCTTCCGGTAGGTCGGCGCAACCAGTTGATCGAGTTCGCACGCGCCCGCGACGTCGTCCTGTTCGAGGACGATTACGACTCCGAATTCCGTTACGATGTAGCGCCTTTGCCTGCGCTCGCCCAGTTGGCTCCTGATCGGGTGGTGTATCTCGGAACGGTCGCCAAGACGCTCGGCGCCGGAATTCGATTGGGCTGGTTGGTAGCTCCCCTCGACCTGGTCGACCGCATAGCATTACACCGCAAGCGAATCGGCGACTTCCCGTCGGTTCCGTTGCAGCAAGCACTCCTGTCCCTGCTCCGTGACGGCGAATGGGATCGGGCGGTACGTACCGCCCGGCGCAGGTACCGGGAGCGCGATCGGGCGGTCGAGGAAGCGCTGTCATCGTTCGGTGAACTGCGGGGTCTCGGCGCCGGCATGCACACGACGCTCATGCTCGACGCGGATCTGGCAGCCACCGTCGCTCGCGAGGCACTTGAACACGGCGTCGAAGTGCCCACCCTGGTCGAGTCCACCCGAACGCACGGAGACCCCGGCGGATTGGTCATCGGCTACGGGCGAGTGGAATCCGCGGACCTCGAATATTCGCTCGAGGTGATAGCCGAGTGCCTCGCACGTCACAGCGCGTGAAGTCTCGTTGATCGGGAGTGCGGCAACGGATGGGCGTGGTCCAGTTCTAGCGTCTGCTCGTGACGATCCGAAGCCAGACCTTTCCGCACCTGCTCGCACCAGGCACCATCGGCCCGATGACCGTGCCCAATCGCGTGGTTCTCCCTGCGATGGACATGAACCTGTGTGAAGACGGGGAAATCGAAAAGGGCGACATCGACCACTTCGTGGCTCGTGCGGCCGGTGGAACGGGTCTGATCATCACCGGTTGCTGCGCTGTTGCGTACCCGCTGGGCTGCACCAGCCGCAAGGAACCGGGGCTCTCCGAAGACCGGTTCATCCCCGGACTCAAAGCGCTGGCCGACGCGGTGCACGACGCAGGCAGCAAGCTCTGTGTGCAGATGACACACCACGGCAAGGTGGCGCGCATCGATACCCTCGACGGCCGACCCCAGTTGGTCCCGTCCACACCGAAGCCGCCGGGTGACATGAGTGCGATGGCCGATTGCACGCCCGAAGAACTGGGCAAGATGGCTGCCATCAACGAGGGCAAGAGGGCGACCTACCACGAGGCCACAAAGGAAGATCTTGATTGGCTCGTCCGCATGTTCGCCGAGGCTGCCGGACGGGTGAAAGCGGCGGGCGGCGACGCCGTCGAGATTCACTGTGCCCACAACTACGTCCTCGGAGCGTTCCTGAGTCGGTACACGAATCAGCGCAGCGATGAGTACGGAGGTTCCATGGAGAACCGTGCTCGCCTGGCTTGTGAGGTTATTCGGGCGGTCAAGGAGGAGGTCGGTGGTGCGCTTGCCGTCATCGTGCGTCTGGCCGGTCAAGAGTACGGCGAAACCGACGGGCTGACCGTCGACGAGGCTGCTGCGGCCGCCAAGATGTTCGAAGAGGCCGGCGCTGACGCCATTCACGTCACCGGTACCGCGCTGAATGCTTTTGCCAACTTCACCGACGGCCCCCTGCCCGACAAGGTCGGCTACTACACGGACAATGCAACGCGAATCAAGCAGGCGATATCGATCCCCGTGATCACGGTCGGACGTATGCTCCCCGAGGTCGGCGAGAAGATGATCGCGGAAGGTCGCACGGACTTCGCCGCGATGGGCCGCCAGCTCCTGGCCGATCCACAGCTGGTGAACAAACTCAAAGACGGTGTACCCGAGCGGGTTCGGCCTTGCATCAATTGCTACGTCTGCGTGCAGGAGAACTTCTGGGACGAGACCCCGCTGTGCGCGGTGAACCCTGCCCTGGGCAACGAAGCGCTGCTCCCCTTCGTTCGGACCAGCACTCCGAAACACGTTGTTGTGGTCGGAGCGGGCCCCGGTGGTCTCGAAACGGCTCGCGTGGCCGCTGAACGTGGGCACCGAGTCACGGTGTTGGACAAATCCGATCGCCTTGGCGGCACCCTGTGGTTCTCGAGCCTCACTACCCCGGACAACGGACGTCTGCTCAGCTGGTTGAAAGTGGAGATCGAGCGTCTCGGTGTCGATGTTCGACTGAAGACCGAAGCCTCGGTTGCTTCGATCCGGGCACTGAACCCCGACGCCGTAGTCGTGGCCACCGGTGCAGTTCGTGAGCGGCCTAGTGTTCCGGGCGGCGACTTGCCGCACGTGCACACCGGTGATTCGTTGCGCGCGTTGATGACCGGAGCGGGAGACGTCTCACAGGTGCCGCCGTTCCTGCGGACGATGGCCAAGTTGGGCAAGCTGTCCGGTATCACCAAGAGCCCCGCGGCGATCCGAGCTGTGACCCGCAAGTTCCTGCCCATGGGTAAGGACGTTGTCGTGATCGGTGGTTCGCTTGTCGGACTCGAGCTTGCGGAGTTCCTGGCCGAGCGAGGTCGCAATGTGACGCTGATCGAAGAAGGCCAGCAGTTGGGTATTCCGATGGCGATGCCGCGCCGCTGGACGGCTGTGCGCCACGCCAAGCATGTCGGTGTGGACATTCACCGCAATTCTACGGTGCAGCGAATCACCAAGGAGCACGTCGAATTCCGTTCCGGTGACAAGACACTGACCGCTCCAGCCGACATGGTTGTCGTCGCATCGGGGGTGTCAGCGCAAGCGCCGCTGGCCGACGCTCTGATCGGCGTCGTCTCCGACGTGCACGTGGTCGGTGACGCGGTGAACGTCGACTACATCGAAGGTGCGATGCACACGGCGTGGAAAGTTGCGATGGATCTTTGACCCATCCCCTAGGTAGCGCTTTGTGCCGCAACGATGTCCGGCCACCATCGGGCCGCGACATCGGGGTGCGCGCGTAGTCGACTCTTGAGGGCGTTCGCCCCGTAGGAATCGTGGATCGGGTTGTTCGCGTCCACGGTGACGCCGGTGGCGCGCGCCGCCAGCTCGGGTGGTAGGTCGAACTCCGGGATCTGCGCTGCGTAGTTCGGGTTGAAGAAGAACGGCACCGAGATACGTTCGCCGTCGCCCTCGGGTGAAACTACCCGGTGCACAGTCGCTTTCAAGTAGCCGCCGGTAGCGACCTCGAGAAGTTCGCCGATGTTGACCACCAGCGCCCCGTCGATCGGCGGTGCGTCGATCCAATCGCCGTCGTGCTCGACCTGCAGACCGCCCTTGCCCGGTTCGACATAGAGCAGGGTCAGCACACCCGCGTCCTTGTGCCCGCCGACGCCCTGGGAGCCGGCACCTTTCGGGCGGCCCGGGTAACGCACCACCTTGATGAGGATCGACGGATCGTGAGCGAACGCGTCGTCGAAGATGTTCGCATCCTGGCCCAGGGCTACCGCCCATTCGCGTAAGAGGCTCAATGCGATCGAGGTGAGTGTGTCGTTCCACTCGGTGATGACGTCGCGGAGTTCGGGAAGGGCGTCGGGCCACTGGTTGGGGCCCTGCAGGATCTCCCAGGCCGGTGAGGTGTCGGTGCGCTCGGCTGCGGGCTGTTCGGCGCCGATGTCGATCTGCTCGCGCCAGTCCTGCTTGCCTTCGGTCAGTTCGCCGCCGAGCCTGGTGTACCCACGGAAGTGCGGGCTGCGGACGTTCTCGATCGCGAGCTTCTCGGCAGTCGGTAGCGCGAAGAACTCGCGGGCGACGGCGAGGAGGCGTCGCTGCAGTTCGTCGGGAATTCCGTGGCCGACCAGGTAGAAGAATCCGACCTCGTGGGTGGCCTCGCGGAGCTGAGTGCGGAACTGCTCGGCGGTGTCGGGATTCTGCGCAAGCGACAGATCGAGCACTGGCAGCGACGTAATCGACATGGGGTCCTCGATCCGTGTGATGGTTCTGATGTCCATCATTCCACGCTGATCGGCACCCGGACCCGCTCGGCGATTCGGCAGCCGCAGGCGTGATTACCCGCGCGGATGCGGAAACACCCTGCGGATAACAGAATCGGGGCCTTGCGCCGTTGGCGCAAGACCCCGAATCAGCGTGAACCTAAATCAGGCCTCGTCGGCCCGGCGTCTAGCTACGCCTCATCGGCTCCGATGATGAACGCTTCGAGCTCGATGCGAGCCTTGTCGTCGGCCATCTGGACCGGCGGGGACTTCATCAGGTAAGCGGAAGCCGGGTAAACCGGTCCACCGATGCCGCGGTCCTTGGCGATCTTGGCTGCGCGGACGGCGTCGATGATGATGCCTGCAGAGTTGGGCGAATCCCAGACCTCGAGCTTGTACTCCAGGTTCAGGGGAGCGTCACCGAAGGCGCGGCCTTCGAGGCGGACGTATGCCCACTTGCGGTCGTCGAGCCACTCCACGTAGTCCGAGGGACCGATGTGGACGTTGCGGTCGTGAACCTTGCCGGCAAGTGCGCCGGTCAGGTTGGACGTCACGGCCTGGGTCTTGGAAACCTTCTTGGACTCCAGGCGATCACGCTCGAGCATGTTCTTGAAGTCCATGTTTCCACCGACGTTGAGCTGGTAGGTGCGGTCCAGCACGACGCCGCGGTCTTCGAACAGTTTCGCCATCACGCGGTGGGTGATGGTGGCGCCGACCTGGCTCTTGATGTCGTCGCCGACGATCGGGACGCCGGCGTCCTTGAACTTGGCAGCCCACTCCGGGTCGGAAGCGATGAAGACGGGCAGGGCGTTGACGAATGCAACGCCTGCGTCGATCGCGCACTGTGCGTAGAACTTGTCAGCGTCGTCGGAACCGACGGGCAGGTAGGAGACGAGGACGTCGACCTGAGCGTCCTTGAGTGCCTTGACGACGTCGACGGGCTCGGCGTCGGACAGCTCGATGGTCTCGGCGTAGTACTTGCCGATGCCGTCGAGGGTCGGGCCACGCTGAACGGGAACGTCCAGGGGCGGGACGTCGGCGATCTTGATGGTGTTGTTCTCGCTCGCGAGGATCGCCTCGGAGAGGTCGAAGCCGACCTTCTTGGCGTCGACGTCGAACGCAGCGACGAATTGCACGTCGCGGACGTGGTACTTACCGAACTTGACGTGCATGAGGCCGGGGACCGTCTGGGTCTCGTCGGCATCCTTGTAGTAGTGGACGCCCTGAACCAGGGACGAGGCGCAGTTACCCACGCCCACAATGGCTACGCGCACCGCGGTGCTGTTCTCACCCATGGTCGGGTTCTCCTTCTTTCCGGGATGTTCCTGTTGTCGATTGCTCGGCTGCGATCAATTCGTTGAGCCAACGCACTTCGCGTTCACTCGATTCGAGTCCGAGCTGATGGAGCTGACGGGTATAGCGGTCCAGCGATCCGCTGGCCCGACCGACGGCCTCGCGGAGCCCCTCACGGCGCTCCTCGACCTGGCGTCGCCTGCCTTCGAGGATCCGCATCCGCGCTTCTGCGGGGGTGCGGCTGAAGAAGGCGAGGTGAACGCCGAAACCGTCGTCGGTGTAGTTCTGCGGCCCGGTGTCGGCGACCAGTTCAGTGAACCGTTGCCGACCTTCCGGAGTGAGCTGGTAGACGCGACGCGCCCGACGCTTGAGCGTGCCGGTGGCAGTGTCGACGTCTTCCGAGATCAATCCGTCGGCTTGCATGCGCCGCAGTGCCGGGTACAGCGATCCGTACGAGAACGCGCGGAATGCGCCGAGCAGACCAGTGAGCCGCTTACGCAGCTCGTATCCGTGCATCGGTGACTCGAGGAGCAGCCCGAGGATTGCGAGTTCGAGCAACTGACAAACCTCCCGAGTCGTTGAACCTAACCGCTTGATGCGATATCCAACTATATCGCGCCGATATATAAAACCACACTGCGGCCCGATACGTGTACCAAGGTGTCACGGATAGACGGCCTCGATTGGCCGCGGGCTGGGTGGACAACTCAGCACTCGACGACATTGACTGCAAGCCCGCCGCGTGAAGTTTCCTTGTACTTGTCGTGCATGTCGGCGCCAACGTCGCGCAAGGTACGGATGGCGGTGTCCAGTGAGACGTGGTGTGGCTGATCCTCCTCGTTCAGGGTGAGTGTCGCCGCCTGAACCGCGGTGACGGCAGCTATCGCATTGCGTTCGATGCACGGGATCTGTACCAGTCCGGCCACCGGATCACAGGTCAGGCCCAGGTGATGTTCCAGACCCATCTCCGCTGCCTTTCCCACCTGTGCCGGCGTTCCGCCGAGGGCCGCGCACAAGGCTCCGGCCGCCATCGCGCACGCCGAACCCACTTCGCCCTGGCAGCCGACCTCTGCCCCGGAGATGGAAGCGCCCGCCTTCACGACGCTGCCGATGGCAGTCGCGGTCAGGAGCATGTCGACGACGCCATTCATGTCGGCACCTGGCGTCCGAAGGTAATGCTCCACAACTGCGGGCAAGATTCCCGCTGCCCCGTTCGTCGGCGCGGTGACCACCCGGAATCCCGATGCGTTCTCCTCGTTGACGGCCAATGCTGCGAGTTGGATCCGAGAAATTGCGGTCAGTTCGTGCGTGGGTTGGCTGTCCAGAGTCCTGGCGAGTCCGGGGGCACGTCTGCGAACGGCAAGACCTCCTGGGAGTGTGCCATCTGCCCGCGTGCGACCGGCGCCGATGCACGCCCGCATGGCTTCCCAGATCTCGACCGCGTCGGCTTGGGGGTCTCGGCCGAGCGCCCACTCGTTTGCCGCGGCAATCTCTGCGACGGTCACTTCCCGTGATGCGCTGAGTGTAAGAAGGTCGTCGAACGTGCGGTAGGGGTACGGAATCTGTGGTGGCGATGGTTGCGTCTGGCCCACCGTCACTACGAAACCGCCGCCGACGGATAGGAAAGTGCGGTCCTCGATAACTGTGCCGTCGTTCGCTATCGCAGTGAACTCCAACGCATTCGGGTGATCTGGGTGGGGGTCGAACGGGGCAAGAGTGATGTCCTCGTAAGCGACGGTGACCGCGTGGTCGTCGACTGATATTTCGTGCAGCGAACGCGAATGTTCCCATAATCCGTGGACGGCAGCGGGATCGCAGTCGTGCGGTGACCATCCGCGTAAGCCCGCGAGGACTGCGTCGGGAGATCCGTGGCCGACTCCGGTGGCCCCGAGGGAGCCGCGAAGCCGTACCTGAATGCGCGAAGTCCGTGCAAGCAGGTGTGCGTTGCGTAGTCCCGCCACGAACGACGCGGCAGCACGCATGGGCCCGACGGTATGTGAACTCGACGGACCTATGCCTATCGAAAACAATTCGGACATGGACGTGTGTGCGCCCACAGATCCATCAGCACAATATGAGGTATTTAGCACAGATTTCATCGATCTTCTCCGTCTGAAGTGAGTTAAACAGGGAAATTGCCCTGTTTCGAGGATGTTTCGGCAAAGAAAATTCTCCACGGTTCCGTAGATATTTCTTACTGCACAGTTGTAGATTATCCGTACATCACTCGATCGGTTCCGATTCTCACTACTCACGCACTGCAGAGGTGCCAATGAAGACCACTGATTCCTCACTCATCGAGGACCTCACGATCCAACCTGTGCCGGAAGAGCGCCGCACCGGTACTGCCCGCCATCTGTTCTCGGTCTGGTTCGGCGTCCAGATCATGCCCCTTACCCTCGTGATGGGTGTGCTGGGTCCGACTGTGTACGGACTCGACATCGCCTCGACAATTGCCGCGATCGTCCTCGGTAACCTGATCGGTGCGGTCTTCATGGCATTGCACTCGGTGCAGGGATCAAAACTTGGTGTGCCGCAGATGATTCAGGCACGTGGACAATTCGGTATGTACGGCTCGCTGCTCGTGTTGGTCGTCGTCATCCTGATGTACCTGGGTTTTCTCGCGTCCATCATCGTGCTTGCCCGAGACACACTTGTTGCGTTGGTACCCGCATTGAACCCCTCGCTTGCGTTGGTGCTGACTACTGGTCTCACGCTGGTGGCAGTCATCTTCGGTTACGAGTTCATTCACCGACTCAACCGCGCCTTGCTCGTTCTCTTCGGAATTGCCGTCATCTTGATCGCCGTGTTCACCTTCCAAGCCGCCGGTGGAGGGCCCGCGACATCGGCGGATACGAGCTTTAGCGTGATAGGTTTCCTCGGGATGACATCGATCGCCGCGACATGGCAGATCGCCTACGCGCCTTACGTTTCCGACTATTCTCGCTACCTGCCCGCGGCGACTCCTTCGCGCGAGGCGTTCTGGTACACCTATCTCGGCGCCGTTGTCGGCGCGATTCCGGTGATGACCCTCGGTGCGCTCCTCGTGACCGCGGCAGGCGGCGACGGAAGCGTCGCTCAACTGCTCGACATCATGCCAGGTCCGATTGGCGTCTTCGTTCTCGTCATGCTTTTCCTCGGCGCCATCGACGCGGCGGTGATCAACCTTTACGGCCCGTCCCTGTGCACGCTGACGTTGATGCAAACATTCCGAACAGGCTGGAAACCAGGAGCTTTCGCGCGTAACCTCGTCGCCACCTGCACCGCCGTCATCGCATTCATGGTGGCCCTGCTGTTCGCTGACAACTTTCTCGTCAACTACTCCAACTTCATCCACTTCCTGATGTGCTTGCTCATCCCCTGGAGCATCGTCAATCTGGTCGACTATTACATGATCGCCAAGGGACAGTACGATATTGCCGCGTTCAGTGACGTCAATGCCGGCTATGGGGCCTTCAACACACCGGCCCTGGCTACCTACATCCTCGGATTTGTCATCCAAATGCCTTTCATGTCAGGCGATTTCTTTACCGGACCGGTGGCCGCAGCCATGAACGGGGTCGACGTGTCCTGGCTCGTCGGGTCCGTGGCCAGCTTCTTTCTCTATCTCGCGCTCGTTCGACTCTCCGCCAAGCGCACTCCGGCTCTCGCTGCAGCCGCTGCCTGAAACTTGAACACCGAAAGGAATATTCATGACCGGGACCGAACTCGCCGACCTCGTCGGCGACGGCACTGACCGCCAGCGTCTGATGAACAGCACCTGGACTCACCACATCAAGACTCCGTTCTCACAGGGATGGCGGATCGGGAACCTCGTCTTCACCGGCGGCCAACTCTCGGCGGACGAACACGGAAACGTCCTCGGAGAGGGTGACATCGAGGCGCAGACCCGCAATGTATTCGAGTCGCTCACCACAGTACTGGCCGAGGCCGGTGCCACCTGGGGCGACGTCGTCAAACTCAATACCTACTACTGCTTCGACGGCTCGGGAGACCAGGTTCAGGAGAACTGGGAGACCATGACCCGCGTTCGGATGGAATTCCTCCCCGAAGAGGGGCCTGCCGGTACCGGCGTACGCGTCGCCGGACTCATGTACGACGGCTTTCTCATCGAGGCCGAAGCCATCGCGGTCATCCGCGGCTGATCACCGAAAGGAACATCATGACCAACCCCACGCTCGACGCCCGGAGACTGCGCATCGACAAGGTCACCGAACAACTCTCGCAGACCGGAGGGCACCTGCTCACCGGTGATCAGTACAAGGCCTCGTTGCGCGACGGCCGCCGCATCATTTCCTCACAGGGTGAGGATGTCGAGGATGTCACCACCCATCCCGACCTGCGTGCCGTCAACACCCTGGCCGGAATTCAGGATGCCCAGTTCGCGTCGGAGACCCGCGACGTTCTCACCTACGTGGACGACGACGGTGGCCGACGCGCCATCGGATGGCAGATTCCCCGCACTCGCGCTGACCTGATGGCCAAACGTGAAGCGACGCGGCTGATCACGCAGAAGACCATGGGCATGTACGGCCGTCCCAACGACTACGGCGCAATGATGGCACTCGGCTTCCTCTCGACCATCGACAGGATCGAAGCGGAGAACCCTGAATTCGCGCAGAACATACGCGATTTCGTGAAGATATCTGGTGATCACAACCTGCTCAGCACAGATCTGATCGCAGACCCGCAGTCCGACAAGAGTATTCCGCGAAACGAGCGCCCGTCGCAGTTGCGCATTGTCGAAGACCGACCCGACGGAATCGTCATCTCAGGTGCGAAGGTAGCCGGTAGCATCGGTTCCCTCGCACACTTTTTCACTCTCTCGACCACTCTCGGCGGTGGAGTCGGGCCGGAAGCGGCCATCTGGGCGGCGATCCCGGTCAACTCCCCCGGTCTCTCGCTCATCCTGCGCGAGCCGACGGCGAAGATGAACACGCCGCGCAATGATCACCCGCTCGATCACGCCGGTGAAGAACTCGATCAGACGATCATCTTCGACAAGGTGTTCATCCCGCGTGAGTACGTCTTCAGCAAGTACAACCTGGGATTGCTCGACCTGTACTACGAATCCTGTGCGTATTCGCTGTGGTCGGTGATGACGCGCCTGGCCTTCCGGGCAGAGATGTTCACCGGTGTGGCGCAGGTGATCACCGAGATCCTCGGCACCGACAAGATTCCCGGTGTGCAGGCTGCCGTCGCCGACATCACGCTCTACGCACAAACCCTCAAGGCGTATTCGCTCGCCACCGTTCACGAGTCAGTGGAATGGTGTGGCCTGCATGTACCGAACCCGGAACTGACAACGGCAGGCCGTCTCTACTCGATCGAGAACTATCCCCGCATCACCTTTCTGCTTCGCGATCTGTGCGGGCAGGCGCTCATCGCCCGCTGGCCCGAAAAAGTTTGGGATCATCCGGAATTCGGCTCCCGGATGGAAGAGTTCTTTCCTGGAACCGGGGTCTCCGCCCGGGACAAGAACACCTTCTTCAACTTCGTCTGGGACCTGGTCGCGGGTGCTCACGCGGGCCGCGTCGGACTGTTCGAGAACGTCAACGCCACTCCGCCAGCCTTCGTCCGTAACCTCGTCTACTCCAAGACCGATCGCACCGCAGCCGCTCGGCGAGTCCGCGACTACGTGGGGATCGCCTGATGGGCGCGCCGGTGATGGACAGACGCACCGCATCACTTCGTGCAGCAGCCGGCGCCACCCACCCATGTGTGCCCGCCGAGGATTTTGCTGCCTCGATGCGCAAGCTGGCGAGCGGTATCGTGGTGGTGACCACCGAGGTCGAGGGGCGACCTTGGGGGCTGACGCTCAGTTCGGTGTCCTCGTTCTCGGCTGATCCGGCCCGGATCTCGTTGTCGGTGAACAAGACCAATGTCACAGCCCGCTACATCGCCGAGCGCGAGCGCTTCGGCGTCGCAATCCTCTCCGACGACAAGATGGCGCTCGCCGCCGATCTCGCTGCGCCTGGTAAGCCGAAATTCATTGCCGAAGAACAACTGTGCAGCCCTGGACCGCGGTTCTCGCTGCCGGCGATCGACGGGGCCCTGTACAACATCGAATGCGCAGTGGTCTTCATGGTGGAAGCCGTCGACCACGTCCTCGTTGTCGCCGACGTGGTCTCGGCGCGTGCAGGCGCTCACGCGGAGACTGCCGGACCGTTGACGTACTTCGACCGCACCTTCGGCTCGTTCGCCGTGGGAGACCCAGAAGGAGGGATCGTATGACCACGACACCGGATACGGCTGCCAGACAGCAGAGCCCACTGCTTGGTGATCGGCTACTCGAGAACCGTCAACCGATAGTCGATCTGACCAGGCCGGTGTACGAAGGGATGCCGATGTGGTTCGGCCATCAGCGCACCTTCACTCCGGTGAACCAGACACACGAGCAGTTCAAGGCGATGTACGGGACCAAGGATGGGTTCTACGCGCGCAATCTCGTGATCAGCGAGCACGCCGGCACCCACGCCGACGCGACCATCGAGTACGACCCCGACGGCGCCACCATCGACAACACCCCGTTGGCGTACTACTACGGTTCGGCCGTCTGTCTCGATCTATCGCACGTGAAATTCGAAGGCCCCGAACCGATGACACATGGATCGGCGGGTATCGAGGACGTCGAGATCGCCGAGCGGGCGCTGGCCGAGGCAGGTGAGGAGATCAGGCCCGGCGATATCGTACTGGCCTGGTTCGACTACGGCGATCGCTGGTTCCCCGAACGCAAGTACATCGACGAGAATCCCGGATTCTCCTGGGAGGGCGCCGAATACCTCGCGAAGAAGGGTGTGGTAAACATCGGCACCGACTGCAATGCGATCGACAACAGTCTCGACAACAGCTTCGCCGGACACATGGTGTGCAAGAAGTACGGGATCGTGAACACCGAGCATTTGCAGAATCTGGGACAGTTGGTGAACACCCGCTTCGACTACTTCGGCCTGCCACTGCACCTCGTCGGCGGCACCGGCTCGCCCATTCGGGCCGTCGCGATCCCCCGTGCGCGGTTAGGGAGTCCGGAGACTCCTTAACCACGCACAGGGCTGGAGGAATTAGAAGGTCGGTGGAGTGTTCACCCACACTACGCGGGCGGTGACGGTGCCATGATTGGCGTAAGTGTGCGGGCGAGTGCTGGGAAACGTCATCGAGTCGCCGGTGGCCAGAGACACGGTTTCGACGCCGTCGAGAACGATCTCCACGCTGCCGGCGACAACGGTGAGGAACTCTTCTCCTGCATGAGTCATCGGTTCACCGCTGCCGAAACCGGGCTCGATGGTGACCATCTGGGACTGCAACACCGTCGACGACTGGTAAAGGTTCTCGATTCGAACGCCTTCGGCTTCGAGGGGAAGGACTTCGCGCTCGTCGGCGCGCACGATCATCCGATCCTCGGAGGCCGGCATACCGAGGAGCTCCGGCGTGGTCGTTCCGAGCGCATGTGCGATCTGTGTGATGCGTCCGATGCTGGGTTTGCTCAGTCCACGCTCGAATGCGCTCAACGCAGAAGGGCTGACCGCGATTTCCTGCGAAAGGTCACGCAGGCTCATCCGATTTCGGCGTCGAAGCTCCTTGACTCGGGCGCCTATGGCGCCGATGTCGTCTTCGGCGGGTGGGGCGTCGTCCTCGACGTCGCCGTCAAGCGCCTGACGGATACCGACGACGGTCATGGAGCGGGATTCGAGGAGCTTGCGGATCTTCTCGAGCCGTTTGACGTCCTGCATCGAATACATGCGTTGCCCGGACTCGGTGCGAAGAGGGGTGATCAGCCGTTCTTGCTCCCACAACCGAATTCGTGCGGTAGACACGCCGACGATGCTGGCCACGTGGCCGATCTTGAGGATCGCGGCATCGGTTGCAGACTTCGGCACCGGCTCGTCCGGACGATTCGGGGAACTGGTTGAAGACATGGACCTCGACCTCACGAAAGGGGAAACGGATCACGGTGAACGTGCGCGTAGATCATATAGTTCTCGTACATGGCGACTTGAAGAAAGCCGCACAAATTGTGTCGCAGGTGACAGGTCTCGAGGTGCGTGGCGGTGGCCGCCACGACGGAGTCGGCACCAGCAATCTGATCATTCCGATGGGGGAGACGTACCTGGAACTGGCGACTGTGAACGACCCCGTCGCCGCTGCGCAGCACCCCTTCGGACGACTGGTCTCTGCCGCACTTGAACACGACCGGGCCTTGGCGGCGTGGGCAGTGGCAGGCACTGTCGGCGACGACGCCGTGCCGCTTAGTCGCGCCGGCGTCAGCGTCCGCCTCGTCGGCTGCGACCAGGCGATCATTCGCCCTGACCTACCTTTCCGGCTCGAGCGTCCCGGCGGCCAGGCGTTTCCCGGCGCGACATCTGAGCCGCGCCGACTGCGGGAGATCCACCTGCGCGGACCCGAAGAACCGGGCGGTCTGAGCAACGGACCCACTGAACTGGTGACGACCCGCGGACCCGCAGCCCTTCACTCGTTCGCCCTCGACGACGCGGACGGGCACGAGTTGAGCGTCACCAACGACATCTGGAGCACTCTGTGAGCATCAACATCGTCGCGGTACGTCGCGATCTGCACGCCATGCCCGAAGTGGGCCTCGACCTCCCGCTGACCCAGGCCTACCTGCTGGACCGACTCGTCGAATCGGGAATCGAACTGACGCTCGGCACCGCGATGTCGTCGGTAACCGCCGTGGTGCGCGGCGGCAGGGTCGATCGCTCGAACCCGTCTCAGGTTCCCACCGTCCTGGTGCGATCCGACATGGACGCTCTCCCTGTTGCCGAAGACACCGGACTCGACTGGGCGTCGGGCAACGGGGCGATGCACGCGTGCGGTCACGACGCGCACATGGCGATCGTCCTCGCGGCGGCATTGGAAACCCAGGAGAGGCGAGCCGATCTGACCGGCGACGTCATCTTCTTCTTCCAGCCGGGAGAAGAAGGCCACGGCGGTGCGAAACTGGCACTCGAGGAAGGCCTCCTGGGCGTTTCCGGCGCGCGCCCGGTGGCCGCACTGGGGTTGCACGTCCTCGCTCATCTGCTCGGCGCCGGTGAATTCGCGTCACGCGAGGGTGCAGTGCTGTCGGGTTCGACGCTCGTCGATGTGACCATCACCGGCAGTGGCGGCCACGGCTCCTCCCCTCACCTGGCGCGTAGTCCACTCACAGCGGCGGCGGAAGCTGTTGGTGCCGTGGGGATCGCGGCGTCACACGGCGTCTCGATGTTCGAGCCCGCTGCGGTGGTGTTCGGTGCATTACGCGCCGGTGAGGCGCGAAACGTCATACCCGACAACGCTTCTCTGTCCGGGGTGATCCGCAGTTTCTCGGAGGACACGGATGCGCGTCTGCAGTCGATCGTGCGTCGTACCGTCGACGGCGTCGCACACGCGCACGGCGTCGAGGCTGAAGTGGTGCTGACCCAGGACACTGTGCCGACAGTCAGCAACGGCATTGAACTGGACCGACTGGATGCGGTCGCCGCGGGAGTCGGCACGTCGGTCACTCGATTGCAGCAGCCGATCGGAATCTCCGAGGATTTCTCGTGGATCCTCCGCGAAGTGCCCGGTGTCTTCCTGCTCGTCGGGGCCCGTACCAGCGACGAAAGCCACTTACCGTCGAATCACTCTGCGCGGGCGACATTTTCCGATGACGTGCTCGCCCCCACCCGGGATCTGATCGTGGCGTGGGTGCAAGGGCGTCTGGCAGATCAAGGCGCAAATGGGTAGACGCTCAATGGCTCGCCCGACAGTGTGGTCTCCAGGTGGCCGGAGTCGTCGGCCTCGTTTCTCACGTACATAGAGACAGTCGGCTCGTTGGCTCGGCCGATGGTGGGGTATTCGAAACGGATCTGGTCGACCACTCCGCCCGGAACCCGGAGCGTTTCCGGAGCGCCGGCGATCAGCCGCGCCAGAACCTCGAGATCGACCGTCGACAGGTCGATTGTTCGTGTCCCGGTTGTTCGGGGTGAAGGTGTCGACCAGGATTTGAAGTCACCATCGTAGATGTATCTGACGTAGTTGCCGGGCTGATCATGGGCCACTCGTTCTACGGTTGCGTTTTCGGTACTGAGCGAGACGGTATCGGCGATGGTGTCGCCGAATTCGGCCCGGTAATCGTCGATGAACTGCGCCACGCCGTGGCCGGTCATCAGATTCGGGATCGGTGCGTCGGTCCCGAGCGGTGACGTGTCCGGGTTGGTGGCCGAACCGATCAGCGCCCCGACGACACCGGCGACAAGTACGACGGCCGCAGCAGCTTTCACCGATTTCGGTGGCGCAGGCAGGCGGGGCCGGACCACCTCGGTGTCGAGATATCGAGAGGGGATCTGAAGGTCATTCACGAGAACCTGAAGGTCGTGAATTGTTTTGGCGGACATTGCTTTTGATGTTCGAGACTCGTATTCTCCGGCATGTAGCTGCCCGTCTGCGAGGGCGTTGTCCAGCACCCCACAGGTATCGGCTCGGTCGGAATCTCGTGCACGTTTAGACGGGGAGGGACTCGACGGCATGATCTGATTCCTAATCGGTGAAGGCGTAGACGCGGACGAGTTCGCCAGCGGAGGTGGTATTGACGAATCCGCCTTCGCCGAAGCTGTTTTTCGCCGAAATATCCAGCAGCGGTTCTTCTCCGGCAGTGTACGAAATGTAGTAGACCTGGGCGTCGGGCACATTGACGTGCCGCTGGATCGCCTCGATGTTTCGTCGTACGGCTTCGAGATCAATCGCGTCGAGATCGACTGTCGCAGTGTCGATCTTACGGCTTTCCGGATCGCCGTCCGCAGTGAAGCCGCCGCGAAAGGAGTACTTGATCTTCCGGTTGGGTTGACCGGGAACAGCGAGGGAGAAATAGGCTGCGCTGTTGTTGAAGGTGATCTCGTCGACGACGGTGGAGCCGAACTTTTCCCGCAACCGGTCACGTAAGAGGGCGATCCCTTCCGCGCTCGCCATGAAGGGTGTGGGTATGACCAAGGGCTCCGGGTTCGGGACAACGGCAGGCGCAACTGCGGACGGCGGCGTCACGGGATCTCGGTGCGTGAGCGAATAAGCCCCGACGCCGACGACCAGCGCTGCCGCCACCGTTGCCGCTGCGAACCACGGCACCGGTCGTTTTGGTGGGCGACGTCGATCGGACGGCGGATTCGCTGCGCCCTGCAAGTCGGCGACGATGGCGGCCAGTTCGTCGAGAGTGCGCGCTTTCGCCACCGCCTGCGCGGCAGCGCGATGCTCGGCGGCGTTCAACTGTCCGTCTCCGAACGCCGCATCGACGACGGCCGCGGTTGTCTCCCTGTCCCGGTTTGCGGCGCGGGTGTTCGGCGGATATTTCTGGGCCATGCCGAGAATCCTAAATTCAAGGCCTGTGCGTCAGAACACCCTGCCGTCGAAGGTCATCTTGCGCACGCCCGTGTACGCCCCGGTGTCGTCGACGACGTAGATGCTTATCACCGGCGCACCCGAATCGGCCAAGGTGATGTGGTCCACGCGGGTACCGGCCAGCGCGGCGGGGGACTGTGCGATCACCGATACCAAGGCGTCGCGGTTCACGTTGGTGAGGTCCATGTCCGTGTTGCCGGCCACCGACGCGGGTTCGTCGGACGGAGTGAGAGTGCCGCGGAAATCGAAGTTCCGGAAGTTCCCTGATCCGTCGACGCGGCCGACCACCGCTCGATCGGGGTAAAAGGTCGCAACCCGCACCGTCTCGGAACCGTACGTCGCGACGAACGACGCGAAGACGTCGTCGATGCCGGTGGGAGTAAACGGAGAATCGGCAGGCTCGGTGCTTGCTGTGAACCGTTCGACCACCTCGGCCGGCGGCTCGAGCGGACCGCGTTGGGCTGCAGCCAGTGCAATCGCGCCCGCCACCGCCGCAGCGGCCAGCGAAACGTAGAGCACTTTTCGTCGAAAGGTCACGTGGGGAGATTTCACGCGCGCACGAGGTGCAGCTTCCTGTAGATCGCCGATCAACGACGCCAACTCGACCACCGTCGTGGCAGTTCGCGCTTGCTCGGTGCGATCGAAGTATTCGGCGGCGCCCAGTTGTCCCTCGGCGTAAGCGGCGTCGAGTCTGGCGCAGGCGTCGATACGGTCCGTATCGCGTGCGCGGGTGGCCGGCGTCTTGGAAGAACTCACAGGTTCCAATGATAATTGCTGGTCGCCATGCGTCCGGACCGCAAAATGTGTTCATCGTGACCCTCCCGAACCGTCCGTGGCGGCACGGACGCACGTACGCTGGTCAGGTGCGGATACAGCGGCAAGTTGTGGACTACGCGCTCGCGCGTCGGTCTGTGCTGGCCGAAGTGTCTGCGGGTAGGACCGACGTCAAGCAAGTGTGTGACGCCGATCCGTACCTACTCAGAGCCGCGAAGTTCCACGGCCGGGGCAGCGACGTCGTCTGCCCCATTTGCCGCAAGGAACAGTTGACGCTCGTGTCCTGGGTGTTCGGCGACAAGCTCGGTCAGGTTTCGGGATCGGCCCGAACCTCGGACGAGCTCGCTCGGCTTGCGGAAACAGCAGAGGAGTTCACGGTGCACGTTGTAGAGGTGTGCCGTACCTGCAGTTGGAACCACTTGGTGCAGTCCTATGTGCTCGGCGCAGTACCTGCGCCGCCGCGACCGCGGCGAGCACGCCCACCAAGCCGGCGCACCGCCAGCGAGTAACGCCACACCCGAAGAAGGGCCCGATCGAAGTCTGCACGTGATCGGTCCGTGACCACTGGAGATTTGATTCGTGAGTTCCCCCAGCAACAACAACCCGGGAGGCAACAACCCGGGTGGCCGTCCCGTCGGTCCCAACCGTCCCGCCGGACCTCCTCAGGGTCGTCCGCCGCAGGGACGTCCGATGGGTCCACCTCCGCAGGGTCCACCACCGCAGGGACGCCCTCCGATGGGTCCGCCCCCTCAGGGTCGTCCGCCGCAAGGCCGTCCGATGGGACCCCCGCCCCAGGGTCGTCCGCCGCAAGCCCGACCTTCGGGCCCGCCTCCTCAGGGCCGCCCCGCCGGTCCCCCTCCTCAGGGTCGTCCGCCGCAAGGCCGATCTGCCGGCCCGCCGCCTCGAGATCGCGCCGCAGGCGCTCAGGCAAACGAACCGACCCAGCGCGTCGCGGCAGCAGCAGCGACCACCCGTACCAACGCGGGCACCCGCCCGCCGGTAGGGCCTCCGCCGACGAAGCCGCCGACAGGTGGCTCCGGTGGCGGTGGCAACGACGGACAACCCCCGAAGGGAAGAAAGAGCACCGTGAAGAAGAAGTCCAAGTGGCGCACAGTTCGCCGCTCGGCCTACGTCTTGGTGGCGCTCGGTCTTGTTCTGCCCGTCCTTGCCTTCATGGCGGCGTACATCGTGCAGGACGTCCCCAAGCCAGGTGACCTCAAGACCAATCAGGTGGCGACGGTCTTCGCCGCCGACGGCACCACGGTGATCAGTACTGTCGTCCCGCCGGACGGCAACCGCGTCGAGGTTTCGCTCGATCAGGTACCGCTTCACGTTCGGAACGCCGTTCTGGCCGCAGAGGACCGCGATTTCTACTCGAACCCGGGCTTCTCGATCTCCGGTTTCGCACGCGCAGCCCGAGACAACGTCCTCGGTCGCGACAGTGCCGGTGGTGGCTCGACCATCACGCAGCAGTACGTGAAGAAGGCGCTCGTCGGCTCGGAGCGTTCGCTGACGCGAAAGATGAAAGAGCTCGTCATCTCCTCGAAGATGGCCAACGAGTGGTCCAAGGACGACATCCTCGCCGCGTATCTGAACACCATTTACTTCGGTCGCGGCGCATACGGCATCGGCGCAGCATCCAAGGCTTACTTCGGCAAGCCCGTCGACCAGCTGACCATCGAAGAAGGCGCCGTCCTGGCATCGTCGATTCAGCTTCCGTCGCTCCTCGATCCCGAGACCAACCCGACCGGCGCGAAGTCCCGTTGGGATTACGTGCTCGACGGCATGGTGTCCGCCGGCACGCTGGATCAGGCCGCGCGCACGCCGATGCAGTACCCCGCCTACATCCCGCTCGCCCAGGTCGACAACAGCAGCCAAGGCTCGACCGGACCCGAGGGCCTGATCAAGCGTCAGGTGCTCAAGGAGATCGGCGACGCTGGAATCAGCGAGCAGTTGCTCAACACCGAGGGCTTGCAGATCACCACGACCATCGACCCGCAGGCTCAGGCCGCAGCGGTCGAGGCAGCCCGTTCCAACATGGAGGGTGAGCCGGAGAACCTGCGCACCGCCGTTGTATCGGTCGACCCGAAGACCGGAGCCGTCAAGGCGTACTACGGCGGTGAGGACGGCG
Organism: Rhodococcus sp. P4_F3_2; assembly: GCF_056401335.1. Classification (NCBI taxonomy): domain Bacteria; kingdom Bacillati; phylum Actinomycetota; class Actinomycetes; order Mycobacteriales; family Nocardiaceae; genus Rhodococcus; species Rhodococcus sp. P4_F3_2. The sequence continues at coordinate 60,717 of NZ_JBFUJN010000014.1, forward strand.
CGGGATACGACTTCGCGAATGCCGGACTTCAGACCGGTTCCTCGTTCAAGGTGTTCGGTCTCGCAGCCGCCCTGGATCAGGGGATCCCGCTTTCGCAGATGTACGACAGCTCGCCGCTGACCGTCAACGGCATCTCCATCGGCAACGTCGAAGGTGAAAGCTGCGGCACCTGCACCATCGCAGAGGCGCTCAAGCGTTCGCTGAACACCAGCTTCTACCGCCAGATGCTCAGCCTCGACGGCAACGGCCCGCAGGCAATCGCGGACATCGCACACCAAGCAGGCATCCCGAAGGACATCCCGGGCGTCGGCCCGTCGCTCACCGAGGCTGACGGTTCCGGTCCCAACAACGGCATCGTGCTCGGCCAGTACCAGGCCCGCGTGCTCGACATGGCGTCGTCGTACGCGACGCTCGCCGCATCCGGCACGTATCACGCACCACACTTCGTCCAGAAGGTCGTTGCCGCCGACGGCACCGTGCTGCTGGACCGCGGCGCACCCGCCGGTGAGGACCGCATCGACGCTGCCGTGGCGGACAACGTGACGGCTGCGATGCAGCCGATCGCGGCGTACTCGCGCGGTCACAACCTGGCCGGCGGACGTCTGTCGGCGTCGAAGACAGGTACCGCGCAGCTCGGTGACACCGGAGCCAACAAGGACGCATGGATGGTCGGCTACACGCCGTCACTCTCGACCGCGGTCTGGGTCGGAACTCCCGACGGTGAAGCGATCACCAACTCGGGCGGCGCGATGATCTACGGCTCGGGTCTGCCTTCGGACATCTGGAAGGACACGATGGACGGCGCTCTCGAGGGCACCGACAACGAGAAGTTCCCGACGCCGGGCAAGATCAACGGCCAAGCCGGTGGTGTTCCGGAGTACACGGCACCTGCACCGCCCAAGACGTCGGCGCCGCCGACCACCGCACCGACGACGACGGAAACCACTCCGCCGCCCGTGGTGACGACGACGCAGGTCGAGGTTCTGCCGGGCATCACCATCCCGATTCCGGGGATCTCCCGGCCGACGACAACCACGCCGCAGGTACCAGGGGCAGGCGAGACCACCGAGGAAGAACCGGCAGGTGTGAGCCCCGGCCAGTAGTTGGAGGGTGGTCGGTTCGAAAGACGGTAACCTCGCGGAGTGGCCGCGAATGCTGATGATGCCGAACCGACCTCCCCCGCTCCGCTGGCCGAAGATCTTCGTTCGGCGGATTGGCGGGACGTTCCCAGTCGCAACGACGCGATGGTGTCTGCGCTGTCGGGAACCGTCGGCGGTCCGGTAGGTCGTCACGCACTGATCGGACGCACTCGCTTCTTCACCCCGATGCGAGTGATCCTTCTGCTCGCCGTGGTGTTCTTGGCTTTCGGCTGGTTCGCGAAGGCCGGCTGTATTCAGCAGGCGCCGGTCGGCGAGAGCGGGCAGGTCGGCCTCGACTGGAGTGGCAGCCGTCAGTACGTGGCGATGTGTTACTCCGACACCGTTCCGCTGTACGGAGCCGAACGCCTCGATCAGGGAGCATTCCCGTACAAGACGTCGTGGGAAGAAGTACGCGGCGACGGTTCGATCCAGATGCGGTACATGGAGTATCCGGTCATCTCGGGGCTCTATCAGTACGGCGCGATGAAGGTCGCCAAGGCGTGGGATTCGATCACCTGGCTGCCGGGCGCGATTCAGGTGGCGCTCTATTTCAACGTCGTGGCGTTCGGGTTGGCGTTGGCGTGGCTGGTCACCGTGTGGGCGAGCACCCTGCTGGCCGGACGACGAGTGTGGGACGGCGCGCTCATCGCGTGTTCCCCGTTGGTGATCGTGCACGTGTTCACGAACTTCGATCCTCTGGCGACGGCGTTCGCGGCTGGCGGGTTGTTGGCGTGGGCACGCAAGCGGCCAGTGCTCGCGGGAATCCTGCTCGGCCTGGGCGGCGCCGCGAAGCTCTACCCGCTGCTCCTACTCGGACCGCTTTTCGTCCTGTGTCTGCGCGCGGGCAAGACGAGGGACTGGCTGGTGACCGCACTCAGTGCCGTCGCGGCATGGCTTGCGGTGAACCTGCCCATCGCCGCGCTGTACCCGCATGGTTGGTACGAGTTCTTCCGGCTCAACTCCGAGCGCGGGGCCGATCCAGATTCCCTCTACAACGTGATCGCGTCGTTCACGTCGTGGAAGGGCCTCGACGGTCCTCTCGCACAGGGCGAGTCACCGTCGAATCTCAACGCCGTCTCTCTGCTTTTGTTCGTGGCCGTCTGCATCGGTGTCGGATACGTCGCCCTGACGGCGCAGCGTCGTCCGCGCGTTGCGCAGTTGTGCTTCCTGTTGGTGGCGGGCTTCTTGCTCACCAACAAGGTGTGGAGCCCGCAGTATTCTCTGTGGCTGGTGCCGCTGGCCGTGTTGGCCTTGCCGCACCGCAGACTCCTGCTCGCGTGGATGACCATCGACGCCCTGGTCTGGGTTCCTCGAATGATGTATTACCTCGGGGTGTCCAACAAGGGGCTGCCCGAGCAGTGGTTCACCGGAACCGTCGTGATCCGGGACATCGCGGTACTCGTTCTGTGCGCGCTGGTGCTCCGTCAGATCTACCGGCCGTCGGAGGATCTCGTGCGGTACGGGTTCATCGACGATCCGGCGGGCGGTGTTCTCGATCAGGCTCCGGACAAACAACCTGCCTGGCTACCCGGTTGGTTGAAGCCGTCCAAAGCGAAGGAACCGGAAACCGTCGCGGTCTGAGGTCACCACTCGTCGAGGGTGGTGTACCCGTCCTGGACCGCGCGGGCGAACAACGCTGCCTTCGTGGGAGCCGGCCGCCCGACGTCGCTGTACTTCGTGCGTACCCGAGTGATGTGTGTGTTGACGGTGCAGACGCGTAGGCCGAGTGTCTCGGCGACCTCGGACTTGGAATCCGAACGAAGCCAGGCGAGAAGTACTTCGATCTCGCGGACGCTCAGCTTCGGCTTGTGCTTGCCGTGCTTGGGGTTGCCGACTCGGGACACGTTTGCCTCGATCTTCGGAGAAAAGCCGATTGAAGACATGCGCGCAGCGCCTTTCGACGGAGGGAATGGGCGTCGACTGCCGTATTTGCAGAAGGGCTGCTGAGATGGGGCGCGACTGAGAACGAGTATTTCGATCTAGGCGTCTCAGTGGAACGGACGCAACTCTCTCGATACAGAGTCCATACAACGGACAAATCTCCTACCTGCTCCGATAGAGTGCCTCGCTATGAACTCGAAGGCGGAAGCCGGTAGGCACAATCAGGTCGATCCGGGCCAGATCGAGTCGCGTGGACAGTTTGCTGAGGCGCTCACGGCGTTGCGGAAGGCAGCCGGACTGACGGTCCGCGAAGCCGTCGAGCGTTCGGGTGGTTTGCACGGAACCGTCAGCGGATGGTTCGCCGGCCAACACCTGCCGACGCCGGCGAGTACCCCGATGTTTTTTGCGCTCCTCGAGGCCTGCGGTGTCGACTCCGAGGATGAGCGGCAGCGCTGGATCGGTGCGGTGCAACGAGTGAGGCAGCTGACGGCCAGACGACGCGGCGACGCCACCGTTCCGTATCGAGGTCTCGAATCTTTCCGACAAGAGGACGCCGAGTGGTTCTTCGGTCGAGACGAACTCACTGCCAACTTGGTCGAGCGGGTGGCGTCGGCGATACGAGGTGTCGGCCGCAGTCAGTTCATGGTGATCGGTGCTTCCGGATCGGGTAAGTCGTCGTTGCTGCGGGCCGGACTCGCCCCCAAGGTTGCCGAGGGCGATTCACGTTTCGACGGCTGGCGGGTGGAAATCCTGCAGCCGGGTACGGGAGGAATTCCGTCGTCGATTTCCGACGAACCAACCGTCTTGATCCTCGACCAGTTCGAGGAACTGTGGACGCAGTGCGACGGTGATCGGCGCGAGGAAATACTGCGGACTCTCGCGGAACTCGGTGAGAACACCATCGCCGTCATCGGAATGCGCGCCGACTTCTACGGTCTCGCGGCGGAGGAACCGCTTTTGGTGCCGCTGCTCGACGATTCGCCGATGGTGGTCGGGCCACTGACCGACGAACAATTGCGCGAGGTGATCGTCGAGCCGGCGGTCAAGGCCGGGATGACCGTGCAGAGCGAATTGGTTCAGGTTCTGGTCTCCGAGCTGACACCACGCGGCTCGCGTACGGCGAGCGACCCCGGAGCTTTGCCCTTGCTGTCACACGCACTGTTGGGGACCTGGCAACGGTCGACGCGTAAAACTCTGACCGTCTCGGATTACTACGCCACCGACGGGATTGCCGGAGCCGTCCAGCAAAGCGCGGAGGAAGTGTACGGCGAGCTCACAGAGCGGCAGCAGCAGTTGGCGCGCAGGATCTTCCTCCGATTGGTCAACGTCGACGAAGTGACGCAGACGCGTCGGCGTGCACCGCGCACCGAACTCTTCCTCGGTGACGACGTCGACGACGTGAACACCGTCATCGACCGGTTCGCCTTACGGCGCCTTCTCACCGTCGACGAAGAGACGGTCGAGGTTTCGCACGAGGTCTTACTGTCAGCGTGGAGTCGGCTTCGCGATTGGATCGACTCGGACCGCGCCGGCCTGGCGGTGCATCGCCGGTTCACCTACGCGGCGCAGGTGTGGGAAGACAGTGGACGCGACCCCGGCGCGCTGCTCGGACCCGCACGTCTTCACCTGACGGAAGAATGGCTGAACTCGGGTGAACTCGGTCTCCCACTGGAACCGAGTCGGACCCGCGCCGCCGACCTCAACGCCACCGAGCGGGAGTACCTCGCTGCGAGCATCGAGCATCGTGATCAGCAGGAATTTGCCGATCGCCGACGTACACGCGTTCTGCGACGGCTCGTGACTGCGTTGGCAGCTGCGTCGGTGATCGCTCTGGTGTTGGCGGTGGTTGCGACCGTCGCCGGTATCGGAGCCAATCGTCAACGTGTCCAAGCAGATACCGCGCGAGACGAGGCGATGTCGCGTCAGGTGGCCACCGAGTCGATCAGGATGCGCGAGCGGGATCCGTCGCTGGCGTCGCAGCTTGCTCTGGCGGCATTTGCGGTCAACGAAACGACCGAAGCCCGCTCGGCATTGCTGGATGCGTCGGGCGTTCATTCGGCTACTCGCATCATCGGACCGCCCGGCGCGATGAAGGCCCGGATAAACCCAGCCGGAACTGTTGTGGCGGTAAGTGGTTCGGATGGGAAGGTCAGACTTTATCCGATGGTGGACGGTGTGGCCTCAGCTGTTCCGCAGGCGGAGTTCCTCGGAGTCTCGGAGGGCACGGCGCTCTTTGCCGTCGCCTACAGCCCGGACGGACGGCTGCTTGCGACCGGTGGCGCCGGCGGCGCTGCGCTGTGGGACGTGTCGGATCCCGAGAATCCGGTCCGTGGAACTCTTCCCGTCGACGGTGAACGCGTAGTGCAGGACATGGAGTTCAGTCCAGACGGAACCAAGCTGGTCGCCGGTACCTCGACGCCCGACGTCCTGCGATGGAACATCGACGTTTCCGCGAATGCCGTTGCTTTGCCTGCTCTTCCGCACCCAGCTGACGGCATCGTCACCGCGACGTTCAGTCCTGACGGACGTTTCCTCGTGGCAGGCGGGCGTCAATCGACACTTCGTGTGTGGGACGTCGCGAAGTGGGGTGAGGAATCGGCGCCGATCTTCGCGACCGAGCCGAACGGCACCACCGTCCACTACCTCGGTGTCGCCTTCAGTCCGGACGGACGCGAGCTTGCGGCGGGAACCACTGGCAGGGAGGTGGTTCGGTGGGCCATGAGCGATCCGGCGCGCCCCACTCCCCTGCCGGCACTGACGGGATTTTCCAGCTACGTCAACGAACTCAACTACGGCAAAGACGGAACACGTCTTGCCGCAGGAAGTTCCGACAACTCCGTGCGCGTGTGGGACCCACGAACCGGGGCGTTGATCGAAACACTTCCGGACAGTGGGGCGGTGACCACCGTCGACTACAGCGACGACGGCCGCAACCTGGTCACCGGAGGACTCAACGGTGTGACTCGCGTGTGGGCTCTACCGGGTCCGGTCTGGGCGGGACCTCGGGACACGATTTTCACCAGTCCCTTTGCCGCGGACGGCTCGCGTCTGGTGGCCGGCGTCGGGGCCAGGGGTGGCGCGATGTTGGCGTGGAACACCGAGGATCTCGATCGCCCCGCGGTGATGCCGGAGTTGAAACCGCAAGGGGACGACTCTTTCAGCGGTGCGTCGGCGGTGTCGGCAGACGGGAACCTGGCTGTGAGCGGCACCGGCGGCGGCGGTGCATATCTTTGGGACCTGAGTGATCCGGCGTCGCCACGGATCTACAGCGAACCCGCGGTGTACGTGAAGGGCATCGTGGCGGTCGTCGCGTTGAATCCCGCCGGAGATCTGCTGGCGGTGTCCTCGCAGGACGACAACAGCATTGCGTTGGTCGACGTTTCCGATCCATCGGAACCGAAGCTGCTGTCGTCGACCGATGTCGGCTCTTACCCGCAGATGATGGCATTTCAACCGGGCGCCGACATCCTGGCGATCGCGAACGCCAAGAACGAAGTGGATCTGTGGGATGTGTCGAACCCAGCGTCGCCCCGGGTGGCGGCGACGGTGGGTGGATTCGAAAGTTACGCACTAGCAGTGTCTTTCAGCGCCGACGGGACGTTGTTGGCCGCCGGAAGTGCGGATCACAGGGTCGCCGTGTGGGACGTACGCACACCGTCGGCACCCGAGGAGCTCGCTCGTCTTCTCGGTCCCGAGGGCGCAATCTATTCGATCTCGTTCAACCGCGCCGGTGATCGGCTCGCTGCCGGTGTCGGCGACGGAACCGTCTGGCTCTGGGATATCGAGACCCCCTCGCGGTCAACACGATTTGCGACGCTGTCCGCCTACCCGGGTCGCGTCAACGACGCTCAGTTCGCCGGCGAGAGTGACATGATCGCGGGCAGCGGGTCGGACAAGACCGTTCGCTTGTGGGGAATCGACCCCGACAGCGTCGTTGATCGATTGTGCCGCACCGCAGGATCTCCCATCACGGAAGCCGAATGGGAGCGTTACCTGCCCGGTGTTCCCTATCAGGATCCGTGCGCCGGCTGACGTGGGTCAGTTCATCCAGAACTCGAGCGCCGGTTCCCGACCCAGCTCGCCTCCGCTGCCGGTGATCACCAGTCCGGCGGAGGTGAGCTGGTACGTCACGTCCTTGTTGGTGACGGTGAATCCGTTGCCGGTGGGCGTCGGATCGTCGAGTTCGATGGTGGCGCCGTCGCTCAGCCGTTGACCCTTGTAGTAGTAGCGGCCGACTCCCGTTTCGCAGATGACGATTCGTGATCCGGTCGTGACGGCGATGGCGACGGCAGGATTGGTGGAGTTGCAACTGGGGCCGCCGGAGATGAAACCCTGACGGTCGGTGCCAGAGACGGTCGGCGCCGGACCGATCGAGGTTGTGACGCGTGGTGGCGTCGTCGTTTTCGGCGCTGTGGTGGGTGCACTCGGTGCCCGAGTCGTGGTCGTGGAGTACGAGTACGGCGTCGTGTAGGTGAAACTCCGCGAACTCGCGTCATTGGCGGCGTTGCCGAAAGCGGCGGCGAGCAGCCCGAAGAACGCGATCCACACGATCACGGCCAGGATGCCGAGTGCGGTGAAGATGTAGCCGATGATCAGTCCGGCAAGGGCGAGTCCGTCGCCTTCTTCGCCGGTCCGTTTGATCTGGCCGCGAGCGATGTGCCCGAAGACGATCCCCAACGGCGCGATGAGGAACGCGAAGACGAGGGCGAGCACCGCGAGTGTGTTCGTCGGGCGCCTGCCGTACGGATCGGGCTGCCCGTACGGAGCCGGTTGCCAATTCTGATTGCCCTGGTACCCGTACCCACCCTGATTGCTCATGAGGTGAATCTTGGCATGGACTTGGCCGAAGAGTGCAGGTGATCGCTAGTTTCGGGTACGTGTCTCGAGCTGAGGTGCGATGGTCGGCCAGTCGTCGTCGGTCATCGCGAACAGCGCTGTTGTACGCCAACTGCCATCGGCGCGGCGTCGGTGCTTGCGCAGCAGGCCCTCGAACTGAGCGCCGAGCTTTGCGATCGCTGCCCTGGACTGTTCGTTGAACTCGTCCGTGTGCCACTCGACGCGTACGGCCTCGAGCTGGTCGAAGGCGTGACGAAGCAGGAGCAGCTTCGATTCGGGATTGATCCCGGTTCCCTGAACAGATCGCGACAACCACGTGTATCCGATTGCAAGACTGCGGTTTACCGGGTCGATCTGGTACATGGACGTAGCGCCGACCACGGCGTTCGTGGCGATGTTCACCTGCGCGAAGGCGATCCGATTGGGGTCGTCGGTTGCTGCAGCGATGTACTTCCGTGCCTGTTCCCGATCGGTGATGGGCGATGCGGTCCAACGAAAGATCGCCGCGTCGTCGGCAGCAGCGAGCAGAGCGTCGGTGTGCGCGACGCCCAGGGGTTCGAGTCGGACACGATCACCGGTCAGCGTCGGTGATTCGAACCATGATGCAGTCATCAGGCGTGCTCCCGTGAGTGAGTCGGAAGGTTGTTGTCGGAGTTGGCAATCTGATCGGTCCCACCGGCCAGCGGATACCGCAACGGGACTCGCAGGAACAGGAAGAAGAACACGGCGAGCAGGATGACGTGGCCCCACACACTCGCTTGGACGACGGCTTCGTACTTGCTCGGATCGAGATTCATGTCCAGTTGGTAGAAGTACCGGAAGATGCCGATACCCAACGCCGCGTCGGCGATCAGATAGGCGACGATCCAGAACCACCGGATCTTGAACAGTACGAGGAAAGGCAGGATCCACAGTGTGTACTGCGGTGAATTGACCTTGTGCAGCAACACGAATCCGCACAGCATCGCGGCACTGACCGCAATCCACGGAAAGTAGCCGTCGCGGACGTAGCGGCGCCAACCCAGATACATCGCGAGCGCGAACGACAACAGGATCATCACCGGAGACAGGATGCTCACCAGTGCGTCGTAGTCGGCGTTGAGCTCGCGAACTCCGAAACCGTAGAACGGGCGCAAACCCCAGAACCACACCGAATTGGTGGTGATGTCCGCGCTTCGCTTCTCCTGGAAGCTGAACGACGCGCGCCAGCCTTCGTAGGAAATGAGGGCGAACGGCAGGTTGACGAGGACGACGGTGACGATCGCCGCGCCCGCCGTCATCAGCGCCCCACGAACGTCGTAGCGCTTGCCTTCGGTGCCGCGTAGAAGCACGTAGGCCATGAGCGGCAGCACGAACATTCCCGGGTACAGCTTCAAACAGAAACCGATCGCCAGGATGACGGCCGCCAGAACCGCGCGAGTTCGCAGCGGGATCCGCTCGAACGTCATCAGGAAGATCGCGCCGACGCTGGTGGCCACCACCGGGAGCTCCCAGTTGTGGAATGCGTACAGAACCAGGGGCGGAGTCGCCGACCACACGAGCGCGTACGCGCCGCTCATCTTGCCGAGCATCCACGCCGTGAGCAGTCCGAAAGGAGCCAGGATCAGGGCCGAGTGCAGAAGGAAATCGGTGTCGGTGTGTGAGCCGATACCGCCCAGCCACATCAGAATTCCGCTGAGCACCGGGTATTCGACGGTTCCGCCGGTCAGGAATCCTTCGGGCGTTATCCCTCCGGTGACGAAGGGGAACAGATGCTGATCGATACCTCGTCCGAGCCAGAGCAACTGAATGTCGGAGTAGCAGACGTCGATGTTCTTGTTGACGTCGAAGTTCAGGCTTCGGCCGTCGGGCGCGAACGGTGCACCGCCGCATCTGGCCTTGTTGAAATAGCCCAGCGCCATCGTCAGCCCGCACAATCCGACGACCAACGCCAGGATCGACGCCGGGGTCTTGCGGTCTGTTCGCATGATTCTCACCCTAGGGGGCGCAGTGGCTCGCGGGGTGATGCGTCTGCACCACGCGTCGCGCATCGATCTGGTGGTCTTCCTGGAGGGCCGGGACGATTTCCCTGGTCAAGGCCCCTCGTGTAACCTACGAGGGTTGCTGACGCAACGACCCTCCTGCCACGGATAGTCCGTGGCCGTTTTCACTTAGTCCACAGGAGGTGATGAGGTCTTATGCGTCATTACGAATTGATGGTCATCCTTGACCCCAGCCTGGACGAGCGCACTGTCGCTCCTTCACTGGATACGTTCCTCAATGTTGTGCGCCAGCACGGCGGCACGATCGACAAGGTCGATGTCTGGGGTAAGCGTCGTCTCGCCTACGAGATCCTGAAGCATGCTGAAGGTATCTACGCGGTGATCGACATCAACGCCACTCCCGCCACCGTCGCTGAGCTCGATCGTCAGCTCGGTCTGAACGAGTCGGTTCTGCGCACGAAGGTTCTGCGCCACAACAAGTAATTACTGTCGGTAGCGAGCTCTACTCTCGCGCCCAACGGTCTTACATCAATGCAGGAGGAACCACATGGCTGGCGACACCATCATCACCGTCATCGGAAACCTGACGGCTGATCCTGAACTTCGTTTCACCCCGGCGGGTGCCGCGGTTGCAAACTTCACGGTTGCTTCCACGCCCCGCACCTTCGACCGTAATTCCAATGAATGGAAAGACGGCGATGCGCTGTTCATGCGTTGCAACATCTGGCGCGAAGCAGCCGAGAACGTCGCGGAGAGCTTGACCCGTGGTTCACGAGTAATCGTGAGCGGCCGGCTCAAGCAGCGTTCGTACGAAACTCGCGAGGGCGAAAAGCGAACTGTCGTCGAGCTCGAAGTCGATGAAATCGGTCCTTCACTGAAGTACGCCACGGCAAAGGTCAACAAGGCCAACCGTGGTGGCGGCGGTGGAGGCGGCAACTTCGGCGGTTCCTCCGGCGGATCGGGTGGCGGACGTCCGAGCGCTGCACCTTCGGGTGGAGACGATCCTTGGGGCAGTGCGCCTCAGGCTTCGGGCTCCTTCGGTGGTGCGGGCAGCGACGAACCGCCCTTCTGATCCGTACCTGATCAGGAACATCCAGAAAAGAGCAAAGACATGCCGAAGCCGCCCTTGCGCGACAAGGTTATGAAGAAGAAGGTCTGCACCTTCTGCAAAGAGAAGAACACGCAGATCAACTACAAGGACACGACGTTGCTTCGTAAGTACGTCAGCGATCGCGGAAAGATCCGTGCTCGCCGTGTCACCGGCAATTGCGTCCAGCACCAGCGCGACGTTGCCATTGCCGTCAAGAACTCACGTGAGGTAGCACTGCTGCCTTACGCCACCGTGGCTCGCTAAGGAAAGGGAGGAAAGAACATGAAGCTCATCCTCACCGCTGACGTGGACAACCTCGGTGCGCCTGGCGACACCGTGGAGGTCAAGGACGGCTACGGCCGTAACTACCTGCTCCCCCGCGGACTGGCAATCGTCGCCACCCGTGGCGCCGAGAAGCAGGTCGAGGGCATCCGTCGTGCACAGGAAGCGCGCGCTGTGCGCGGCCTGGATCACGCCAAGGAGCTCAAGGCAGCTATCGAGGGCCTCGAGTCCGTAACGCTGACGGTCAAGACCGCCGGTGGCTCGGGCAAGCTCTTCGGTTCGGTTACCGTCGCTGACGTCGCTGCTGCGATCAAGGCTGCCGGTGGACCGGTTGTCGACAAGCGCTCCATCGTGTTGCCGAAGGCTCACATCAAGAACACGGGCAAGCACGCCGTGGTCGTGAACCTGCACCCCGATGTGGTTGCCAAGTTCAACCTGAACGTCGTCGGCGCATAGTCGACTGTTCATCTCGTCGGGCCCCGCACACTTCGGTGTGTGGGGCTGATCAGTGACGAATCGGGCGAGGCAACACGCCCGACACGCCGACGCGCCGACTGTGGAAAAACTATTTTCATCAACAGGCCTGTGAAATTGGGGATAGCCATCTACCTGGTCTTTTGTAGTTACTAGGCAAAGTAGTCCCCAAATGCTCCACAGGCGGTGCACACCGTGGGGCGGGAGTTTCCACAAAGCATCCACAGGTTTATCCACAGTCCGGTTTGTATGCGGACCTACTAGTCCCTAACGTCATCTCGGCGTCTATCTACAGCCCGGCCGAATGCGGCTAGGGGATGTCGGTGGGGGCAGGTACAAATGATGAGGGCGCTGCGGTTTCTGGCAGTGTCGTCGAGTGTTTTACGGGAAGGTCTCGCTTGTGGCTGTTGTAGATGATCGAGGACCTTCCGACTTCTCGGGGCCGGACTACCCGGGCCCTCCCGAGGCCGAGCCCGACCAGGAGTTCGGACGCCAGCCACCTCAGGACATGACTGCCGAGCAGTCGGTGCTCGGCGGCATGCTGCTGAGCAAGGACGCCATCGCTGACGTCCTCGAGGTACTGCGTCCGGGTGACTTCTACCGGCCCGCCCACCAGTCCGTCTACGACGTGATCCTGGACCTCTACAGCCGTGGCGAGCCCGCCGACCCGGTGACGGTCTCCGCCGAACTCGACCGTCGAGGTGAGCTCCGCCGTATCGGCGGTGCTGCCTATCTGGTGACGCTGACCCAGACAGTGCCCACTGCCGCCAACGCCGCCTTCTATGCCGAGATCGTCGCCGAGAAGTCCGTGCTGCGGCGTCTGGTCGACGCCGGTACTCGCATCGTCCAGTACGGCTACGCCGGCACCGAGGGCCAGGACGTGGCCGAGGTTGTCGACCGCGCGCAGGCCGAGATCTTCGAGGTCACCGAGCGTCGAACCACCGAGGACTTCGTACCCCTCACCGAGCTCCTCCAGCCCACGATGGACGAGATCGACTCCATCGCCAGCCGCGGCGGAATTTCCCTCGGTGTGCCCACCGGATTCAAGGATCTCGACGAGATCACCAACGGCCTTCACGCTGGTCAGATGATTATCGTCGCGGCTAGACCTGGTGTGGGCAAATCGACCCTTGGAATGGATTTTTTGCGTTCCTGCTCCATCGCGCACGGCATGGCCAGCGTCATGTTCTCATTGGAAATGAGTAAAACCGAGATCGTCATGCGTCTGCTGTCCGCAGAGGCGAAGATCAAGCTCGGTGACATGCGCTCCGGAAAGATGACCGACGACGACTGGACCAAGCTCGCGCGTCGCATGAGTGAGATCAGTGAGGCGCCGCTATTCATCGACGACTCCCCCAACCTCACTATGATGGAAATTCGCGCAAAAGCGCGGCGGCTCAAGCAGAAACACGACATTCGCCTGATCGTCATCGACTACCTCCAGCTGATGAGCTCAGGCAAAAAGGTCGAGTCCCGTCAGCAGGAAGTCTCCGAATTCTCCCGTAGCCTAAAGCTTTTGGCGAAGGAGCTCGAAGTTCCGGTTGTCGCGATCTGTCAGCTCAACCGTGGTCCCGAACAGCGAACCGACAAGCGTCCCCAGGTCGCCGACCTTCGTGAGTCCGGATCGCTCGAGCAGGACGCCGACATGGTGATTCTGCTGTACCGCCCCGACGCGACCGAGCGAGACGATCCCCGTGGCGGTGAAGCCGACCTGATTCTGGGTAAGCACCGTAACGGCCCGACCGCGACAATCACTGTGGCGCACCAGCTTCACCTCTCGAAGTTCGTCGATATGGCGCGGGGATAGCTGCTGCCGCCATCGCCTGAAGGTGGGACGGATTTCAGATCTTGTGAGATCCCGCTACAAGTACCAATTCGATTCCACTAGTGCCGAATTCGGTTTGTCTACAGGTGGGGTAGTGCTGCGGTGAGGAAGACTGCGCCGAAGGCGATTCCGGCAATGCCGGTGAGGATCCCGACCACGCCGGCGGTGTTGTCGCCCAGATCGCGTCCGGGGGTGTCGGGTCGGCTCGCTGCCAGTGCGGTTCCGATGGCGGCGGCACCGAGGAGGATGCCGAGGCCGAACATCCAGAACGTCAGGATCGAGAGGGCGCCGAGCATCAGCGCCATGTCGCTGTATTCGTCGCTGTTGATCGGGCGGTGGTGATCCCACCAATCGGGCGAGGTGTGCGGGCGGGATTCGGTGTTGCCTGTGTTGTCGGATTGCTCGTGCGGGGGGAAGGTTGATGCAGTCATGACGGCTAAAGTGTTCTCGTGCTGATTCTTTCGTGTGGTGGATGGGCCGATCGGCCATACGGGTGCAGAGGGGATCGAACGGCGGTGGGGATCGAACGGGCGGTGGGGTGAGTCCCGAGCACGCATCGCGTGTCTTCGGAACGCACCCCACCGTGGGAACGCTCGTCCGGGCCAGCAGGATCAGGCTTCGACCTGCACCTGCTTTGTCGCTTCGATGGTTTCGGTACGTGAGGGCGGTCCGGAGGAGACCTCGATCCGCCGCGGTTTCGCCTTCTCCGCGATCGGCAACGTCACCGTCAATACACCGTTGTCGTACGAGGCGACGATCTGTTCGGCGTCGATGTCGTCGCTGATGGACAGTTGCCGTCTGTATGTTCCAGCGAAACGCTCACTCGCCAGCCAACTCACACCCTCTTCGGAGAGGGCCGTGCGATGCGCGGTCAACGTCAGGGTCGAGCCGTCGATGTGAACGTCCACCGAGCCTGGATCGACGCCGGGAAGATCGGCGTGCAGGACGTACTGGTCCTCGACCTTGTAGAGGTCCATCGGCATGAACCGTGGACTGCGTCCGTTGCCGGTTCCCGCGGCGAGGACGGACTTGGTGATCGCATCGATGTCGGTGAAAGGATCGAAACGAAGCACAGCAACACACCTCCCATGTCGTGAAACGAAAGGTCTCCGCCACTGTGGCGGTCGACCGAACTCACTGTGCGAGAACATGATAACCACACGAATTAGCACTCTGCAACTGAGAGTGCCAGATCTTTTCGAGGAGTGTCTCTGTCGCGAACAACGCAGCATCGGGGCAGGAACAACGACGGTTGCCAACCCCATGTGGTTGGGGCGAAACGGGAATTGCCGGTGTCGAGATGCTGTCAGCTGCCGGTCGAGTTCGTGCGGGCTTACGACTGCCGCTGCGCCCAGCAAGTTCGAGGTTCGCGTACAACGGCGATTGCTTCAAACCCGTATTCTTGCAATGCGTTTCGATTCTGAAACTGCCGCGTCTCGTGGATTTCGAGCAGACAGGTGCGTTCTTCCATGGTGAGCTTGCGCTGACAGCCCTAAACTGCAGAAACGGCGGCGGGGGCTGACTTTGATGCGTGGTCAGCCACCGCCCCGTTTTACCCGGAACCTGTCTTGATGAACGCGTATCGCCGATTTCGTGAGTGCTTCGCAGTTGTGTTCGGAGCGGTCTGGCTCTGCTCGGTTCTTCGGGGCACGAAGCAATGCAGAGGCTGTTTTCTCTCGCCCTCCTCAGACGGATACGAAAGGTCAGTTAATTCCGACGACTTCCTGGGCGATCGCTGCGAGTCTTGCCTGTGCAGCGGATACGACGCCGTGTCGGTTCTTGTGCGCTTCCTCGTACGCAACGATGTCTCGTACCTGTGCGGCGTCGGTCAGTTCCTTGACCGCGGAGACGGCCTGAGCGACGTTGAGTTCGTCGAAGTCTTCGATGGGAAGTTCAGCGGGGTCGAGTAACCCACTCGACTTGCGTACCGAACGGAAGACATCCGCGGCACCGTCAGCACCTTCTCGGCGAGTGACTTTCTCAGCCGTGGCGATGGCCGCATCTCTACTGGCCGACAGTGTTTTCACAGTCACGTCACCGGCATATGCGCCCCAGCTGATCAGCTCACCCAATACCGGCGGCGACGTGCGAACAGCGTCAATGGCACGGTCGAGACTGCGGGTGGACCAGGAGACCGGAACGTTGACCAGTCGAATGGCTGCTCCGGTGGCCGCTTGGAAGGGAGTGCGACGCAAAGCTGCCGGCCCGCCGAGTGCCTCCTCGGCAAGGACGGTGGTCAGCCAGTCCACAGTCGCGGAGTGTGCAGTGATGAGGCGGTCGGCCAACGCCGCGACGGTCTGATCGCCGCAGGCAGTGGCCAGGGCCTTGAGGTAGCGGGAGCGATCGAGGAGTTGATGTTCGAGCGCAAGGTCTCCCAGTACAGCTTCGTCGAAGGGCTGGGCCTGTTCGACCATCGCTTTCACGCCTGCTGTCGCTCGTCCGAGGAACGGACCGACCGATTCCGGAACGCCACCCAGATCGCGAATCGTGGACTCGATGGAACTGGCCCTTTCTCGACCGTTCTCTGCGTTTTCCGTGAGTTCGCGTCGAACCGCTTCGGTTCTGGCCTGAGCGACGCGTGTTTCGGCAACCTGGATCTCGGCATGTGTCAGACCGAGGATGATGCGCAGCTGGTTGATCAAGGCGGACGTGGTTTCGGAGTTGCTCATATCGGGGTCGTCCCTTCGTCGGTGCGTGCTTTACATGATGCTCAGCTTGTGCTCGACGAGTGCTCCGCGGACCGCGGATCCACCGCCGATACGCGGGCTACCCCGACCTACCTCCTAGTAACCACCGCAACTTCGCTGCGGATGTCGAACCGCATCGACGAGTAATTGGGGCAAGGGTGTCGGGGCCGATTTCATGGTGGGGCGGCCTGATTCGTCCGCGAGGATCTCGCAGTCCCTGTACCACCGCGCGTGTAGGTCGTTGGATACCGCGGACCAACATTCCGGATTCGCCGTGCGGCGGACGGGGTACCTCCAATGCGTCGTGACCCCGCAACTGATATGTCGACGAAACAGGCTGCCGAGCAACCCGTTCGAGTGTCAGCAGGTTGCCTGAAGCGACGACCGGTCGGTGTCGATGCAGAGAGTGGGATACCAGTGAACGTGGAAAGTTCCGGGCACGTTGATGCCGGCCAAGAGGGTACGACTGGATCCGAAACAAGTCCCGACACCGCTGACGGGGCGAAAGAACTCGCGGACGAGATGGACAAAAGATACGAGCCTGGATCAAGAGAGACGGTCACGGTGCCCGGGACCGGCGGCACAGTCGCCGGGACAGCTTTCGCCGACCACGTCACGGAGATGTCGGACGAGAAGGTCGAAAACCTCGACGAACAGTTCTCGGAATTCCAGGCTCGTGCTGACGACAAGCATCATGAGGACTGACGGTCCAACCGCCTTACCACCGGCGCGCGGCCCGACGGTTCTCACTCAAACTGCGGTTCGAGAGTGCACCGGGTTTCGCGTAGCGGCTGGCGCCATGCCCAGAGTTTTCGAGAGGAATGGGCGGCAGATCAGTTCTGGTCAGCTCGTGGTGGCTTCGCTTACGATGACGTCAATGAGGCTGTGCCGCGGCCCACTAGTGGCGCTCCATTGCATGCCGATAACTCATCTTCTGTCATTTTGACGCTTAAATGCTTGCACTGCAACGTAATTCGATCTATGGCATTGTGATCGCTGAATGCTGCGCCGCGATCAGAGTGAGGATGGGTGGCAGGCGGGTCTAGAGATCGGCGAGTAGATTATACAAACTGAGGAGCGGTTTCTGACCCGCCGCCGTGTCCGTCGGCTTTCCTTTTCACCCATGCGGACCGGCAGGCGAGTGTCGAATGCACAGGAATTCAGGCTGGATCTCTTAGCTTAGTTTGTCCCATCGTCAGTGACGAAACTCGTCCCCATCGGGGCTGTATCCAAAGGTGCGTGTCTCATCTTTTGGTGATTTGACCGAGGTCGCGGCGTTCTTGATCTCTTGACTGTCGTCAACGCCACACGAGAACGGGAGGTACGCCTTGTTAATCGCGCTCGTCCCATTGTTCTGGGTTGAATCCGTCTTGACCATTGCATTTGCGCAGGTGAAGATCTCAAGATCTGACGATGGTGGCAGCCCCTTCTTCCTCGTTTGTTATCGGAATGCATGTGTGGCAACGCGACTCCGTGGGCGCATGTCCCAGTACTGGCCTCGTGCGAATTAGGGTCGCTGAGCACCGGCGGTCAGGGAAGTGTCTGTGGTCGAAAATCGAAGACGGATCGGCTTGCAAGCGGTGCGATCAACTCGGTCAGTTTTCACGACTCTCCAATGAGGTCGCCTGCGAGGGAAGCTACGCCTCGCAGATAGGCGGCGAGGATAGATTCAGGGGATGTGTTCTCTTGGATGATCGTTCGGTGAAAGACCAGCGCATCCGTGAGGGTGATCAACTCGTCGACTCGTTCGTCGGAACTCGGCAGACCTGCTCTGTCGAAAAGTATCGCTGTCACTTCTCGGCTTATGGCGTGAACCTCGGACTGTGTTGTCAGCTTTCTTCGAAGCAGTGGTTCGTCACCGAGTTCGAGAACAAGGGCGTAGCGCGCCTTCATGTCGTCGCGGCGGTCCGAAAGTGTCTCGACAAGTGCGGTGATCACGCCTGCCAGATCAGAAATGCTCAGTTGGTGCTCACCTTGTGCCGTTGCATTGAGAAAGGCTGCAGCTTGTTTGGCGTCAGCTATCGCGCGTTCGGCAAGGGTGTTGACGATGAGTTCGATGAGCGCGAGTCGAGTTCTTGCATGGTGCGAGGTCGCGCCCTGGGGGATTCCGGCTTCTATATCGACCACTCGGTGAGTGAGCGCGCGAACTCCGTCACGGGCAATGACGCGAATGGCGCTGTTGGCGATCAGCTCTCGACGGTCATGGCTGCCAGCCGCTTGTGTAGACACGATTCGATGCTACAGGTGTAGCGTAGCAATCACGCTGCTGCTACAGGTGTAGCGAGAATGTCGTGCGTGATATTCGAATACGCGCTGGGTCTATTGCGCGACATGGGGAGATAGGTCGGACAAGGAGGCACCACATGATGATCGATTTCGTTCCAGACAAGACTGTGTACCCGTTCGAGTCGCGCTGGTTCGACTCGTCTGCCGGTCGAGTTCACTACATCGACGAGGGGACGGGTCCGCCGATTGTGTTCTGCCACGGCTCCCCTACATGGAGTTTCCTCTATCGGAAAGTCGTGGCGGGGCTGCGCGACCGGTACCGGTGCATTGCGGTGGACTACCTGGGTTTCGGGCTGTCCGAGCGGCCGCACAATTTCGGATACAGAATTTCACAGCACACGACGATTTTAGGTGAACTGATCGACCATCTTCAGTTGGACGGCTTTGTCTTGATGGGGCAGGACTGGGGTGGACCTATCGGGCTGGGCACGGCAACCGAGCGGGCAGATCGAGTCAGAGGGATCGTGCTGGGCAACACAGTGTTCTGGCCGATCGAGCCACTGGCCAATCAAGCATTCAGCGTGATCATGAGTAGTCGACCCATGCAACGCCGCATACTCGAGCAGAATCTCCTTGTGGAGCGTTTCTTGCTCGGGGAACTTGGCCGCACGTTAACCGAGGAGGAGGCTGACCATTATCGCAATGTGCAACCTACAGCGGAATCGCGGCGTGGGCTCGCGGTCATGCCCAAGGAAATCCGTGCCGCACGAGCACAGTTGGCCCAACTCGCCCAGGACGTGCCCGCGCTACTGGGGGACAAACCGGCTCTTGCAGTGTGGGGGATGCGGGATATGGTGTTCCGTCCGAAAGCGTGTATCCCGCGGATACGCGAGACGTTCACCGACCTTGACGTCGTCGAACTACCTCATGCACGGCATTTCATCCAGGAGCACGCGCCCGATGAAATCATCGCGGCCATCGCGAATCGATTTCCGTGATTGTCAGGTCCACCCCGGTTTGACATCGCGACGCCTGGGGAGGCCGTCCCATTCGACGAGCGGAGCGGATTGCCACCACCAATCGGGATCGGAGTGAACGCCGTCGATGGAGAATCGGCCGGTGATGGCCAGCAGTAACTCGGGCGGCCTGGCCAAAGTCAGATCGATCCAGGGAAAAACCCGCGAGACTGTTCTCGCACAAACATTTTCGGGAAGAATCAGCCCGACACCCAGGGCACGTGCTGCGTCGGTGCCGTGAACCAGTATTTCGGTGACAGCCATGCCAGCCCACCCTGGCGCGTCAGCTGATCCGCTGGGGTGGAACGCACGCTCCTCCGCGAGGTCGCGGAGCAGAGCGGCGAGTACATGTGCGGACGAAAGGACGTTGTCGAGATGCTCGGATGCAGGGGCATCACGACCGTCGCGCAGGACCGGTAGTTTGGCGTCGGCCCGTCTCGCTACCTGGCCGCTGTAGAAGAGCAGCGCGTCGCTGATGTGCTCGATCGTGTGCGTCGCAGTCCATTGAGTCGGTTCTGCCGTGTTCGACCACCGCGGTGAGTGGTCCGGTATCGCGGTGAGCGCGTGCAGCGCTTTTGCGGCCGACACCACGTCGTCGGGTGTCGGTTCGGCCGATGCGGTCATGGTGTCCGGATCTGTGGTCGTGTCGGGTTAGGGGCAGCGTAGCGCGTCGACGAGCTTTTCGTCATCCGGGCCCGACTGGTGCGATTCGCATGGGTGCCACGGCTCTGCCTCCCTGAAGTAGCCGAGAACCGTTGTCCGCCTTCATCTGATACCCAACTCGGGCCTTCGATGACGACGAATAGCTGCCACAGTCGTGTGGATGCCTACCTATCAAGGTATTTGGCCATGCACCACGCGACATGAGTTCTGAGCTCTCCATCGTCCGTCGACCGTGGGTCCGGGAATGGAGGTACTACGTTATGTGCATGCGCAAGGTGTCACCGAGGAGCAGATCACGGTGATGCTGTTCGACGCTCCCTGCCGCTAATTCGAGAACCGACTGGATACCGCATGGTCCTCGAGGGCGGTGGCGCGATTGTCAGTCTCGCGGCTCCTTCCGATGCGTTCCTCGTCCCGACGTCAATGATCGTCGGGATGCACCCGAAACGATCGAGCGCGATGACAAGCCGCGAGGCGATCCGGAAGAGCTCACCGTCACCGCACGACGCATCGAGGACGAAGTATCGGCGGCATGCGGGTCGGCCAACGCAACGGCAGCGATCATGCGCGAAGAACTGGCCGACGGTAGCGCTCAGCGGGTTCGGACAGCGTCAGGCGCTGACAGGATCCAGGAGGCCGGCAAGCCGTCCGGCAATCAGTGCTTCGGACTCTGCGACAATACGTTCCACCAATTCACCCACTGTGGGGATGTCGTGAATCAGTCCTTGCACAGTCCCCGCCGTCCAGATGCCAGCCTCCGGGTCGCCGCTGTCGAACACCGCTCTGCCCCGCGCACCGGCAACAAGATGTCGAACGTCTTCGAAATTGCCGCCACTGGAGAGAATTTCGATAACTTCTAGGCTGATGCTGTTGCGTGCTACGCGAGCGGTATTGCGCAGTGACCTGAAAATCAGTTCCGTGTCGACCTCCGAGGCAGCGACTATCGCCTGCTTGATGTTGTGGTGAATCGGGGACTCCTCGGTACACATGAACCGAGTGCCCATGTTGATGCCGTCGGCGCCGAGCGCGAGGGCCGCCACTAATCCTCGCCCATCGGCAAATCCACCGGACGCGATCATGGGAATGCTGATCCGCTCTGCTGCTGCAGCGATGAGGACGAGACCCGGTACGTCGTCTTCCCCTGGATGCCCGGCACATTCGAACCCGTCGATGCTGATGCCGTCGACGCCGAGGGCTTGGGCTTTGACCGCGTGGCGGACGCTGGTGCACTTGTGGAGAACCTTGATGCCGGCGGCGTGAAAGTGCGGCAGATGGGGTGCGGGAGATGATCCGGCTGTCTCGACAACTTTGACTCCGCAGTCGATGATCACGTTGCGATACTCATCGTAGGGCGGAGGTGTGATCGTCGGGAGGATGGTGAGGTTGACCCCGAAAGGTTGATCGGTGAGCTCGCGCGTTCGGGATATTTCTCGGGCAAGATCGTCAGGTGTCGGCTGTGTCAGAGCAGTGAGCATGCCGAGCGCGCCGGCGTTTGCAACTGCCGCTACGAGTTCTGCTCTCCCCACCCACTGCATGCCGCCCTGGACGATGGGGTGACGAACTCCGAACGTCTCGGTAAATGCGGTTGTCAGCACTGGACATCTCCTCGATGATGCATGGATATCGGTTTGTCAGTTACGTTGTTGCCAAGTGGTTTTCGGCCAGAGTGACGCATTCAGCCCATCGACGACGCCCACTCGTTCAAGGCCGGGACCTGCGAGGGACCAGTTCGTGCCATCGGAGGTTCGGCGCGATAGGGCATGGCAGGCGTCAAATATTGTTCGCCATGTTCGTTGGTGCCGGGGATGAAGGAACGGTTCGCAACCACGTCGTCGGCGCAGATCACCTGGTCGTAGTCACGCACAAGTGCGGCAACCACTCCGGCCGCAGTGAGATGCTCTACCGCTTCCGCGGCGCTACGGTGGCACAGCTGCTTCTCGATCGTGGCGACGAGGTCAACACGGTTTTCCACGCGCAGCGCGTTGGTGGTGAACCTCGGGTCGTCGGCCAACTCCGGCAGGTCGATTGCCTTGCACAGTTCGATCCAGGCTCGCGGTTGGTAGCCGCTGATCACCAGCTCGCCATCGACGGCACGAAAGACGTCTGCGGCAGGTGCGACGCTTGGTTGTCCGTTCCCTTTGCGGCTCATAGCCTTTCCAGACACTTGCCACTCGATCCAGTTGGCGGTCTGCAAGTGGATCGCAACGTCGAGCAGGGAAACTCGGACGGAGGAGCCCTTGCCGGTGCGATCGCGCCGCAGTAGCGCTGCCAGTACCGCTTGGGCGACGACGTAGCTCGTTGCATGATCTATGACCGGTGCGCCCACACGCTGTGGCGGGCCATCCGCCTCACCCGTCACCGACATCAGTCCGCTCTCTGCTTGCGCAGCGATGTCGAGCCCGGCGCGGGTGGCGGACGGGCCCTCCGCCCCGTACCCGCTCACCGATACGCTGATGATTTCCGGTCGCAGACGTTGGAGTTCGGCAGAGGAGAATCCCAGTCGATCAAGCGTTCCCGGGCGCAGATTGTGCAGCAGGATGTCGCTCGACGCGATCAGATCCCGAGCCCGCTGCAGATCGGCGGAGTCTTTGAGGTCGAGGCAGATTGAACGCTTTCCACGGTTGTACCCGTAGAAGATGCCGCGCGCGTAATCGGCGTCGATTTGTCGGGCCGGTTCACCGCCAGGGGGCTCGAGCTTGATGACCTCGGCGCCGAGATCGGACAACTGCTGCCCGGCGCTGGGTATTGCGATCAGTTGACCGATCTCCACTACTCGGACACCTGCCAACGGCAGGTCTACTTCGTCGGTCATCGAATGATCTCCACATGAGGCGAAGTGACATCCTCAGCGGGCTCCAGGCAGCGCGCCAACAGGATGCCTTCGGTGTGGTTGCAGGGGTTCAATCGATTTCTGTCACCTTCTGCTCCCCCGATTCGGATTGTCACGGTTCCATCGTCATTGCGCTCGAAGTGTGCGTCGTTGAGGTTGACGGTGTGGTCGCGGTACTCGAAGGACTCGAACCAGTGGTTGTACAGCATCACTCCGAAGTAGGTGCAGTCCGGGAGAGTGAATGTAATATCCACGGCAGTAGCGTCTTTCAGTGACCACCAGCCGGCAATGTATTGGTTGGAGCTGGTGCCGTAGAAGTCTCCCCACCCTCGTTGCTCCGAGGTCACGCGAATCTCGTTGGGAGACTGACTGAGTGTTTCGATGAGCTGAAGACTGCGTCGAAGGCTCACGTCCATGCCACGAGCAAGTTTCGTGAGGCGCTGGGCCAGCCACGCCGTGTCGAGATCGGGGCGTGCACCAGGCGGCGGACCGAGGCGCTCGATGTGGAGAACGGGATCGATCTCCGCGTTACGCGTCTTGTGATACACACGCACTACTACGTCGAAGCAGCGCTCATCCAGCCGAATGCCGCTGCGCCCCTCCAGCTCTTGTGCGACGAAGATCTCGAAGTTGCCATCCGCGTCACACACCTTGTCGTCGATGACGATGTTGTCGGCGACCCGATCGGTCCCAGACGCGCCGACGCGATTGGCGAGGACGGCGACGTACGGCACTGTGCCACGGTTACCGTGAATACGGTATGTCTCGTTGGGGTCGATCATCGCAGTCCAGTAGTCGACGTCGATGCCGTCTCCCCAGAACTTTCGCATCGGTGACATCAGAGTGAAGAGTTCAGGTCGGAGCACGTCTTGGCGTTCGATATTCATCTCGGCGAGGTATCCGAACAGGCGAAGTGCGTGCCGTACGCCTTCGGCGCTGTCCAGCGGCGATCCTGTGGCGGCAGCTGTCGAACCGAATGTCGCAAGGCTGTCGGTGACTGCGGACCAAGCCTCGGTGAGCTGCCGGCGATCGTGCTGGGACTCGGATTGTGTTGACTGGTCAGCGAGTTGTGTCATCGTTTCTTCTCTTTCGTAATAGACGAACTGGATTGTGTATGGGGCGTTGGTCAGCAGAGGGGGTCGAAAGGGACGTCTGCGTCGGACTTGCCCGAGGTCTGGTTGTTCACCCATGCGACGTTCTGGGTCCATCGGTGGGCTGAAATCTCGACCGGCCAGAGGGTCTTCTGCGAAGCCCACACCTGGTTGGCTTTGTCAGCAGGAACATTCATTCGCTCGGTGAGAAGTTGAGCTCCTGCTTGCTCGTTCGCGGGATCGGCTATCCACCCTGCTGCGGCCTCGAGCGCCGCACAAACGGGGGCAGCAGCATCGGATTCAGCGAATGTGGCTGTCGTGACGAGCACTGTGCCCAGGCCGTATGAACTCACGCCGTCAGAGGCCACCGGGTCTACTTCTGTAATCGCCGTCATCGGTATTCCTTGAGCATCGAATACGGCCTGGCTGGCAGCGGTGAGAACGGCGGCATCTATGTCGCCCTTTCGTGCGAGTGGTATCTGACTCGCGGTGGGTGCCGCTGCGATGAATTGCACCGTGGAGGCGTCGATGTTTCTCTCTCCGAGAAGCTGATTGACGAATTGCTCTGCCGCGCCGCCACGTGACGGTATGGCGATCCGCTTGCCGGGCAAATCCTCGATGGTGGTGATGCCGCTGTCTTTCGTCACGGCGATGGCAAGATCGATCGACCCGTACGGGGACAGTGGCCGCAGACTCTGCCCTTGCTCTATGGCCGGCACGACGGTTCCGGGTGCACCGACCGCGAGATCGGTTGTACCGCCGATGAGACCGCTGATGAGTTCGGGCCCGTTCTTTCCGTCGATGAGCTCGACGTGGAGGCCTTCCTTGTCGAACATTCCTTGTTGGACGGCGACGTAGACAGGTAGGGACAAAGCACTCGCAGGGTAGACCCCGATGGCGACGCTACCGTCGTTCGGACGCCCTCCCCCTCCACACGCGGAAAGCAGTAGGGACGCTGCAATGACTGTGCCGACAAAAGGTCGAAGTTTCATGGGATTCCTGTTCCTTGATGGCTGGGCGCATCAGAAATCAAGCTGAGTTGGCTGGGCACATCAGTAATCAAGCTGAGTTGGCTGGGCACATCAGTGGTCGAGCTGACCACGCAGCCGGTTGAAGATTTCGATGTATCGAGGTTCGGCGGTGAGGGTTTCGAGTTCGCGGGGGCGCTCGATGTCAATGCTGACGTCGTCGATCACCTGGCCGGCCCCGAGCAGCAGAACGCGGTCGGAGAGACAGATGGCTTCGCCGAGGTCGTGGGTTACGAAGATGACCGTCCGGCCTACCTGGGATTGCCAAAGCTCGAGGAATTCTCGCTGTACTTCGACTCGGGTCTGCGCATCGAGGGCGGCAAACGGTTCGTCCATCAACAAGATGTCCGGATCCAGAGCCCACGTTCGGGCCAACGCGACACGCTGGCGCATCCCTTGGGAGAGTTGCCAAGTCCACAGCCGTGACGCCTCGGACATTTGAACGGCCGCAAGCCAGCGCGCGGATTGAGTTCGTCTCTCCGCCTTGGGTACTCCCCTCAATTCGAGACCGTACTCCACGTTCTTCTGCGCTGTTCGCCACGGGAACAGCGCATCTCGGGCCATCATGAAGCCCATCCGAGAACGAGCGTCGAATGGCGTTGTGCCGAGGACCTCGGTCTTCCCTTCTGTTGCGTCCACCAATCCAGCGAGCGCGTTGAGCAGAGTGGTCTTTCCGCAACCGCTCCTGCCGACCAGGCTGACGAACTGTCCGCGAGGGATTGTGAGGTCGAGATTATCGACCACAGTTTTCGCCGACCCGTCGGGCGAGGGGAAGGATATCGTCAGTCCGTCGAGTTGCACTGCGGGTGTAATCACATTGGTATCCATGATGATTCCTGTCATCGTCGAGCCGGCGGCTGCCACCGAAGGAGGTAACGCTCAGCGAAGTTCATGGCCTGGTTGAGGACGACTGCGACGATTGCGAGAAGTATGAGGATCGCGTAGACCGCTTCCATCCGGAACTGGGCCGAGTAGATCGACACAAGCTGGCCCAGCCCGTCCCGTGACGAGATCAGTTCAGAACCCACGACGCCAAGCAGTGAATAGATCAGCCCCAACCGAAGACCGGCAAAAATGCCAGGTGTCGCGACGGGGAGGAGAATGTGCCAGAACACCTGTGTCTTACTGGCATTCAGGACAGTGGAAAGTCGGAGCCATTCGTCGTCCACTGACTTCACACCGGCTCGTGCACTCGAGCAGACGATGAAGAATACGAGTGTGAACGCGAGAGCGACCTTCGCCGTCATCGTGATCCCGAAGATGACGATAAGCAGAGGTGCCAGCGCAAGACGTGGCATGGCATTCGCCGCATCCAGAAACGGACTCATGATGCGTTCGAGGGTCGGAAGCAGTCCGAGGGAGAGCCCTACCGCCACCCCGACTGCGCTTGCGAGGATCCACGCGATCACGACGGCAGTCATCGTGGCACGCAAGTTCGTCGAAATCTCCCCCGACTGCACTGCTGCGGTGAAGTAGTTCCAGGCTTCGCCTGGCGTTTTGGCCAGAACTGGCTCGATCCAACCTTGCGATGCGACGAGCTGCCACGCTCCGAGTAGGACCAAAAGCAGTGCGGCCTGGGCCAGTCGTACCCCGATGGTGCGTCGTGTACCGGATCGACGCTGTCGAGCGGGCTTCGGCTCAGAGCGTGCCCGCCTCGCGGAACGGGGTGACGTAGCGCCGGATGGCGAACTAGCGGTGATGGTTTCGGTCATTTCGGCGCCTTCTCCGTAGTGCTCACAGGCGGCGATAGGTGCTCGACAAAAGCAGACGGGTGCGTCTGGTCGAAGCTCCCCGGGTTGTTGCTCACTGCGTTCATATGTGAAGCAGATCACGGGATTCTTCTTCCCGTCTACGCCACATTCGAGAGGTATGCCATAGGGTTTACCTATGGCTGACGGGCGCAGAATCGGGCGCGCACGCGGACTTCCATGAGAAGGGAATCCCAATGGACCGGTGTCATCTGGAATACTTTCTCGCCCTTGCTGATCGGGGCAGCATTTCCGCTGCTGCTCGCGGACTGGGGGTCAGCCAGCCGACAATCTCGGAGGCTCTGGCCAGAATGGAGAAAGAGTGCGGCCTGACGCTCGTCCGCCGTGGCTCGCGGGGAGTCACCCTGACCGACGCTGGACGCGATCTCACAGGTCCGGCGGCCCAAGTGCTTCGGGCATACCGGGATTTGGATCACGCTTTGCATCCATTGAACGTCGTGCAGCGGGGTCGGCTGACGGTCGTATGTCCGCGAACATTGGCGCGTGATCCGGCGGCCACGGCCCTCGGTGCGTTCAAAAGCAAGTTTCCCAATGTTGCGGTGACGATGCTCAGCAACGACACCGACGGAATCGGAACGGTGGTCGCCTCGGGTCAGGCTGATATCGGCCTCGGGGTGGACGAGGTGTTCGACGAGGGTGTTGAACGTATCCTTCTCGGCCGGCAACAAATCGTTGCGCTGGTGCCCGCCGCACGAAGTGAAGGCGAGGGGGTAGCGGCGTTGACGGATCTGTTGCGAATCGGATTGATCACCAGCCCGCGTGACGATGTCACTCGGCGACTGTTGGCGGAACGCCTGGGCGAAGGCACTGTGGACGGGGCGGTGGTTGCGGAGACTATCTCTGTGGCCTCGATGATCCCACTTGTACGCGCGGGAGTCGGCGTCGCCTTCCTTCCCGAATCTGTCGCCGATACAGTCGGAGAAGGTGTGGTGCTGTGTCGTACTCGGCCCCCGCTCACTCGTGATATCTGGATGTTCCACGGTTCGACGCCATCGCCTGCGGCACAAGCGTTTATCGAGACGACCAGCCGATTACGTGACGAAGGTGGAATGGGGAACGCCCGATGAGCAACTTCGGAGAGTCCGCGCCCCCGCGAATCGATCCGCGGCAGCTACAAGACTTCCTCGCGGTCGTCGAACACGGCAGTATCACGGCAGCAGCGGCAAACCAGTTCACAGGAACATCGAGCGTCTCTCAATCAATTGCGCGACTCGAAAGACGCGTCGGAGGACGACTTTTCAATCGGGGCCGGGCCGGCGCGACGCTGACTGCGCGCGGACGGAATCTCATCGATCCAGCACGCGAAGCGCTGGCCGCGCTCGACCGATTAGTGGTCGAGCGCGAGTTCTTACTGTCAGCAGTCCCCCACCTCAGTGTTGCCACGACAGCGAGCCTTGCGGACGATCCCACAGCGGTGCTGCTCGGAGCGCTGCGCTCGGAGGTGCCGAACCTGAGAATCACCATCTCGGTTCCGCCGGGGTCATCTGTGGCCGATGCGATTCACCCGGTCATGGCCGGCACCGCTGACGTGGCAATAATGGAGTCGCCGCCCACCGGCGTTCCCGGGACTCGAATGGTGCGCCTTCCGGACCACAAGTTGCGCCTTGTCTGCCCGCCCGGCACCCCGCCACCGGTGGGCGGGGTATTCATCGGCGAGGACCTCATGCGCATCGGCTTGGTCGTCGCACCGCGGTTCGAAACTTCCGATGTCTATCGCCATCTGCGTTCGATCGAACCGCGAATCGACCACGCCTTCGTGATGAGGTCACAGCATCGCGATGCCTTCGCGGATTTCGCATACGAAGGGATCGGTGCTGTCATCCTCGAACTCTCCAGTGCCGAGCGAGCATCCGAACGCGGCTGCACTGTGGGCGAGATACTCGAACTGCCGCCACGGAAGATCGCAGCCGTGGCAAAGGACGGCCAGAACACGCAGGTCGTCGAACATTTCCTACGGCTGTGTGCCGAGCAATCCGCGCGGAAGCCGTAGGCCGAGGCGATCTCGACTTCGCGCCCTGGGTGTTTGCGTCGGCCGGTCATTCGCCGAGAACGATGATTTTTGTCTACAGACACAACACTTCTGGGATAGTCCATTTCCTCGAACAAAGCCGACGGGTCACCCTGCCGTGAATATGTAATACACGTCACTCCGGATCAACTTCGAAAGGTTGACTTTCATGCAAAAGTCTCTGAAACATTTCGTGAATGCTGCAGCGGCGGTTGCGTTGTGCGCGACGCTAGGACTCACGGGCGCAACCGGAACAGCGGCTGCCGATACGCCCGGCATCCCGAGCGTCGGGCACGACTGGGCGAGTGCAGGGCCGTACACGCCGAATGTCTCGATCGGGTTGGTACACACTCTGTACTACCCGCGCCAGCTCGGCGCGCGCGGCGAGAAGCACCCTGTTGTGATCTGGGGGAACGGGACCGGTGTGCTCCCAGGTGCGTACACCTCCTTGTTGCGCCACTACGCCAGCCACGGATTCATCGTGGTCGCCGCCAATACACCGGCAAGCAACTTCGCCATCACTATGCGGTCGGGAATCGACCTCATCGCGGACAAGGCGGCCAGCCCGTCGAGTGTCTTCTACGGCAAAGTCGACCTGGAACACATTGGTGCGGTGGGGCACTCGCAGGGCGGGTCTGCGGCGATCAATGCGGCGATCGACGACCGCGTCGACACTGCCGTCGCGATCCAGCCTGGCCCGCTCAATGATGTCGATCTCATCGACGAGCCGGTTCTCTATCTGGCCGGCCAGGCCGACGCAATCGTTTGGCCGGCGATCGTGCGGGCGATGTACGAGGACGCCGACCACGTGCCTGCCGAGTATCTGGAACTGCGCGGCGCCACGCACTTCGGTACGGCGATCAACGGCGGCGATATGCGCGGGCCGAGCACGGCGTGGCTGCGGTACTGGCTACTCGACGATCCGAACGCTCGCACCGAGTTCTTCGGAGCGAGCTGTGGATACTGCATTGACACCCAGCAGTTCTCCGACTTCGACCGCAACGATCTGGCCATGCAGATCCCGGGGTGACGGTCAGATCCGGAGTTGTCGAAGACGAACAGCCTTCCAATCAGGTCGGCGGAGTCGCAAAGCTCAGATGACGACGTAGCCATACATCCGTTCGCCCTGAGCCACAGCTCTGGTCGCTAGGTCGGCGAAGGCGGTCAGGAACGGCACTGCGTCCTCCGACGGTTCACTGGTCTCGTCGATCGCCCAGGCCGCCGCAGTGGCGGCGACACCTTCAGCGTTCAATTCCGCTAGTGCATCGCGTAATTCGTCGGTAACCGTGAGCACGAGGGTGTCGCCGTCGTCGCTCATTGCGACGAGTTTCCCGCAGCGTGGACCTTTGGCGACCTCGTCGTAGGGGCGAGCGGTGAGGGCTGCTTCCAGTCGGCCGAGCGCGACAACCGGATCGACGCCTTTCGCTTGCAGAACTGGAGTCCCATCCGCAGCCAACTGAACCCGCGGGCGAGAGGCATCGTTCGCCTCGATCACCGCTGGTTCCAAGTCGACGAGACCCTCGAGGGCGGAGGTGGCGTGCTCATCCGTGCGTGCGGTGAAGTAGTCGGTGATCGCAGACATGGCGCGATCATCCCACACACGATGCATCCCCACGGCCCGGAGTCCTTCCGCGACTTGGCTGATCGC
Organism: Rhodococcus sp. P4_F3_2; assembly: GCF_056401335.1. Classification (NCBI taxonomy): domain Bacteria; kingdom Bacillati; phylum Actinomycetota; class Actinomycetes; order Mycobacteriales; family Nocardiaceae; genus Rhodococcus; species Rhodococcus sp. P4_F3_2. The sequence goes on from NZ_JBFUJN010000014.1 coordinate 91,192, forward strand.
CGTCAGGCGGAACAGGTGTGTGCTTCCTCGATCGCTTTCGCGAAAGCGCGGAGTCGTGGGCTTTCGAGATCGGTACGCCACACGAGGCCCAAAGCAGATTCGGGTAATCCGTTGATCGGTACGAATGTGATGTCCGAGCGCTGGCTGTATGCAGCGGTTGCCGCGCACAGGATGAGGCCGACCTGACTGAATGCGACCTGCGACAGGCCTTCCTGAACGGTGCTCGCCCCGCCCTGCGTGGGAATCGTGGCTCCGCCCGGCGTCGTGCTCGGGGAATTCACACGCTGCCAATAGTCGGGGGCGGGGCCGGTGATGGGTACGAGACAGATCTGCGCCAACTGCTCGGGGTCGATCACGCCCAGTTCACTGAACGGGTGATGGACTGAGACGGCCAGGGTCTGGGGCTGTCGAGAAAAGACGAGCCCGGTCGTCAGCTCGGGCTCATCTACGGGGAGAAGTGCCACTGCCGCATCGATTCGCCCGGCGAGTACATCACTGAACGGATCACCCAGGGGTAATTCTTTGATGGTCACGCAAGTTTGCGGATGTTGTATCTCGAAACGAGAGACAGCAGCCGCGATCGAATCGTAAATTGCTCCTTGGAAACCCACCCGAAGCGGCGTCGGCATGTTGCGTGCTCTTGACTGAGCGTCCTCGATTACTCCGACAAGCGCACGATGCGCGGGAGCCAACGACGCAAGAAACTCGGCACCGAATTCAGTCAGGTGTACGCGGCGACTGGTGCGCGCTACCAGGCTGGTGCCGATACGGCGCTCCAACCCGCTGATCAGCTGACTGACTCGGCCCTGGGAGATGAACAGTCGTTCGCCGGTGCGACCGAAGTGCAGTTCTTCAGCGAGAACGAGGAAACACTCGATCTCACGCATCGGAGGCTCCGACATTTTCACTCCGACCTTCGACTCATTCGACCACTCCATCATGGCTCATCGATGAATTGAGCTAATGGTTGGATGAGCGATTCGCCGTTGATCCTTGGGCGTGCGGGAGCTTCTCTGGTTACATGCCACATTCCGCGCCCGGGCAGAACAGCCCCGCGCCCACGTCCTCAACCCACGCACACACCATCGAGAACCACTGGGCTGCGGTCGCCCTGATCGCAGCGTCCACCTTCATCGTTGTCGCGGCAGAGATGATGCCGGTCGGGCTACTCACACCGATCGGTGCTGACCTGGTGGAAAGCGAAGGGACCATCGGGCTCTCACTGGCCATTACCGGGTTGGTGGCAGCGGCCACTGCCCCGTTCGTGCCCATCGTGACCCGGCGCTTCGATCGTCGGTCGACGCTTATCGTCCTGATGTTTGTAGTCGCAGCGGCGAACGCCCTCACGGCTCTCGCACCAAGCTTCGCTGTCCTCGCTGGTGCTCGCGTCCTACTCGGTGTGAGCATGGGCGGAGTCTGGGCACTCGCCGCTAGCTTGGCACCCAAATTGGTGGGTTCCAGATCCGTCGGGTTGGCGACCACGATCATCTTCAGCGGAATCGCGGTTGCCTCAGTTCTCGGTGTCCCTGCGGGGACGTATATCGGAGCAGCGGCCGGGTGGAGCGTGGCATTCTGGACTCTCAGCTGCGCCGCGACGCTGATCGCGCTCGCCATGTTCGCTGTCCTACCCGTGATGCCAGCTGATCAAGCTTTGTCGCTCGGCAGTCTCGTGGTGGCTTTTCGGAACCCGGGAGTCCGGGTCGGAATCGCGATTACCGCGCTTATCGTCACCGCTCATTTCGCGGCGTACACCTATGTGCGTCCGGGGCTGGAGTTCTTCGCAGGATTGCACCCTGCGCAGATCGGCACGATGCTCTTGATCTACGGGGCTCTGGGCGTTGTCGGCAACTTCATAGCCGGGCCATCTGCCACCAAGTCACCGAAGACTGTGGTCGTCATCCTCAGCGCGGGAGTAGCGATCACCCTTGCCCTGTTCCCGATCTCGGCTACTACCTTGATCACAGCTGCTCTGCTCATGGCGGCTTGGGGCCTCTTCTACGGTGGTGTATCGGTGAGTACTCAAACATGGATCGCACAAGCAGCCCCCGTTCACCGAGAGGCCGCTGCGGCTCTGTGGGTTGCAGTCTTCAATGCAAGCATCGCCCTCGGCGCGTTCGCGGGTGGACGCATTCATGACCACTCCGGTTCCGAAACGGTCTTCTGGATAGCCGCGGGAATCGCCACTCTCGCAATGCTGCTCGCCACATTCCGCAATCCCGTCGTGGCAAAGCACGAACTGACAACCTAGCCGCCTACACGAAACCTTCATAGAGGCAGGACAACAGATATGCGCCAGACACCCGTTTCGACATTCATGGATGTGACCGAGATGCTCGAACGCTACCGGGACAAATCGCTGTCTCCGGTGGAGGTGCTCGAGTCCACCATCGAACGTATCGAGGCGCTCAACCCGACCTTGAATGCATTGGGACACACTTTCTTCGATACTGCACGGGTACAAGCGAAGTCAGCGGAACGCCACTACGCCCGCGGTTCGGATGTCAGCCTTCCGCTCGCCGGTGTTCCGGTTGTGGTGAAAGAGGATGAACCGGTGCAAGGCCAACCGTGGACTCAAGGGTCCAAGGTCTATGAGGACTTGATCGCCACCCACACTTCGACTTTCGTGCAGCGGATCGTCGACGCCGGTGCCATTGTCCACGCGCGATCGACGGCCCCGGAATTCTCCTCGGCCGCGTTCACACAGTCCGAGTTGTGGGGCGTCACTCGCAATCCGTGGAACACGAAATACTCCTCCGGCGGGTCTTCCGGTGGATCGGCAGTCGCACTTGCCACCGGTATGACGCACTTGGCTACCGGTTCCGATGTTGCAGGATCGATCCGAACTCCGTCGTCTCTCAACGGAATTGTCGGGTTCAAGCCACCGCACGGCCGTGTCCCCGTCGATCCGCCCTTCAATCTCGATCGCTACTGCCACTGCGGTCCGATGGCTCGCACCGTAAGTGATTGCCTCACACTGCAGTCGGTCATCGCGGGACCGACTTCCACTGACATTGCCTCGCATGTGCCGGCATCGCCGCTGCCCGGCCTCGCAACGCATTCGTTGACAGGAATGCGTATCGCCGTGATCCCGGCGTTGGGTGACTGGCCGGTTGATCCGGACGTTGCCGCCAACACCGCCAAGTTGGTGGACACCCTCACTGCGCTGGGCGCACGCACGGAGATCATCGAAGTCGACCTGTCACGCGCTGCAATCATGCGTGCGGCCGCCATTCACTACGATCACGTGTTCGGTGCATCGATCTCCGCCGAAGCGTCCGCGCACCCCGACAAGGTCACGGAGTACGCGAAGGAATTCGCGCGATGGGCACGCCGCACCCGTGGTGACGCGACTTTCCTCGACGGACTCGCGATCGAAGCCGAACTGTATTCCTCGATCGGATCCCTGTTCGACACCTATGACGCGTTGATCACTCCGGCAGTGGTGACCGATGGCTTTCTTGCCGGCGTCGACTACGTCGGGCACGGAATCAATGTGGCTGGAACAGAATTGGGATTCTATCTCGAGGCCGTACCGGCCATCACCTTCAACATCCTGAGCAACTGCCCGGTGCTGACAATCCCCACCGGTTTCGCTCGGAACGGAATCCCTACCGGTACACAGATAGTTACGCGGCCGTACGACGACCACACGGCCTTTGCCATAGGGCTCGCCCTCGAGGAGGTTCTGCCCTATCCCGGCAATCACCCGGACTGCCAGGCCTTCTCGTGAGAATCTCGGGCAGGCGGGTGAATCACGCCACGCAGAATTCGTTGCCCTCTGGGTCGGCCATGCTCACATGGTGACCTTCGAATCTTTCCAATTCTGAGGCGCCCGCGCGTAGTAGTCGTTCGACCTCGCGAAGGATTGTCGCCCACTTCTCAACTGGGGTCCCGTCTCCGGATACCCGGAGATCGAGATGCAATCGGTTCTTGGCGACCTTGGATTCAGGAACCTGTAGTAGACAGAGTCGGGGAGCCACTCCGAGCGGGTGGTGCAACCAAGCGCCGCCCATCCCGTCGCCTTCGTCGTCGAAAGTGGCCAGCCACTCCTCCCGGGTCGAAAAAGGCTGCGGTGGTGGCTCATCGACGTATCCAGCGGCTATCTTCCAAAACGTAGCCAAGCGGTCGGGGTCTGTGCAATCCATCGTCAGATCGACTCGAGTGAGCATCTGTCGATGTTAACGCCCAAGACAATCGAGTGTCGGGAGGTGGGAAGCTTGCGGCATTCTTCGGAACCAAGATACTCGCCGCTATTTCCGCGTGCGACGTGGGCAGTCCACCGGTCCGTCGGCGGCTCGATTGTCAGCAGCAGCAGATACTCGACCAGTCGCTTGTAGCGTCGATCCCGTATTCGGCCCTGTGCCAATGTGCAGGAGGACGTCACCGCAACCGCTGTCGGGGGCCGCGTTCGGGAATGTCGAACAAGCCGATCGTTCGGATCGCTATCATTCTGGCTACGCCCGCCGACCGGGCCGGGATCTCGAGGAGACGCGTGAACCACACCACGACCGAATCTACTGCCGTGCCGCCCGCGTCGTGGTTGCCGATGAAGTACCCTCGGCGCGGCGGTTTTGCCGCCGACGTGGCACCTGTCGATCCCGCAGCCGGTGCCGAACTCGATCGACAATTCGACAGCGACGACCAGTTTGGCGAATTCAGTTCAGCGTATTTGGTCAATGATCCTGATCCTGACGAGCTCACCCTCGCCGCCCGGAAGTATCAAGCCGGTGAGATCTCCGCTGTCGGTGCAGCTGCTTTGTACTGCATACTCGGCCGCTACGCAGATAATGACCGGCAACAATCGACACTTCTCGTGGACGGGTTGGTGGCACGGCACGGGTTGGTCTTCGCGGTCGAAGCACTCTTGGAATGGGCCGACCTGCGGTTCGTTCATGTTTCGGTGCCTGTGTCAGAGCTGGGACCCGACGCGGTAATTGTAGTGGCGAACATCGGCGGTGAGTCGCCAGCTGCGGGATACAAGATGCCTGAGTATGTACTGCGCGAGCAGCTCGGGCGGACGGACGAACCTGATGCGCAAGTGGTCCGAGAGCACATGCTCGACCGTATGCGCGGTCTGTTGGCGACAGCCTCTGACGAGGACTACGCCGCAGCCCGAGAGGTGGCGTCGTCGATGCGCACCAACAGCACCCGCCGTTTGACGGCGTCGTACATCTTTCCGACCGAGGAAGGATGGTCGGAAGAACTCATCATGGGAATGCGCGCTCGGTGGTATCACTGGAACACTCAGCTGACGGTTTCGTCGAACACGGTACAGCAGCTCGAACGGGTCGCCGACTCACACGCAATGCGCAGTTGGCTCGAGGACGACGCGATGGTTGCCGCAGTAGTTGACGGCATAGGTGCAGGTCTTACCGGACTGTTGGTCGATGCGTTCGACAAACCAAACCAGTACGGACACATGAGGGACGAGGCGACACTGCTCCGAATCCTCTGGGCGCTCTCGGCGATACCCACCGACGAAGCCTTCACTGCTCTGGTCGAACGTCGCCACGTGAAGAGTGCGTTGCCCGCGGTCCTACACGCAATGCAACATTACCCACGTCGAGCATTGAAGATATTGGCAGAGAGGGATATCGACCTGTTGGACCGTCACGTGCGGGCGAATCCCGACATCGCCGCCGAGCTGTCGCCTACACTTCCCGAGCCTGCACGGCGAAGGATCGCCGAATTGTCGACGCCGACGCCCGAGGCCACGGATCTTCCGCCCATTCTCGTCGCGCCGCCATGGTCGAACAGAAAGAAAGCGCTCGAGGTCGCGGTGATCGGTGATCTCGTTGCTCCTGAAATCAGCCGAATAGTCTGGCTTCCAGGTGAACTCGAACAAATCAAGAACACTCCGAGCGACTACTCCTACACCACGTGGGAAAATTACAAACAGTATGTGCAGGATGTATCACCGCGTTCCACCCATGACTGGAACACCTGGGTGATTTTTCTACTGGCCCCAGACGAAATCGCGCGCCCGTTCCTGACGGACTGGCCCGGAACCTCGCTCAAGGATCCACTTCGGGTTGTCGCTCGCTACGAACTCGATGCGCTGCCGCTGATGCTTCGCTTCACGCGCGCTCATCCAGGTGCCGCGGCGCCATACTTGATGCCATATGTCGATATCGATGTCGCGCGCGTGCATGCGACGATGTTCGCCACCAGGAAGAATCTCCGCAAACCTGCGATGGCGTGGCTGGTTCGACACGCTGAAGATGCAGTGGCACTACTCGTTCCAGACGCAGTGGGTCCGGCAGGTGCTCAACGTGATCATGCTGCCGCCGCCCTGCGTGCGCTCGCCAGAACAACCTCACGCGAGACAGTGGTCGACGGAGCGAACCGGTACGGCCCCGAAGCCGGGCAGGTAGTCGCCGGCATTGTCGATCTCGACCCGCTCGAGATGTTGCCCAAGCGGATACCGAAAACTCCGGTTTGGGTGGATGTCTCTTCACTTCCGCTGATTCTGAACGAGAATCGATCAGCCGCACTGCCGACGTCGGCGGTGTCGACGATCCTGACGATGTGCGCAATCGGAACCGCGGACGCTCCTTACGCCGGACTCGATGTAGTAACTGCGTACTGTGACCGATCGTCGCTCGCCGAGGCCGCGTGGGAACTATTCGAACGATGGTGGGGTGCCGGCGCTCCGTCGAAGGACAACTGGGTGATTCTTGCGCTGGGTTGGCTCGGCGACGATTCGACCGTGGCAAGATTGGCACCCCTCGTCAGACGGTGGCCAGGTGAGAATGGTGCAGCACGAGCACAACTCGGTCTCGATGCACTGGCTGCACATGGGTCAGCCCGCGCGTTGACAGAACTCGATCACATCTCCCGAAAAATGAAGTTCAAGTCGTTGAAGAACGGAGCGGCACAACGCGTCGCAGAGTTGGCCGACAGTCTCGGGCTCGATCGAGAACAGCTGGCCGACCGGATCGTTCCTGATCTCGATCTGACGCCGGACGGCACTATGAACTTCGACTACGGGACGCGGATGTTCACCGTCGGTTTCACGGAGGCTCTCGTGCCTTATGTGCTCGACGGAGGAGGTAAGAAGACGTCAGGACTGCCCAAACCCACCAGAAATGACGACGTTGTTCTCGCCGAGAGTGCGAAGAAGCGATTCACCGAGCTTAAGCGAGAAACGAAAGCTGTTGCTGCCGAGCAGATCAAACGCCTGAACCGTTCGATGGTTACCGGGCGCCGCTGGACTAGGACAGAATTCGACGACTTCGTGCTCGGCCATCCGCTGCTGATTCACGTTGCACGGCGACTGCTGTGGGCATCGTTCGATGACAGCGGTCTGCCTACAGTCGTGTTCCGGGTCGCGGAGGACAGTACCTTGGCCGACATCGACGACCAGACCGTCGAGCTACCGGAGGGCCGTATCGGGCTAGTACACCCCGCGCACATACCCGATACGGTGGGCGCGTGGTCCGACGTGTTCGCCGACTACGAAATCTTGCAGCCTTTCCCACAGTTGGGTCGTGCTGTCCACGATCCGCTACCCGATGACGTCGACGGGAGTGGTCTGAGTCGATTCACCGGAGTAACCGCCAGCCCCAGTCAGGCACTGCGGTTGACGTACAGAGGATGGGAACCGGTGTGGGAGAACCCTGCTTCCTGGGGACAAGGCCTGCTGTACCAGCTCAGCGATGACGTGTCTGTTCTGCTGGGGTTGGAGCCCGGGATGGGGACGGGAGACCCTTACAACGGGTACCCCGATCAGAAGCTCGTTTCGGTGGAACTCCGTGGGGGGACTTTGAACGATGTCGATCGTGCGACGGTCTCCGAACTCATCGCAGACTTGGCAGGGTTCGCCTCGTGACTTCACGAGTCCAGCGCCCACCGGCTGAGGAGCGGTTTGCCGAGGAACTTGCGCGTTTGGCCGAAGAAGACACTGGGCCGCGACCACCGGGGTGGCGACTAACCCTCACGTCGGCGCGGACGTTCGTCATGGGCGACGTCGAGCTGGGAATAGCGCCGAAATACGTAGGCAACGCATCGCTCGTCGAACGCTCACTCGTCACCTTGGCGACGACACGTGGATTGATGCTGGTCGGAGAACCTGGTACTGCCAAATCGCTACTGTCAGAGCTCATCGCCGCTGCCGTGAGCGGGGATTCGACCCTCACGATCCAGGGCGGTGCCGCCACGACCGAGGATCAGATCCGGTATTCGTGGAACTATGCACTGCTCGTCGCGGAAGGCCCCTCGACTCGATCGATGGTTCCAGCGCCGATGATGCGTGGAATGGCCGAGGGACGCGTCGTGCGGTTCGAGGAGGTCACGCGGTGTCCGCTCGAAGTGCAGGACACTCTGTTGTCGTTGCTGTCCGAACGGGTGCTGGCAGTCCCGGAACTTTCCGGAGACGACGCAATGGTCTATGCCCGTGAGGGTTTCAATGTGATCGCCACCGCAAACACCCGCGACCGTGGCGTCAACGAGATGAGCGCCGCACTCAAACGGCGCTTCAACTTCGAGACCGTGCACCCGATCGCCGATTTCGACACCGAAGTCGAACTCGTGCGAACAGAATCGGCGGCCTTGCTGCGTGCTTCCGGTGTAGCCGCAGAACAAGATCCGGCAGTGTCCGAGTTGTTGGTCACGCTGTTTCGTGACCTACGTACAGGATTCACCGCGAACGGATCGCCGGTCGAGCGACTGTCATCGGTGATGAGCACGGCTGAAGCGGTGTCCCTTGCGCATGCCACCGGTATTCGTGGGTGGTTCTTGCGAGGAGACGCCGGTACCGTCACCGACCTCGCCGAGTCCCTGGCCGGCACGGCGACGAAAGACAACAGTGAGGATGCTGCCCGGTTGCGCCGCTACGTCGAGAAAGTAGGGTCGCAGCGGACGAGTGCGGCATGGCAAGAGCTACGCCGGGCGCACGCACGTCTGACCGGACCGTGAGCGTCGCTGTGGTGGACGCTGGTCGCGACGTCGTGGTGATCGGGATTCGGCACCACAGCCCTGCGTGTGCTCGGATCGTGGCGGAGACCATTGAACGCTTGCAGCCGACGCATGTCTTGATCGAGGGACCCGCAGACTTCACCGATCGAATCGATGAACTGAGACTCGATCACAAGTTACCGATCGCGCTGTACTCCCACGTGCGACGAGGAGCGCACACACGTGTGACATGGGCTGCCTTCACCGATTGGTCTCCAGAATGGATCGCCCTTCGGTCGGCCTCCAAGGTGTCGGCGGAGGTTCGGTTGATCGATCTTCCCGCCTGGCACCCCGCTTTCGACGGGCCGCCGGACGAGTACAGTGTGGCTGCAACAGTATTGGCGGCCCGACTGGGACTGGACACGGTCGACGCGATGTGGGATCACGTCGTCGAGTCGCGCGCCGATACGCTCACTGTCGAGGAATTGACTGCCGTCCTCGACGACTACTTCGATGCGATCCGGGTAGGTGACGCCACAGTATCCGAGCGCGAACAGTACATGGCATCGTGGATACGGGCCGCTCGAGAGCGCCCCGGAAGCGGTGCGGTCGTTGTCGTCTGCGGCGGGCGTCATCGGCCGGCGATCATGTCCGAACTGGCTCGCGGTAGACCGACCGACGGATTCTGGCCCGCCGTTCCGACCGCGGGCCCTGATGTCGACATCGGCAGTTACCTGGTCCCCTATTCCTACAGTCGTCTCGACCTGGAATCCCCATGGTGGTACGAGAAGCTCTGGCAGAAAACGACATCGGCCGGGGAGGTTGCAGCCGCGGCGATCGTCCGTGATTTGCGATCCCGGAATCAACGCGTCTCGACAACGGATTTCATCGGATTCCGTACGCAGATCCTCGGACTCGCCGCTATCCGTGGTCACGCGCTGCCGACGCGACGAGATGTATTAGATGCTGCAGCAAGTACATTGGTGGGTGAGGCGTTGGCGTCGCCGCTGCCTTGGACACTCGCAGGGGAACCTCTGGGGCCCGAACCCGACCCCGTCATCTCGGCCTGTATGCGCACGATGCGAGGTGATCGGCGGGGCACGCTACACCCTGATTCACCGGTACCGGGATTGGTTTGTCACGTCGATATGCTCCTCGAGGAGTTCGACCTCTTGCCCCGCCCTGTTGCACTCGACTTGGCCGACGAGCGTAGTCGTCAGCGTAGTCGTGCACTACATCAGTTGCGTGTGCTGGGAGTGCCAGGATTCGAGCGAACTGCAGGTCCAGGCAGTGGTTCTGCAGTGGTGTCGACAGAACGGTGGATGATTGTCGACTCCGCAGACCGCCTCCCGGCGCTGGTCGAGGCTGCAGCCAAAGGCCATACTCTGGTAGAGGCAGCTGGGGCCACCCTGGAATCTTCGCTGACTTCGGCTGCGGCTGATGTCGAGCGTCTTGCACACATTCTGTTCGATGCAGTTCTTTGTGGACTCGACTCGGTGGCTGACCGAACCGAGTCGATCGCATCCGAATCATTGAAGGGCGTAGGAGATCTCGGGGGCACAGGCCTGCTGCTTCGAGCCGCTCTGGACCTGTGGCGGCACGACTCACTCTTCGGGAGCCGAGGGTCCACACTGCTCGGGGCGATAATTGATTCGGCGTCCTCGCAGGTCGTTGCGTTGGCGCACCGAGTTCGGGCCACGACCGGTGGCGCTGATCTCCTCCGGATATCAGCTCTCGCAGCGTTATCCGATGCGATGGAGTATGCGACGGAGATCCTCTCGACTGATCCGGCCGACGAACTGACCGCTCTGGCACGTGACAATGGTGCCGCGGTCGACATCAGGGGATCGGCCCTGGGAACGTCCTGGGATCGAATTCCCCCCGATGCAGCAGTCGACGCCGTTCGATCGATTCCTGCAGAACACCTCGGTGATTGGTTGTGCGGACTGTTCGGAGTAGCACGTGAGCGTTTTCTGGACGCGGAATCCAGCGACACAGTGTTGACCGCCGTCGATGAAATCGTGAGCAGACTGTCCGAACACGAGTTCCTGACAGCACTTCCCGCGCTACGGCAGTCCTTCGAATTCTTCCCTCCCCATGAACGCGACATCATCGCGCGCCGCCTGACAACGTCGACACCAGAGGTTGCAGTCGTGAACTCCCTGGATGTCGGAAGGCAGCTCGACGCCCGGGTGGACGACGCGCTTGCCCAGATCGGTATGCGATGAACATCGAACGATGGCGGCTGATTCTGGGTGATGCGTCGGCCGGAGTACTCGGTGATCCAACGGGCGATGCGGCTGAACGCGACGACGCGTTGGAGTGGCTGTACGGCCGTGACCCGGCTCGCAGCGCGCAGGGCGTTCGCGCTGGAACTTCCCGACTGCAGGGGACCGACTCCGTAACGACTGGAGACAACCCGGGTGGCGGAGATACGCCCGGTTCCCCGGGTGCGGTTCCGCCGAGTCGCAAGGATGGGCGGTATCGCCCCAATGGGCTCGGCGAAACGACGGTGACGGCCGTGGACTGGCTCGACGACATCCACCGTCTTTTTCCTCGCGAGACAGTTCATCGACTCGAACGCGACGCCGTGGAGAAATACGAAATCACCGAAGTGGTGACAGATTTGGAAGCGTTGCAGCGTATCGAGCCCAGCGTGACTCTGCTTCGAGCAGTGCTGCGTACCAAACACCTGATGGATCCCCGAGTTCTGGCGATGGCAAAAAAGGCTGTCGACAATGTCGTACGCGAGTTGATCGAGAGGCTCTCGGTGGACGTCCGCAGGACCTTCCACGGCAAACGTAGCCGGCACAGAACAGCGTTTCGTAATTCGCGCAATTTCGACTTCGAGGCAACGGTTCGCGCCAATCTGCAGCATTGGTCACCGCAAACACGCAAGATTGCTATCGAAAAGCCTTTGTTCACTTCGCGAACTCGTCGGCACACGGATACGTGGACGTTGATTCTGTTGGTCGACCAGTCCGGATCGATGATCGACTCTGTCATCCACTCGGCGATCACCGCTGCATGTTTCTGGAATGTCCCCGGATTGAGGACTCACCTCATTGCATACGACACCAATGTCGTCGATCTCACGTCCGAGGTTCTCGACCCGGTCGAGCTCTTGATGAGCGTCCAATTGGGAGGCGGGAATGACGGTGCAAAGGCCGTCGATTATGCCGCGCAACTTGTGGATACGCCGCAACGAACGATTGTTGTCATCATCTCCGATCTGTACGAAAGTGCACCGGATCGGTTCGTCCGGAGCGTTGCCGGTCTCACGGACAATGGTGTGCGTGTCCTGGCGCTTGCTGCGCTCGACGATGCTGGTGACCCTGATTACGACCGTGAAATTGCCCGTCGCTTGACGCGACTGGGTGTGCACGTCGGTGCGATGACTCCCGGAGGGCTGGCCGAATTCGTGGCCGGTTGTATTCGATGACGTCCCGGCCTGATCTGGCTGCGCTCACCGACGATGCGCTTGCGCTGGTCGCCAATCGCGGGCTCGTCAAGCGAGCCGCGCGTATGTTCGCCGAGGAAACGCCTGAACTCTTGGTGACGAGCGAACGGATCCTCGTCAGGTACGGCGACGGTGTCGAAACCAGTCTTCCTGCCGGCATTCCATTCTCGGAAGCGTCGTGCACGTGTGGCGCAAGCTCGGTGTGCCGGCACCGTGTCGGTCTCGTTCTCGTTTATCGGGCGAATCACGGGTCGAGCTTCGATCACATAGACTGGACGCCAGGGGAATTCGATGACGAGGCGCTGGAGGCATTCCTCGGAGGGGCGGTACTGGCACGGGCGAATCGGACCAGGCTGCAGGGCTACCAGGCAACAGTGCATCGAGCTCGAGGTACAGATCCTGTTGTGCGAGTCGAACTCCCGCATTGCACGGTCCGGTTCTTGGTCCCACACGAACTGAGTCACGCCCATTCTTCGGCATCTGCGCACACGACGGCAGAAGCGATAGCACTTGCCGTGTGGGCGGTTCGGGCGGCGGACGAATCCGGAACCGACCATGTGCACGTGGGTCGGAGTTCAGTCGTGCGAGATGCTGATCGAAGTGCTCTGGCAAGGGCCTTGGCGCGGACGATCCTCGTGGACGGTCTGTCCACCACAACGGCGGTGCAACACGCCACTGCCGTCAGAGACACGCGCACAATTGAGGCAGGTTCCGCAATCTGGTTGGCCGATGCGTGCATAGAACTGACTGACCAGATCGAGGCCTATTCGATGCGGCATGCCGGGCACAGTCCCACACGAGTGGCGATGATCATCGCCGAGATTCATGCGAGGGTCGAACTCGGTGAATCGGTCGATTCATCGCTTGCCGGGACAGTACTGGGGACCGAGACTCCCGGTGAAACTCCGCTGCGTCGTTCACGTTTGATCAGTCTCGGCGCGAGGGTGACGGCGACTGGCGATTCGACTACCGCCGATATCTACTTCGCCGAACCAGATTCGGATGCAGTTTTTCTCATGAGTCACGATTGGTCGAGTGAATCCGACGAGGCACTCTCCGGGTATGCGATCTCGACTCGCCGAATTGCCGGTTCGACGGTCGCCGCTTTGGCTTCATCGACAGTGCTCACAGAATCAGCGGTTCGCCGTGCCAACCACAGAATCCGCCTCGGGCGTAAAGGGATCGGGCGTACTTCCATTCTCCCTCTTGGTGTCGACGCGTGGGAAAAATCGATTGACGTGGTGGACGATTACGCCGAGATGCATCGCCGGTTCATCGAGCGCCCGCCGTCGTTTGCCCGAGCCCGGCTGACTACCGATGGCGTCGGTGTGATGCGAATAGATTCTGTAATCAGCACCGATTACGCTCCTGCAGAACAGATATGGACAATGCGGGTCGGAGATGGGCGTGGCAACCTGGCGCAGGTGAGCGTCGTACATCGAGCGCAAGCGCCCGGTGCAATCGACGCGATGGTCCGGGCAATGTCGGCCCGGCCGAGGGCCGTGAGCGGTCGGCTGACTGTCCGTGCCGGTGCGTTGTGGATGACACCATTCGCTGTTGCATGCGACCTCGGCGTCATCGTTCCCGATCTCGAAGAAGGCCTCGGCAGTGCGACGATGACTCGCGCAGTCACGACGGGCGGTGTGGACGCCATCGACAGTGCGCTGGAGGGAGCTCTATCCGTACTCGCGGACATCGCTCACCGCGGGCTGAGAAATGCGGCTGAGCCTACTATTTCTGCGCTTCGTCGTTGTGCAGCAGGGGTAGTCATGGTCGGTATGGATTCAACGGCGCGAGCCTTGGAGTGCGTAGCCGATGCGATTTCGTTCGGTGAGCTGGAGACGTCGGCAGATGCGTGGGTTCATGCTGTGATCCGGATCGTCACGGCCATCGAATCACGTTGAGACACCCGGCTTTGCAACCCTTCCAGTGATCAGCCTGCCTGCAGGCTTCAATTCTGACGGGCTGCCAATGGGTATACAGGTTCTGGCTCGCAGTCATGCCGATCTGGACCTGTTGCAACTCGCGCACGGCTTCGGCAGCGTTGACACTAGCTCTGGTGGAGGGTTGACCAGAATGTAGTTAGGTGCCATATTAGTTGCATGGCAGTGGACGGAACCGATCACGACTCACCCACTTTGGATCAGGCGCGGCGGCAGTTGGAGCATTACGGCCTCGGGTCCGATCCGCAGGCGGTGCTGGTTGCGGTGCGGTTGATCTCGGCGGGCGCGCGGCTCGGTCGAGCGACTGAGGTTCACTTCGCGAGGTATGGACTGTCGACCGGCCGTTACCGACTGCTTGCGGATCTGGAAGACCACGACGGGGAGAAATCTCCCTCGCGACTGGCCGCTGATCTCGGCGTCTCGCGAGCCACGGTCACCGGCTTGGTCGATGGGCTCGAGCAGGAGGGTTTGGTCGCTCGACGTCCGTCCGCGGAGGACGGGCGTGGTGCGGTGGTCGTCCTGACTGCTCGTGGCGCTCAGCGGTTACGTGACATGGCGCCCGAACACTTTGCTCGTCTCGAGGAAATGGTCGACGAGCTCACTGTCGACGAGCGAGCGGTTTTTTTGGATCTGCTCTCGCGGGTCGTTCGCGGTATCGGTGCGCTGACTGCGGAGTAGTCGGCTGGGATTCCAAGTATTCGCGTAGCGATTCGAATCGTCGTCAATTCTCGACAGAGACTTCTCTTTTCATGCCCAAATAGTTAGCCACCTAATTATAATCGGAAAGTTGGTCTCCTTCATGTCCGGACTCACCCCACCGATCCGTCGCGAAAACAAAAGGGAGATAACCGATTCCAATCGATTCGACTCGGTTGCCGATCGTCGCGGCGCACGACCTTTCATCCTGTGGAGAGAGGTGCTGGTCGCCTACCTTGCCCCCGCGCTGATGGCGGGTGCGGGCGGAGTCGCATCCGGCCAATCGGGCCTCACGACGGCGGCATTTACGTCCATCGCGGGCACGTCGGCAGTGGTGGCGTTGCTGATCGGCTCCTGGCTGCAGCGTCGCGGGAGGTTACGACCGTGGACCACGGCCCTGCCTCGCGTCATGGTGGCGGCAATTCTTGCCGTCGGAGCCGCTGTGATTGCTGGTCTCGTCGGGTGGTTCGCCTCCCGTTGGCTACCAGCTCACACGAGTGTGGTCGACACCGCTTGGCTTGCTCGCCTGCAACTCGATCTACCGATATCTGCTGCTGTCGCTGCCGTCATCGTCAGCTGGCGATGGCGCCGTCAGAATCCCTGACAGACAACACATGTCAAAGATCCCCGGCTTCGCGGGGAAGACCGAAAGGAACACGATGATCGTCATCATGGGAGCGTCCGGAACCACAGGCGGCGCGTTGCTACGCAGTCTCGCATCCTCGGGTGTGCCGAGCCGAGCGTTGTCCCGCGACCCGGACAGGCTGCGCGCCCACCTCGGCGATTTGGCCGACGGTTTGGTCGAAGTAGTGTCGGCCGATGCCGCAGACTCAACTTCGCTACGCACGGCTTTCGAAGGGGCTGAACAACTTTTCCTTGCCATGGCCAACGGACTCGAACAGGTCGAGCTCGAAACGCGTGTGATCGACATCGCCGCCGAGAGCGGCGTCGAACACATCGTCAAGATCTCCGATCCCGCCGCCGCGACCGACTCCCCCATCGCTCTCTCCCGTGGCCACCATGCCGTCGGCGAACACCTGCGCGCATCCGGGATCCGCCACACTCTGCTCCGCCCCTATGCGTTCATGCAGAATCTGTTGCTCCTGGCTCCGGCGGTGGCTGCGCAAGGGGTGATTCTGGGCGCGATGCGGGACGCGCCGTGCAACTGGATCGACTGCCGAGATATCGGTGACGTCGCCGCGGCCGTGCTCACACGCGCCGACCTCGCCGGCGGTACCTACGTCCTGACGGGTAGCGAGGCAGTCGGCTACGGCGGCATCGCCGATTCTCTGACCCGCATGCTCGATCGCCCCGTCCAATATATCGACCTGCCACCGCACGAACTACGGCAAAACCTCGTCGATCATGCCCACATGCCTCCGTGGCTGGCCGAGCACATTCTGGAGATCCAGCAACTTGCCGTCTCGCGCCCGGAGTCACCCACCGACACGGTGGCACGTGTCCTGGGGCGTGAGCCACGAAGCCTGGATGCGTTCCTGCGTGAGCATCTGGACCGTTTCCGCTGATTCACGCTGCGAGAGCAGCGCCGCCAGAAGTCACGCGGTTGATCAACGAGCCCACCGAATCCTGATCGGACCTCGTACGGATTCCGGGTCGACGACTTCGCCGCCCTGGGTGATCTGTACTTCGCCGTGGGCCACCATGTGGCGGGCAGCCTCTCGGACGGGGTCCATCAGCGGACGCCAATTGTCGGGTGCCGCTGCGCGGGCCACGTCGGAGGGGCAGATGCTCGACTCGGCCGATCGGGCACTGAGTAGTTCGCGGATCTTCGCCGCCAGTTCTTTCTCTTCCACCGTATGACCTCAGTTTCCGGACGTGACCGTAGGCCTTCGACAGAGTATGAACCTTCGGTTCGGCGAGTTGTGGCGAAGGAATGGTGCACATCGATAATTATTGACGGCGTGGAGAATTCGAGTGCAACGCGCCGCGACGTAGTCCGAAAGTCGTATTCGGCCAGATCCCAGGAGTACGCGGACCTCTTCGGTTCGATGGATTCGACGCATGTATCTGATCGGGCCCTGGTGACCAGCTGGGCTGCCACTTTGACCGGCCCCGTGCTCGACGCCGGGTGCGGGCCGGGGCAGTGGACAGACTTCCTGGCCCAGAGCGGGCTGGCTGTGAGCGGGATCGATCTCGTGCCCGAGTTCGTCGAACGAGCCCGCACCCGATACCCGGATCTTTCCTTCGAGGTCGGGGGCTTCGAGGCATTGGACGCGAAAACGAATTCACTGGGCGGCGTGCTGTCCTGGTACTCGCTCATTCACCATCACCCGCAAGATATCGAGGCACCGCTCGCTGAATTCGCGCGCGTGATCCGCCCAGGTGGTGGGTTGCTGGTGGGCTTCTTCGAAGGCACAACGGTAGAGCCTTTTGATCATGCCGCGACGACTGGTTATCGATGGCCGGTGACCGAACTTGCCGAGGTGCTGGTCACAGCGGGTTTCGACGTGATCGAGACCCATACCCGGACGGGAAGCGGTTACAGGCCGCACGGCGCAATCACTGCCAGCCGGCGCGGCGTCGAATAGCGGATCGAGACAGGGCGAGCAATTCTCTTTCATTCATTTCGTGTGAGTGGTGTGCTGGATGAGTCACTCCCCGGCTTTTTCAGCACCGGATCATCCACAGTTGAAAGAAGGCGCCATGACCACGATCCATCTTCACAAGACGACCACTGCGACGCCCGAACAGGTCCTTGCCGGCCTGACCGACTTCGGCCCGGGCCGTGAGGAAATCTTCGGCCGCAGTGCGGACAGCTACCTGAAAGTGCACCAACAAGGACCCCACGATGCTGATGTCACCGAGGGCTCCAGTGGTATCTGGGAGCGTCTGCACTACGACTGGACCGACCCGCACCGCGTCGTGATGACAACCACCGACTCCAACCTGTGGGGCGGGGCGTCGAGCCATACCTACACGCTGACCCGGCAGCCGACGGGTCTGACCGATGTCGACGCCGTCGTGGTCCGGGACGGCAAGAACCTCAAGGGAAAGCTCCTGGCGTCGGTACTCGGACTCGTCGGCACCCAAGTGCTGGGAAAGTCGTTCACGAAGTCCATCGATGCCATCGAAGCTCGCAACGGTGGCGCGAGCGGCGGCAACACACAGTGACAAGAACCTGACGGACTTGTCAGAGCGCTTCGAGGGCTTCCGTCATCTTCTTCACCGTCTCTGGTGCCACTTTGGCTTCGAATCCCGCCTTCAGGAGAGGCGACGCAATCTTGGCGGCACCGTTGAACTCGACGTTCGCGTGATATTCGATCTCGGTCGAGTTCGGACCCACCGAAGTCAAGGTGATGTCGTCGGTACTGGTGGCAGTCTTGTTCTTTCCTTCGAGAACAACGTGATTCAGCTCGTCGGTCACCAGCGTGTACGTCAGTTCCGTGGTGACGCCGAACAGCTTGGACACGTTGTGCCACTGGGTTCCGATGCCGACAGCGCCGTCGGAGATCTGCGTGCAGCTCTCGGTGCCCGGATCCCACGTCGGCGCATTGGCGAAGTCGCGGAGAAACGCCGCAGCCTTTTCGATCGGTACCTCGGCGGTGAATTTGCGGGTGACGTCAACCATGCGGTGGGCCTTTCGGTTCATTTTTCGGCGGTAGTGCCGCGGTGAGAGTTCGTTCCGACGCCCGGGCTACCCAAACTCGACGAACGGTAACCGTCTTCAGAGGACTGCGCGGTCCAGTGGACGCGGAAGCGGATCGAGTGCGCCGGTCTCGCGCAGGCGCTCGTACGCCCGAACGACCCCATAGACGGCCCCGATCTGTAGCAACACGCCGCCGCCCGGTAACGCGGCAACGCCTGCTGCCAGGTCATCCGGGATCGCGTCAGCGCGAGCGGACGAGAGGTAGCCGACTCGGCCGATCACGGGATCACCGACGCGATAGTCGGACTCGTCTTCGAGAGCGTCGAGGATGTTGTCGTCGGTGACGTCTCCGAAGTCCGGTTCCCACTCCGCGGCGAGCATCCGAAGTAGGTCTGTCTCAGGAACTTCGGCGGTGTCCGGCGCGCTGACGGCAAGAATTATCGACTGAAGGACGATTTCAGGTTCGCCGCCCGCCAACCCGGAGAGTTCGAGCCCCCATTCGGACCCTCCACTGGATGCGAGCCTCAATCCGATTCCCAGACGATCCGACCAGTCTTCGGCGGCCTGCGCGTTCTCGAGGACCTGCGCCAACTGGTCGACGGTCACGGCAGTAGCAGGTCCAGCGGAATGGATCTGTTGCCACGACCCGCCGACCACCTCGGGCAACAGGAATTCGACTTGCTCCAACGTCCGACGCCACCGGGAGGCCACGGCCTGCACCGATTCCGGCCGTCGTCCCCAGAAAACTCGAATAGCGCGTCGTGTCATCGAGTCCTCCGGTAAGGATCGTCCATGGGTAGCCATATCCCGTCTTCGTGGATTTCGAGATCAGTGACGCCGCGGGTGAGAGCGTCGACGGCCGCGAGAACTGCAGGGCGCGTTTCGTTCTCGCGGCACAGGAGTGACCAGGTCCAGATCGCCGCGGGGTCGATCACCGGACGTGCAGTGAGATCGCTTGGCAACGTGATGGTCTGCCCTTTGGGCGAGTTGACGACCGGACGGCCGACGGCACGGACGTGATCGAAGAATGCCGGACCGGTGATACCACCGTCGTTGATGCGCAGGATCTGTGCGCCGGTATCGCGAGCGAATTCTTCGGCGTAGACGTTCCACGAATACCAGGAGGTGGTGTCGTCGTCGACGAGTACGACGACGTCGCGTGCCCGCACCGGTGTGGTGTCCTCTCCGGTGGAGACCGCGTAGAGCCGATCCGCACCGAGCAGTTTCGCGCTCAGAGCATGTTGGGCGACATCGGTTTTCCGCACCCAGGCGATCGCCAGGTCGAGGCTGCCGTCCGCTACCCGCGCGGCCTGCGCGTGCGAAGGCACCACCCAGGCGTCGACGTGTAGTTGCGCGACCCCTGAAGTGCGCGCGATCAGATCCGTGGGGAGCCAATTGACGTAGCCGATCCGGACGGGCTCCGCTCCGGATAGACGCTCCGCGCGGCGTCGCAGATTCTCGGCACTCTCGAGTAGCGCACGGACATCAGGGAGCAAGGCCGCGCCGGCTGGCGTCAGAGCGACGGAACGGCGGTCGCGGACGAACAGCTTGACGCCGAGGTCGCGCTCGAGTGCCATGATCTGCTGCGACAATGACGGCCCGGCTATCAGTAGCCGCGCCGCGGCTCGGCCGAAGTGCAGTTCCTCGGCGACGACCTCGAAATATCTCAGCTGACGCAGCTCCACGATCCTTCATGCTACGTGCGGTGGGAGGTTGTGCCTATCAGTCAGGAGCAAAGCGGTCGTGGCGGTCCGGCGCGGCCGGGGCACACGATAAGACCATGACCACAATCCACAACGGCGTCTCCCCGCGAGCGCACGCTGTCCAAGCTGCCGCTGCGCTGGCGGCGAGCATGGGAATCGGTCGATTCGTCTACACACCGATCCTGCCGTTGATGCACACGCAGGCCGGTCTGTCCGCCTCGCTCGGCGCCACCCTGGCGACGGCCAACTACGTCGGGTACCTGATCGGCGCGCTCGCGGGAATCCTCATTCCCGGCGTGGTGCGCTCGGCAGCGGTGATGCGTACGTCGTTGGTGGTCCTCATCGCGACTTTGGCGCTCATGCCCACTACCCACGACGGATCCATCTGGTTCGCCCTGCGGCTCGTCGCAGGCATTGCCAGTGCCCTCGTCTTCACGATCGCCGTCAGCGCTTTGCACGCGCACCTTCGGGGGCAGTCCCAATTCCTGGCCGGATGGGGATTCGGCGGAGTTGGGTTGGGTATCGCCCTGTCCGGGGTCCTCGTGTTGGTCGTCCGCTTCATCGGTGCCTGGAGTACAGCCTGGCTGGCATCTGCGGCCCTTGCGGTGGTGTGTGCGGTCGCAGCCTGGGGATTGACGCCGGAAACGCGTCCGATCATCACACCGGACGCGCCGGGAACTCCCAGTTCCCAACGCGGGTTCACTGCCTTGTTCATCAGTTATTTCCTGGAAGGCATCGGCTACATCATCGCGGGCACGTTCCTTGTTGCCGCAATCGATCTCGCCGCTCCAGAATGGGTCGGCAGCGGCGCTTGGATAGTGGTCGGTCTGGCCGCATTTCCCTCGTGCGCCCTGTGGGCTTGGCTCAGCCTGCGTTGGTCGAGGCCGACTCTGCTTCTCGTTGCCCTGTTGATTCAGGCGGTGGGCATAGCGCTTCCTGCTGTGATCGGAGGCGTCGGCCCCGCACTGATTTCAGCTTTCCTGTTCGGTGTCACCTTCCTTGGTATCGGGTCAATTGTGTTGGCAATCGGCGCGCACCTGCAGTTCCCACGCGCCGTGGCGTTGCTGACCGCTGGATACAGCGTCGGTCAGATTCTCGGCCCACTCGTTGTCACTCCGTTGCTGCGAGACGGGTATCGCGACGCTCTGCTGTTGGGTGCGGCCGTCGTTCTGGGCGCAGCAGTGGCCGCCGCGGTTTTGCGGTTCCGATTCCCTTCCGATCTCGATGCGGACCCTCGGACAGCCACCTCGACTGAGGAGGTAGTTTTTGATGTCAGATGACGAAACCGCCGGAGCACTATCCGACGTAGGACTGGAGATGTTCGAATGAGCGCACTCACAACCGATCTCGACCTGAAGGTCCCTGTCATCGCAGCCCCCATGGCCGGCGGCGCTTCCACACCGGCACTTGTTGCTGCTGCCTCTCGCGCAGGCGGTCTCGGCTTCCTCGCCGCCGGGTACAAGACGCCTCAGGCTCTGTCCGACCAGATCGACGCCGTGCGCGCCGAGGGAGTGTCGTTCGGTGTCAACGTCTTTGCGCCCAACCCGGTGCCTGTCGACGTCGATGCCTACCGTGCCTATACCAGGGCGATCCAGGTCGATGCGGATCGCTACGGCATCACACTGGCTGACGGTGAGCCGGTCGAAGACGACGACTACTTCGAGGACAAGATCGATCTGCTCCTGGCCAGCCCGGTTCCGGTGGTCAGCTTCACCTTCGGCTTTCCCGCACCCGGCGTCATCAAGGCGCTGTGTGCTGCCGGTTCACTTGTCGTCCTCACTGTGACTTCGGAGGCAGAGGCGCTCCTTGCCGTCGACGCCGGTGCCGATCTGCTTGTCGTGCAATCGTCGGCTGCCGGCGGCCACTCCGGAACGCTCACTCCCCTGCAGGTTCCGGCAGAAACACCGATCACCGAACTGATCGCACAAATCCGTCATCGCATCTCTGTTCCGCTATTGGCGGCCGGTGGACTGGCGACCTCCGCCGACGTCGCTGCAGCCTTACGTGCCGGAGCGGACGCGGCAGTCGTCGGTACCGTACTGCTGCGCACCGAGGAGAGTGGTGCCTCGGCTCCGCACAAAGCAGCTCTGGCCGACACGTCACGCGGGAACACGGTCGTCACAAGAGCTTTCACGGGACGTCCTGCACGGGCACTTCGGAACGAGTTCATCGATCGCTACGACGCACAAGCGCCCATCGGGTATCCGGCCATCCATCACCTGACCAACCCGATGCGCAAAGCCGCTGTTGTGCAGGCAGATCCCGAGCGCATGCACCTATGGGCCGGCACCGGCTATCGCCACGCGACGGAGGAACCAGCCGGGGTAGTGATTTCGCGATTGGCTAACCTGTGACGGCGCGGACACCGGAAGCCGGATTGCCGGAAGTAGTGACATACGACGGGTTGCCCGGGTCCGCCGGTGGTGCACACTCGCTTCGAGTCAAGCGTCCCGATGTTGCATTTCAGCGGCTGCAGACATTCCTGGAATCCTGCACCGAACCAGTGTCTTTGCCGTCGTGGACGTTCGAGATCTACCAGAGTGGGCCATCCGAGCCGACCGCGCAGTTGTCATCGTTCGCTACCGAGCTCTTCGGTGGGCCCCGCTACAAAGCGCAAACCCATACCGAATGGAACGTCCCACCTGGTTCTGTCAACGAAGCGCTCGATGCCCTCGTTGGTTGCGATGCGGTTACAACCCACGGACGTTCTGTGGCGGCACTGACCTGCAGCGCGCCCGTACGCCTGATCGACCCCAACACCCGCGCGCCGTACCCCGACATCACCCCCGACACGTTCGGCCGTTTTGCCGTGGATGGATACGGCCGGATTCTCGGCGAGTCAGGCATACGCGCAACCCTCGGCAACGCGACATCCTCACTGTCCCTGTGGCTCAACCTGCCTGCAGACGAACGGTTGTCGTCCGGTGCTCGTCACCTACAAGACCATCTCCCGTTCCGGTTGTCCGCGAAACACTGGCGTCTCTGGCGGCCGAACCGGAGCGGAGACTCGTATCGTTCCAACAAGGTTCCGTCGCCGGTTCACGACCACGTTTGAATCACGCAGCAAGCATTTTCATCCCGGGCAGAGTTCGCCGATCTCGGAGACAATGCGATCAGCGCTGCGAACCACCCATACCGCGCGTCCGCCACGCAATGTCGGCATCAAGAGTCGGTCCTTCTCGATGGGCCAGTGCACAAAGGGAAATCCGCCGGCCAGCTCGTCCTGGACTTCGCCGGCGATCAGGGCCGTCAACTCCTGTACAGGCTGTTCGATGTGCGGCCCGCCGAACCCGAAGCCCCTCAGCGGGCTGGTTCCTGCACTCTTGTGCTTCGGCCGTGGTCCAGCGTCGAGCGCGAGGTGGCAGTGGCCGTCATCGAGCAACGAGACCGTCCACAGACAGTTCTCCATGTACGTATCGGGGCCGTGCCAGCGGCATTGCAGATCCTTGCCGACAGCCTGGCACGCCTCGACGACGTTGGCGGGAGCGTCGTCTGGTGCATCCGGCCCCATGATCGGAAAGCTCCAGACCCCTACGTACTCGATGTCGGGCAGATACATGCCTTCACTGTGGCACGTTGTCAGAATGCGTCTTCCTCGAGTTCCATGATCTCGTTGTCCAGGGAACCCAGGATTTCTTTCGTCGACGCCAGGATAGGCAGGATGTTCTTGGCGAAGTACGACGCGATGACCACCTTGCCCCGATAGAACGACCGGTCCTTTGCCGACGCGTCACGATCCAAGGCTGCCAACGCGACTTCCGCTTGCACCAACAGGCGCCATCCGATGAGCAGGTCGCCTACCGCGTACAGAAAGCGCACCGAGCCGAGGCCTATCTTGTACAACTCGGAGGGTTGGTCCTGGGAAGCCATCAGATAGCCGGTGAGCGTCCCGGCCATCTCCTGCACGTCGGTCAAGGCGGTCTCGAGTAGGACTCGCTCGGCCTTGAGTCGACCGTTCCCGGCCTCACTGTCGATGAACTCTCGTATGCGACCGGCTACGTGAGCGAGTGCAACGCCGCGGTCGCGTGCGATCTTTCGAAAGAAGAAGTCCTGCGCCTGGATCGCCGTGGTGCCCTCGTACAGGGTGTCGATCTTGGCATCGCGGATGTACTGCTCGATGGGGTAGTCCTGAAGATAACCGGAGCCGCCCAGGGTCTGCAGGCTCTCGGTGAGCAGTTCGTAGGCCTTCTCGGAGCCGACGCCCTTGACGATCGGCAGCAGCAGATCGTTGACCCGCGCCGCCAATTCGGCATCCGCACCCGAAACCAACTCGGCGACATCAGCATTCTGGTGTGCAGCGGTGTAGAGGTAGACCGCTCGGAGGCCTTCGGCGTAGGCCTTCTGCATCGCCAGGCTGCGTCGGACGTCGGGGTGGTGCGTAATGGCCACACGGGGCGCGGTCTTGTTTGTCAGCTCGGTGAGGTCTGCGCCTTGAATTCGTTCTTTTGCGTACTCGAGGGCGTTGAGATAGCCGGTGGACAGTGTTCCGGTCGCCTTGGTGCCCACCATCATTCGAGCATTCTCGATGACCTGGAACATCTGGGCGATACCGTTGTGGACATCACCCACGAGCCAGCCGACGGCAGGAACGTCCGTCGCTCCGAAGGTGAGCTCGCAAGTTGGGGAAGACTTGAGGCCCATCTTGTGCTCGACGCCGGTGACGTACACACCGTTGCGCTCTCCCAGTTCAAGTGTGTCCGAGTTGAAATGGGACTTCGGAACGTAGAACAGGCTCAAACCTTTGGTTCCTGGACCGGCTCCCTCGGGCCGGGCAAGCACCAAGTGGAAGAGGTTCTCGGCCGTGTCTCCGACGTCACCGCCGGAGATGAATCGCTTGACGCCCTCGATGTGCCACGTGCCGTCGTCCTGCGCGATTGCCTTTGTTCGGCCTGCGCCTACATCGGATCCGGCGTCTGGTTCGGTGAGCACCATCGTTCCGGCCCATCCGCGTTCGAATCCTTCTTTGGCCCAGTGTTTTTGGTGTTCGTTTCCGATGGTGTAGAGCACGCTCGCCATGAGTGGACCCATGTTGAAAAAGCTTGCGGATCCGTTTGCCGCGACCAACATTTCGCCGATCGCCCAGACCAACGGCGCCGGAGCAGGAACACCACCCATGCCTTCTGGTAGGCCGAGTCGCGACCAACCGGCCTCGTTCACCGCCTCGACCGTCTTGCGTAGAGGTTCCGGGACCACAACTGCGTGATTGGGTGCGTCGAATTCGACAGGGTTCCGATCCGCGTCGGCGAAGGACGCGGCGACCGGGCCTTCTGCCAGTCTCGCTACTTCCGCAAGAATGTTGCGCACAGTGTCGGTGTCGAGGTCCCCGTATGTGCCGGCATCCAACAGTTCGCCGATCCCGAGCACCTCGAACAGATTGAACTCGATATCACGCACGTTGCTTTTGTAGTGACCCATTGTTCTCCGACCTTGGTTCGTCAGCAATACGATTCGTCAGCAGATACGGCTCGTCAGCAGTACACAAGAAAGCCTGCCCCACAAGGAATTCAGTACGCAACCGTAGGTAGAGACGAGTTTCGTTGCTACAAAGTAGCGCCGAGCCGCTCTCATTGAAACATTCACTCGTACAATCGGTTTCCGCTGGTGGGGGTGCATATCAGTCGCGTAGCATCCTCCTGGGTCAAAGCAGCTGCGCACCAATCGAAGTGCCCATCCTCACCTTCGGCATCAAACGCATTCGCTGTGATCAGTGAACATGCTGCTCGGTAAACCAAGAGCGCCTCTCGTTGGTAGCCGAGACGTTCCTCGATCGGCGTGGAGAACCCAGTTCTGTCTCGTGAGCCTTTGGTATCGGTCAGAGGGTGAGTAGCACTTTGGTGGCGCGCCGCTCGTCCATCGCCTGGTAGCCGGCGGCGGCGTCCTCCAACGGGAGAGTGAGGTCGAAGACGATGCCCGGGTCGATCTGGTCGGTCATGATGAGCTCGATCAGTTCGGGTAGGAATCGCCTGACCGGCGCGGGACCGCCGAGCAGGCTCACCGTCGCGAAGAACAGGTTCATGCCGTCGAGCTCGACGCCGTGGGATACCCCGACGTAGCCGACATGTCCGCCGGGGCGGGTAAGCTCCGATAGCCTGCATCATCGATTCTTGGGTGCCTACGGCTTCGACGGTCGAGTGGGCGCCGTAGCCGCCGGTGAGTTCCTTGATCTTCGCGATGCCCGCGTCGCCCCGCTCTTCGACGATGTCGGTGGCGCCGAATTGCGTGGCGAGTGCCTGCCGGTGGGCGTGGCGTGACATGGCGATGATCCGCTCGGCGCCGAGTTGTCTGGCAGCGAGGATCGCCAGGAGTCCGACTGCACCGTCGCCGACGACGGCGACCGTTTTGCCTGGTCCGGCTTCCGCAGCTACGGCGGCGAACCAACCGGTGCCGAGTACGTCGGAGGCTGCAAGGAGGCTGCGAGCCTGCCGCTCGGTCGGCTCTCCGCGGACAGGGACGAGGGTGCCGTCCGCGAGCGGGATGCGAGCGTATTCGGATTGGGTGCCGACCGAGCCCATCATGACCTGGTGGATACAGCGAGACTGAAAGCCCGCCTCGCAGATTTCGCAGGTGTTGTCCGACGCGACGAACGAGCCCACGACGAAGTCCCCAACTTCGATGTCTTTGACCTCGGGGCCGACCTGTTCGACGACGCCTACGTATTCGTGTCCCATCGGCGTCGGGCCATTCAGCTTTTCGATGCCGCGATAAGGCCAGAGGTCGGAACCGCAGACGCAGGTGGCTGTAACGCGAATGATCGCGTCGGTCGGTTCGACGATCACCGGCGCTTCGATCTCTTCGACCCGGACATCGCCGGGGGCATGCATGACGACAGCGCGCATGACGTGGCTCCTCACCATCGGTTTCTTCGTGTCACTTCAACCTGATCACGATTCGGCGGCGGGCGGGAGTCCCGCGCGATAGTGGTACTGCGAGGGACTCCCTCGCTACCGGTCACTGACTTACGCTCGATGGCATGGACGATCGAGCGCAAGTACGCGAATTCCTGACCTCGCGGCGCGCCCGAGTCACGCCCGAACAAGTTGGACTGCCGGCCGGATCGAACCGCCGCGTGGAAGGTCTGCGTCGAAGTGAAGTGGCAACCCTCGCTGGCGTGAGCGTCGAGTACTACACGAGGCTCGAGCGCGGAGCGATCAGCGGCGCATCGCCCGGAGTGCTCGACAGTATCGCGAAGGCCCTACGACTCGACGACGCCGAGCGCGCCCACCTTTTTGATCTCGCGCACGCGGCAAGCCCGGTAGCCAGGCCCCCGCGTCGGCGAAATGCGAAGGGCTGGAAGCCCCATCAGAGCCTGCAGTGGGCGCTCGACGCAGTCACCGCAGGACCCGCTTTCGTGCGGAACGGTCGCATGGATCTTCTTGCGGTCAACCCACTCGCGCGTGCGTTCTACAAGGACCTTTACGACATGCCGGGGCAGCCCCCGAACATCGCGCGCTTCACGTTCCTCGACGAAAGGGCTTTCGAGTTTTATCCGGACTGGAACGCGTTTGCCGAGGTGACCGTCTCGATTCTGCGAACCGAGGCTGGGCGAGATCCTCACAACAAGGAATTGCACGATCTGATCGGTGAACTCAGCACTCGGAGTGAGGAATTCCGGCGTCGGTGGGGCGCGCACGACGTCCGCCATCACGGCACCGGATTCAAGACTTTTCACCACTCCGCCGTTGGGGAGCTGACGCTTGCCTTCGAAGGTTTGGAGATGGCCGCCGAGCCGGGGTTGACGCTCACGATCTACACCGCAGAGCCGGGATCGCCCTCCGCGGAACGGATGCAGCTACTCGCCTCGTTGGCAGCCAGTGAGAATGCGGACTCTGCTCCTCACGTGTCGGAGCGGTCGCTGACGGACGGCTGACGAACTGCGCGACGGTTGATCGGGTCGTCAGTTGACGACTTCGACGGTGGTGCGCTTCGTGCGTTCCTTGCGCAACAGGATCATCAGCGGCAGAAAGTAGAGAGCGGCAACGCCGGTGCCTACCAACACCGGCCCAGTGGCACCGAGACTCGAGGCGAACGCGAACCCGGCGATCCAGGAGCCGACCGCCGTGCCCAGATTGAACGACGAGGTGCTGAGAGCAGAAGCCATCGTCGGCGCCTGATCGGCATAACGCACAGCCATCCCGATCAGGATGGGATTGGTCGACATGCCGAATAGTCCCAGCATGACTACGAGAATCACCGTCACGATCACGTTGTGCGAGAAGAGGCAGAGCGCCCCGAGTACGAGAAACGTCATCGCTGCCGAGACGAACAAGACCCCGTACTGATGCTTCGCACCGAGTCGACCGCCGAGATTGGAGCCGACGAACGCACCGAGTCCGTAGCCGACAAGCACTAGCGGCACTGCCGACGCAGCAAGTCCCGTGTTCTCGGTCAACAGCGGAGAGATGAAGCTGTACGCCGCCAGCGACGACCCGCACACGACGGCGCAACCGGACAGAACGAGCCAGATGCGTCCGTCCCGTAGGCTCGCGATCTCCGCTCGCCAGGACGGCACCGCACCGGAGTCGGTGTCGGCGGGTACCAATCGGTGGACGACGGCCGCGGCAACGAGTGCGAGGGCGGCGAGGGCCCAGAAAGGACCACGCCACCCGATGCTCTGACCGGCCAGAGCGCCGAGCGGAACACCGATGACGTTCGCGAGCATGCCTCCGCCCAAGACGATGCCGAGCGCGCGCGAGGAAGACGCCGGGCCGGCCGCCTTTGCTCCGACCACTGCGGCGACTGCCCAGAAGGCGCCCGTCGCCACGGCTGTGAGGAAGCGGGCGCCGAGAATGAGTCCGAAGTTGGACGAGAGCGCGACGATGACGTGTCCGATCGCGAAAACAATCAGAGCCGAGCTCAAGGTCACGCGTCGGGGAACCCTGAGTGTCAAGATCGCCATCGCCGGCGTGCCGACGATCATTCCGATCGCGAAGACGGTGATCATCAGGCCGACGTTCGCGATCGACGTACCGAGGTCACCCGCGATTTCGGGAAGAATGCCGGCGACGACGAATTCGGTTGTGCCCATCAAGAAAACTCCGACGGCCAGCACGTAGATCACGAGCGGCAGGCGGCCGGTTTCTTCGACGGTCGGGGCGGAAATCATGAGGTGGTCAGTTCTCTTTCTGTTGACGACGCGCATGTCGTGGCGCACCCGTCCAGGGCATCACGCCCGTCGCCTGCGAGGGAGTCCCGGTCGTTGGTGGTACTCGAAGGGACTCCCGGTGTGGCCGATTGCGCGCTACCGTCGGCGCAAAGACTGCCTGAACCCGGGAGACGCGCCCATGACACGACGACAGATCCGAGGACTGGGCGCCGCCGTGCTCGTCTCGGCCTTCCTGACGGCCTGCGGTAGCGAGGATCCTGAAGGGCCCCGTCCGCAGGCAAGCACGACAACACGATCGGCGCCCGCCGCGGCCTTCGGTGAACCCGAGACCGTCGCCGACGGCTTGGACGCGCCCTGGTCGATCGCATTCCACGGCGACACACCACTTGTCAGTGAGCGCGACAGCGCGCGAATCCTCGAACTCGACGCCGGCGGAAACAGCCGCGAGGTGGGAGTCGTCGACGGCGTCAGCCCAAGAGGTGAGGGCGGTTTACTAGGGATCGCAGTACGTGAAAACGGCCTGTACGCGTACTTCACCGCGAACGGGGAGAACCGGATCGAACGCTTCGACATCATCGGTGCTCCGGGGGAATTCGCGCTCGGGCCGGCCGAGACGATTCTCGACGGGCTCGCTTCGGCCAACTACCACAACGGTGGTCGCATCGCGTTCGGCCCGGACGGGATGCTGTACGTGACCGTCGGTGATGCCGGTAGTCGAGACAGGGCTCAGGACCTCGACTCGATGTCCGGGAAAATCCTTCGAATGACTCCGGATGGCGATGTGCCGCTGGATAATCCATTTCCGAACTCGTTTGTCTACAGCTACGGCCACCGCAACTCCCAGGGCATTGCCTGGGCAGGGGACGGCACGATGTACGCCAGCGAGTTCGGGCAGGACACCTGGGACGAGCTCAACAAGATCGAAGCAGGCGGAAACTACGGGTGGCCCGAGGTCGAAGGGATTGCGGGTGAAGACGGATTCATCGACCCGCTCCAACAATGGTCACCTGACGATGCCAGCCCCAGCGGAATCGCCATCCACGACGGCACGATCTACATCGCCAATCTTCGTGGTGAGCGACTCCGCACGGTGCCCTTGACCGATCCCGCGACCGCCGACGAGCAATTCGTCGACGAATACGGGCGCCTCCGTGATGTTGTAGTCGCACCGGACGGGTCGCTGTGGATACTGACGAACAACACCGACGGACGCGGCGACCCCAAACCCGGTGATGACCGCATCATTCGCGTGCCGTTGCGCTGATGTCGATTTCCGGCGAACGCAGTACTTCCAGCCCGAGGATCCTCGCCGAAGCCGGTGATTCACTAATATCGTTACGACAGATGACGCGGGTACGGATCGGAGAGACAGCATGGGGACTTGGGGTTCAGGACCTTTCGACAACGACGTAGCGGGCGACCTGCTCAGCGCGGTACAGGCGGGTGACTACGATATCGACGATTACGCACGCCACCCCGACGACGGCTACCTCGATGCCGATGATGCTCAAACAGCTATTGCCGTCGCCGAGATCCTTGCGGTTGCGCACGGGGTTGCTCCGGCGCCTGTGCAGCTGGCCGAGATTGATGCCGCCGGGTACGCCGGAACCTTGAGTCCGGAGCAGAAGGCATGGGTCCTCACCGCACTCGCGCGTGCCGTCGCAGACAGCGACACGTCGGAGTTGTACGAGTTGTGGGAAGAAAACGGTCCGGAAGACCTCGCGGCTTGGCGGGCACCGATCCTGGGCAGATTGGCGAGTCTCAAAACGGTGGGATGAGTGTCACTCGTCAACAGTCCCTTGGTTACTCGGAGTTCGAAGACGACAGACTCCCCTTGACATACCGGGTGGTGTCGTCGGCGAGGATCTCAGCCAGCCCACGTTCGATGCCGTCCAGGGCCTGCGCGGCGACATCGGCCGGAGCGATCTTCTGTTCGGCCGGTACGCCCGCAGCCATGTCGGTATCCATGTATGCAACGTGCAGTGCCGAGACGGCGATTCCCCGCGGCGCCAGTTCTTCTCGAACGGCGTCGGTCATCGCCCACGCCGCTGCCTTCGATGACGCGTAAGACCCGAGCGCAGCCGGATGGAACCAGGACAGCACCGAAAGAACATTGAGTACTGTTCCGCCTCCGTTGTTTTCGACGACCGGAGCAAACGCCCGGGTCACGGCAAGCGGGCCGTAGAAATTGACGTCCATCTCGCGGCGAACGTCATCGATGTCGCCCCCGATCAAGGGTGCCGAGGTAGAGATTCCGGCGTTGTTGACCACCAAGGTCACATCCGATGCGATTTGCGCTGCGGCGGTGATCGATTCGGCGTCCGTCACGTCCAACCTCAGGGGGATGACGCCGGGCAGATCGACAGTTTCCGGATTGCGGGCAGCCGCGTACACCTTCGCGCCGCGCTCGACGAGCCCTGCCGCCAGATGGCGGCCGAGTCCGCGATTGGCTCCGGTGACGACCGCAACCGTCTTGTTCAGGTCCATGATTCTCCCAGGGTTGTGACTGTCGGTGACATTTAGATTATGAATCAAATCTAAGTGTGGGCTAGGATAGATGTCAAGTGAAATCCAAACTGGAAGGCGTTGTGATGGGCCGCGTATCGCAGCAACAAGCGGAAGAGAACCGTCGGCGCGTCGTGGAAACCGCAGCTCGTCTGTTCCGAGAGAAGGGCACTCACCTCAGCGTCGCTGACTTGATGAAGGCGTCGGGGCTGACCCACGGTGGTTTCTACAAGCAGTTCGCGTCCAAGGACGCGCTCATCGACGAAGCGACCACCCATGCCTTCGCTGAACTGGCGCAGCTGCACGCAGCAGGTCTCGAAAGGCACGCTGGCCAGCGTGACGAGGCTCGACAAGCCCTGATCGACAACTACCTCTCCGTGGAGCATCGCGACAATCCGGCAGACGGATGTCCCGCTGCTGCACTCGCCGCCGACATGGCACGCGAGCCGGCAGACAGTGAGGCCCGTCGGGTGTATGTCGAGGGGGTCGGTGATTTTGCCGAGGCGCTCGCGGATGAGGAGCATGACGGGCTGGTGCGTCTCTCGACCATGATCGGCGCTCTGGTCCTCTCGCGAGCCACCAAGGGATCGTCCCTCTCCGAGGAAGTCCTTGTCGCTGCTCGTGAAGAGCTCACCGGGTAGTCCAGGAAGATCCGCGTACGGCCCGCTGACCCGGCCATGCATACTGGCTGAGGTCTCTGTCAGCGATACCTTCGATTGCTTCGAGATCTGCAACGTCACTACCCGATGGCCGCAGGGAGAAGCGAGAGATGTTCACACCCACAGAATTTGGCAAAGTCTCGGTGCTGGTACCAGAGAACGGTGGGACCGTCCCCTTCGGAAACACCGTGGTCGTGCACGGATCCGAACGCACGCTGGTGATCGACCCGTCCCTCTCCCTCGACCGAGATCCCGTTGGCGCAGACCTCGTCTTCATCAGTCACGGCCACGAGGACCACGTTGCCGGTCTCCGGCATTTTCAAGCACCGACGTACGCGCACAACCTCGACGCACCGTCGGTCGCCTCCCTTGACACGATGCTCACAAATTACGGCCTCCGCCCCGAGGAGCGAGCTGAGGTCGAACATTCAATAGCAGCGCAGTACGGCATTCCCCCGACGCACGATGACGTTTCCGGGATCGCCGACGGCCACGTCTTCGACCTCGGAGACCGCACGGCGACGGTCATTCACCTACCTGGTCACACTCCCGGACATTGTGGCCTCCTCATCGAGCCCGACGGCTTCTTCTATGTCGCCGACATCGATCTCACCTCCTTCGGCCCGATGTACGGCGACCTGGGCAGTAGCGTCGACGACTTCCTCGCCTCCATCGACCGCGCCGCGGGCATCGACGCTCGGTGGTACGGCACCTTCCATCAAAAGGGCGTCGTCGAAGGCAGCGACGAGTTCCGTCGCCGGTTGACCGCCTACCGCGACAAACTGCTCAGCCGCGAAGAAAGACTCGTCCAATTTCTCGGTGAACCAAGGCAGTTGGAAGACATCGTCGCGCATCGCCTCGTCTACCGTCCGCACGTCACCGCGCCGTACGTCGATGCAGTCGAACGTCGAACTGCGCAGCTGCACCTTCAGCGGCTCGTTGCGTCCGGTGTCGTTGTCACGCTCGAGGGCAACGTATTTCGGCGTGCATGAATATGTCGTGTCATCCATTGGATGTGAACAGAGCGGGCAGAAGGGTGTAATTGTGGCGAGGGTAGTTGTTGTCGGCGCGAGCCGGGGACTTGGTCGTGCATTGATCGAGGGCTTGAGGAGCGATGGTCACGACGTTGTCGGTATTTCTCGTCGGCGCCCTGACGGGTTCGACGTCTCCGAGTGGATCGAAGCAGATCTGACCGACCCTGTTGCGGCAGCGAACTCGATCGACCAGGAGCTTGTCGGAGGTGTAGACACCCTGATTTGCAACGTCGGAATTTGGGAAGGGGACGCCTTCACTTCCGATTATGTGTTCACAGATCAATCCGACGTCGAAATGCTGGAAATGATCAACGCCAACATCACCGGCACGATCCTTTTGTCGAAGCGCCTGATCCCGCGGATGATCGGGCGTCCTCGACCTCGGATTTTCTTGACCGGTTCTACCTCGGGGCTCCCGCGAAGCGGTAGGCCGGAAGTTGCGTTCGGCGCATCGAAGTCCGCGATCAACGGCATTGCCGACGCCTTGAGAGAGGGCTACCGGAAGGACCGACTCGCAGTGACGGTCCTTCACCTCGGATATCTCAACACGGAAGATGGACTCGATGTGCCCCGAGACATCGCTGCCGCCCGCGGAGATGGGTCTCTGGTTCCCGTGCACGACGTCGTGGATACCGTGCGCTCCATCTCGAATCTGTCGTCTTCGTCATCGGTTCGAGAAGTGGTCCTTACTGCCATCGACGACACACGATTCTGAACGACAGCTACCGCTTCGGTCTGTGAATCCGATTGCCGAACAGATGTATTCAGAGAATATTGCCCTCGATGAAGATGAAGGCTCCCGCCAGGTACACCAGGGTGAGCCCCGTCAGGAGCCACGCCATGTACGGCCGGATGTAGAGGCGCCGCAGACGGTGCAATCGCAGGGAGGCTCGCAAGAACGCGCCCACGGAGCCGAGTAGCAGCATGAGGCTCGGGACGAAGACGGCCAGTCGGCGATCTTTCTGTGAGCACAGCAAGGTGTCGGTACCGAAGCATTCGCCCCGCCGGGAGCCCAACCAGACGATCGCGACAACCAGTGCCGCGGTAGCCAGAACGACGGACAGGCCGTACGTCAGGGTTCGCCTGTTGATCTTTCGCTCTCGACGCTGAATTACATCTGGTGTGTCAGAACTGTCGGTCATCACACCCCCTTTCGAACATCGCACCTTACTTCGTGGATCGACGGCGGGAGAGGGCGTACAGCACTACTCCGACCGCCAAGAGTAATGATGCGCGCAACCACGTTGCGGCGCTCTGCTGGGTGAGCAACGCAACGCACGTACCGAGGGCGAGGATCGGAAAGATGATCGGTGTCCGGAAATGACTGTGTTGCACTGCGTCACGACGCAGAACCAGGACCGCGATGTTGGTGCTGATGAATACGAAAAGCAGCAGGAGTACCACCGTCTCTGCCAGGGCTGACAACGATCCGGTGACGCAGAGAGCCATGGCAACGGCTGTGGTTGCGATGATCGCCACCCAGGGGGTCCGGCGCCGCGGCAGCACGCGCGCGAATGCGCTGGGGAGCAACCCTTCCGACGCCATTCCGTAAGTCAGCCTGCTTGCCATGATCATTGTCAGCAGTGCGCCGTTGGCGACGGCTACCAGAGCGATCAGGCTGAACAGGCGAGGCGGAACACCGACGTCGGCGGCTGACACCACTGCCAGTAAGGGGCCGGAGGACGCGGCGAGCTCGTCGGCGGGCAGCACCACCGAGACAGCCAGGCCGACAAGGACATAGGCGGCGCCCGCCGTCAACAGGGCTCCGAACAGTGCGCGTGGGTAGACCTTGCTCACGTTCTTCACTTCTTCGGCGACGTTCGCCGACGTTTCGAAGCCGACGAACGAGTAGTACGCGAGGAGCGCCGCTGCCAACACGGCGAGTGCAGGCGATCGACTGTCGTCGAACTCCACGACACGGCTCAAGGTTCCGTCGCCGTGCCCGAGAACTACGCAGGCGAGGACGACAACCATGACGAGGCCGGTGACCTCCACGACTGTCATGACGACATTTGCGCGCATCGACTCCTTGATGCCTCTGGCATTGAGAAGCCCCACCAGGAGGAGGAAGACGAGCGCGGCTGGAACGGTCGGGACGTCGATGAAGGCTTTGAGATAGTCACCCGAGAATGCGAGGGCGAGTCCTGCTGCACTCGTGACACCGGCCGCCAGCATCGAGAAGCCGACGAGGAATGAGATCAGCGGTTTCCGATACGCCCGTTGGGCGAATACTGCTGCACCGCCCGCTCGCGGATATTTCGTGACCAGTTCGGCATACGACGTTGCTGTCAGCAATGCCATGACGAGCGCTACGAGCAGTGGTACCCAGACGGCTCCACCAACTTCACCGGCGATGACGCCCACCAATGCGTAGATACCGGCGCCCAGGACGTCTCCGAGGATGAACACGAAAAGGAGTGGGCCGGTTATAGCCCGCGTGAGAACGTTCTTACTGCCGCCTTCATCTCCGCCTGCGGTTTCGTCCACGTTCTCGGCACCCGCGGCGCGTCGCATATGCAAGGTTCGTCCTGTCTTCATGGTGACGTGCCGCCACCTCAGGAGCAGACATGTACCCATTGGTCGAAGTTTCAAACACGGGTCGGACGTGGATGCGTCGGCGCGTGCCGTCCCGTGCTTTCCTTGTAGGTGACTTGTGTAGGTGACTTGCCAGTAGGTGAATCGCAGAAGTAGTGACTGGAGGACGGCGTGGCTGAATCGACGGTTGCCGCGGTGATGGACGAGTTGGCTGCGCTCGAGGATCCGAGGGTGCGCGCAGTGAACGAGAAGCACGGTGACGATCACGGTGTGAACCTCACAAAACTGCGGGCAGTCGCGAAGCGACTGAAGACTCAGCAGGAACTTGCACAACAACTTTGGGCGACGGGCGATACCGCAGGGAGGCTGCTTGCCCTCTTGATCTGTCGTCCGAAGGCGTTCGAGCGTGACGAGTTGGACGTCATGTTGCGTGAGGCTCGTACTCCCAAGGTGCATGACTGGCTCGTCAACTACGTGGTGAAGAAGAACCCGCACGCGGAGGATTTGCGGGTGGCCTGGACCGCCGACTCCGATCCCGTGGTTGCGAGCGCCGGTTGGGCCCTGACTACCGAGCGCGTAGCGAAGAAGCCCGAGGGCCTTGATCTTTCAGGATTGCTCGACGTCATCGAGGCGGAGATGAAGGATGCCCCTGATCGCCTGCAATGGGCGATGAACCACTGCCTGGCCCAGATCGGGATTGAACATGCCGAGTACCGGGCCCGCGCAATCGACATCGGTGAACGTCTGCGGGTGCTCGAGGACTACCCGACTCCCCCGAACTGCACCTCGCCGTTTGCGCCGATCTGGATCTCGGAGATGGTGCGTCGACAGAGCGAGAAGTAGGTCAGCTAGCGCGACGTTCGAAACTGCGTCCGGTATCGCTGTGGACTGGTGCCGACCAAGTCTCGGAAGCGTTCGCGGAACGTTGTGACGGCATTGAATCCGACTTGTCCCGCAACACGTTCGATGGAGTGGTCGGTGGTCTCGAGCAGAAATTGCGCTTGACGGAGCCGCGCGTGATGGAGCCACTGCAACGGCGTCGTACCGATTTGTTCCTGGAAGCGGCGGTTGAGCGTGCGAGTGCTCATCGTTGCCTTGGCTGCGATTGTCGTGATGTCGAGTTGCTCCCCGAGGTTCTCTTCCATCCAGTTCAGTAGCGGCCGAAGGGTTGTCCCGCTGGGTACGGGAGGTTCGTGGACGATGAATTGTGCTTGCCCTCCGGCACGTTCGAGCGGCATCACGCTCAGCCGCGCCGTGTCGGCGGCGACCGCGGACCCGTAGTCCTGACGGACCATGTACAGACACAGGTCGAGTGCGGCCGCGGCGCCGGCGGAAGTCAGGACGTGCCCGTTGTCTACGTAGAGAACAGCGGCATCGACGTCGATGGCCGGGTGCCGACGCGCCAACTCCGACGCAGCCGCCCAGTGCGTCGTCGCGCGAAGTCCGTCGAGCAAGCCTGTGTCGGCGAGTGTGAATGCACCGACGCACAGTGAGGCGATGCGCGTGCCGCGATCCGCGGCAGTTCTGAGGGCGTCGATGATCTCGGGGTCGATCGGCACGTCGAGATCGGCGGTGCCCGGGATGATGATCGTGCTTGCCTGGGCGAGGCGTGAGAGTCCGTGCGGTACTCGCATCGTGAACGTTCCGGTCTCCACCTCCTCGGTGAGCGCGCACACGGAGGTCCGGTAGGCCGGTGCACCCGAGGGGAGCCTGCATCGTCCGAAGACTTCGAGGGGTGCCGCCAGGTCCATCGGCACCACCCCGGGCAACGCGAGAACTGCAACGTCATGCATGTCTGAAACGTAGCGTATGTGGCGCGAGATTCGGTGATCTCGTGTCTTGAAATATCCTCTCAACTGGTATTTCACAGAATGTGTGAGGTTGGCTGAAAGCCGTCGAAGGTTGGCTTTCAGCCGTCGCCATAGAGGTCAACTTCCTCCTACTGTCGTGGGAACAGCGACGTGCACAGGAGCGCGTCGCACAAAATCGGAGGTTGCAGTGCACGCGCAGATCGTGTTGTTCGACGGATTCGATCCCATGGATGTCGTGGGTCCGTACGAGGTGCTTTACGCCGGGGGTCTCGCCAGCGGTGGGGCGTTGAGTGTCGAACTCGTCAGCGCGGAGGGGCCTCGGACCGTCGTGAGCGGAAGTGGTGAACTCGAGATGACCGCCACTGCAACCCTCGATGTCGAACACGCGGATCTGATCGTCGTTCCCGGAGCATCGGGTCTCTTCGAACCCAATGCGGACCAGCCGGGTTCCAGCTTGCCGGAAAGGCTCGCGGCCACAACGGAAACCGAACTGCCTGTCATGATGCGCCGTGCACTCGACGATCCTGGTGTTCTCGTTGCGACCGTCTGTGGAGGATCATTGGCGCTGGCGATGGCGGGGCTTCTCGAAGGGCGTCGCGCCGTGACGCACCATCTTGCCGTGGACGCATTGGCGGCCGGCGGTGTAATTCCGATCCAGGCGCGAATCGTCGACGACGGTGACCTGATCACCGCCGGCGGTGTGACATCCGGTCTCGACCTGGGCCTGTATCTGCTGGAACGATGCCTCGGGCCCCGGATAAGTCTCGAGGTCGAAGCGCTCTTCGACTACGAGCGTCGTGGAACGGTGTGGTCGGCCAAGGGCGCCGAGCCTGTAGTCACCTTCGCCCCGGACGCCGCGTGAATACGCTTGTGCGTACCGAAACGCGAGAAATCCCATGACCGGAATCCTGCTGTCCCTCCATGTGATTGCGGCCATTCTTGCCATCGGCCCCGTCGCTGTGGCGGCGAGTATGTTCCCGGTGGCGAGCCGCGCCGCGCTCGCCGATCCGGACAGCGCCAGTGTTGCGACGACGGGCATGCTGCATCGCATCGTTCGGGTGTATGCCACGATCGGCATTGTCGTTCCGATGCTCGGTGTCGCCACCGCCGTCAATCTCGGAGTGCTCGGTGACGTGTGGATCCTCACCTCGATCGCACTCACCGTCGTTGCCGCCGTGATACTCACCGCGGTCGTGCTTCCCGCCCAACGGCTGACAATGGCGGCGATCGAAGGAACCGGGTCCGTTGTGGATGTCGCAACGCGGCTCACCCGTCGGCTGGGCACTGCGACGGGAATCTTCAATCTGCTCTGGGTCGTTGTCGTCGTGCTGATGATCTTTCGGCCAGGATCGACAACCGGCGTGTGATCCGAGGCGACATTTCACGTGTCGGAGGCAGTGACGCTTGACCTTGACACAGTGACAAGGGTTCCACTGGTCGGTGAAGGAGGTGGTTGTCGTGAACACAACCAACCACGGTGGGCAGCATGCTCACCTCGTCGACGCCGTGGCCGCAGCAGATCCCTCGGTTCGACTGCGCGCCGCGCTTGCGGTCGGCACACGCCCGGATCCTCAGTTGACGGATGCCCTGATCGATCGGTGCGCCGTCGAGCCGGACTTCTTCGTCCGCGACATGCTGACCTGGGCGTTGTGCCGCTTGCCGGCTGAAATCACGGTGCCGAGGCTGATCCGTGAGCTCGGGTCCGATGGCTCGCAAGCCCGCAGTCAGGCGCTCCACACTTTGTCCAAGATCGGCGATCCGATCGCGTGGCCCGAGGTCTCCGCGCTCGTCCACGACCAGGACGACGAGGTTGCGCGCAGTGCGTGGCGCGCGGCTGTGGCTCTCGTGCCGGCGGGAGACGAGGGCGCACTCGCGGCCGATCTGGCCACAGAACTCGGTCGGGGTGAACTGCAGATGCAGCTCAGTCTGAGCCGAGCCCTGACCGGGCTCGGCGAGGCTGTGCTCCCGGTGCTCGACGCGGCCGGTACGAGCCCGAATCCGCGTGTCCGAGCGCATGCTGATGCTACAAAGCAACTCTGGCACGATCCCGACGGTGGATTCGCTCTCTCACACGAGTTGGCGAAGCGCGTCGCGGCAATCGGACCGGACGCGTAGGAAGGGGAGACGGATGTTGATCGGCGAGGTGTCGCGGCGTTGTGGTGTCAGCACACGGATGCTGCGTCACTACGACACTTTGGGGCTGGTGAAGCCGACGGGCCGCACGTCCGGTGGCTACCGCGAGTACTCCGCTGACGACATCCGTCGCCTCTTCCACGTCGAGAGCCTGAGGACATTGGGGCTCTCGTTGAACGAGGCCAAGCGTGCACTGGACGAACCAG
Source organism: Rhodococcus sp. P4_F3_2 (assembly GCF_056401335.1). NCBI lineage: Bacteria > Bacillati > Actinomycetota > Actinomycetes > Mycobacteriales > Nocardiaceae > Rhodococcus > Rhodococcus sp. P4_F3_2. Next base: position 131,482 of record NZ_JBFUJN010000014.1, read on the forward strand.
ACTTCGCACCGGCCGATTTGGTGGGTGAACTCATGCAACACACTCGGCAACGGATCGCGGCGGAGGAGGAATTGCTGACCAAACTCGAAAGGGTCGACGCCACCGCCCCTTCGGAGTGGGACGACGTCCTGCGCATGGTCTCGCTGTTGCGTGCACTCGAATCCGAGTTCGCCGCCCACCGTCAGCAAGCGATCCTGTCGCAGGACGCGAATGCGGCATTGCCGGTCGACGCACTCGTCGAGGCCATCCTGTCGGAGAGGGATGCCAACGTGGCGGGAGCATTGCAGTGGGCGTTGGCGAGGACCGAAGGTGCGGGCCTTGCAGGTCTGACGAAGGGGCTCGAATCGGAGGACGTCGAGGTTCGACGCCGCGCGACGTCGGCCATATCCGGGATCAACACCGAGGAAGCAACTCGGTCTCTGAAGCGAGCTCTCGATGATTCGGACGCGATAGTCCGCGCCGACGCCGCTCTCGCCCTCGGATCTCGCGGAGAGGCTGTCTCGATGCCCGCTCTCCTCGAGATGGTCGCAGACGGGCGGCGCGACGTCGAGGCAGGCGAGGTGCTCGGTCTTCTCGCTGAGCACTCACCTACAAGCGGCGAGGTCGTCGATGCCGTGCAGGCAAGGCTCGACGGCACTGACGACGCCCCGACGAGGTTGCGAATTACGCAGGCGCTCGCCGAGATTCCTGGCGCTGCAGCACGCGAAGCGCTCGCCCGGATCACCCACGACGACGACAAGACGGTCGCGTCCACGGCAGCAGCGATTCTCGAGATGCGCGATCGAGGACCACGTCGGCGCGAACGACCGCGCATCGGGGACTGACAACGGCGCAGCTAGTGCGGATCGCCCACGCAGAAAAGGTTTCCCGGCGGATCCGCCAGCACGTCCCAGGATGATCCACGCCTCATGCGCTCGAGATCGAAGTCGAGATGAAGTGTATTCCTCACTCGCGCTGCAGAATCGGTCCGACCACCACGTGGCAAGCGATGGTGATCAACGGATAGGGTTCTTACGTGGTGGATCAACGGCGACAGAGTTTGAGACGCAGGTACCTGAGCCTCGGCCTCGGCGAACTGGCTGCAGCGGCTGTATTTGCCGCTGTGGCGGTCGGTGTCGTGATGCCCCGGCTCGAAGGTTCGCGAGACTCCGCGGCGTTGTGGTCGGCGCTGGCCCCACTTCTTGTGATCCTCGTGCAAGCAGGTGTCTATTGGCTGCTTGCGCGGGGCCGGGTCGAGTTGGAGCCGATGCCGGCCCGCCTCGCAGCGCTTTACCGCGTGTTTCGGGTCCTCGATGTTCTCTTGTTGGCGATAGCTCTTCTCGGCGTTGTCATCTGGTTACCAGATCACTCCGGCGCGGCGGTGGGCGTCGTGGCGGTGTGGGCTTTCGGCGTCGTCGAGTACGTCAATTACTTCGTGGCTCGTCTCGCCTATCCGCTGCGGCGGTGGCCTTTCGAGGTCGGCAAGTGGCGGAGACCCCAACTTGTGCGCGACCTGAACTCGGCACGCTGACACCGGCAACCAAGTTGTCTTTGCTGTAACGGCAAAATTTGATGCGGGATCGGAGTGAGTTCGGAAGGATCGGTTCTGCCCATCCAGGAATGAAGCCTCTTCATCGTTCTTCGCCGAGGAAGGAGAACCGCCATGGCAACGTCGCGTCGCAGCCGCCGAGATGCCCCACCACCCCGGACAGGGAATAGCGAGGCAGCCACACTACGAGCGTTTCTCGACTACCTCCGTGATTCGATTGCCGCCAAGGTCGAGGGTGCTCCGGAACCTCAGGTGCGCACCACAATTGTTCCGTCGGGAACAACCTTGCTCGGGCTGGCCAATCATCTGACCTTTGTCGAACGATCGATGTTCCTTGCAGAAAACGTGACGGATTGGAAAGCGACGTTTCAACCGTCATCGGAAGACAGCGTGGACGGTGTCGTCAGTCGCTATCGCGAGACGGTCGAGCGCGCCAACGCAGTTCTCGACGGATGCACAGATCTTGCCGCGCCCATCCCGCGGCCGGGGGCGAAACGACCCGCTCCGAGTGTCCGCTGGGCGCTCGTGCACATGATCGAAGAGACCGGACGCCATGCCGGGCACGCTGACATCCTCCGCGAATTGATCGACGGTTCGACCGGACGCTGACGCTGCAACGTGTTCGCCGATGCTTCCGCGCTTTCACCGAGGCGAATGTCCGCGGCTGATCTCTGGGCCCACGAGTACAGCGTCGACAGTTCCGTCGGGAGTCGTTACTTCCCAGGGTAGTTCGGTGGCGGTCGAGGGAATGAGCCCGTCGATCCATTTGGCCACGACACCGACGACCACTTTCTCGAGTTCCCCACGTGACCACTTTCGCGGTCGATGCGGAACCGGCGGTTCCCAGCCCTCCTCGCCCCAGATCACGCCGAATAGCTCTCTCTCGTCACCGATCTGCTGATTCAGACTGAATGCGTCGGGACCCTCGAATCGTGCCCAGACGCCGAATGTTCCCTCGCCGACTTGGTCGAGCGAGACGTCGATGACGATCCCTTCGGTGCGCGGGGTTGCCGCGTTGTGGATCGCAGCCAGTCGATCGCTCACTACCCCCGACGCGGTATCGAGGACAGATCTCAATTTGTCACGGTATTCGGTAGGTTCCACGAGCTCAGCATATCGAAGGTATCACCCTGCAGGTCTTGCATCGATGAAGCTGGTTTCCTGAATTCGTCTGTAGCGGATAAGTTTCTACCCTGAGCGACAGAGATGTCGTGCGACGAACTTTGCCAGCTTTTCGAGTGCCGTGTCGGTGGGCTCTCTCGGCTGAAATGGCAAGTCCCGCCCCCGTCCGGAGACGGGAGCGGGACTCGGGTATCAGCGAACTCGGCAGCGCGTTAGACAGCTTCCTTTGTTGCCTGCGCTGCAAGGGTGAGTGCGATGTCGACGATCATGTCTTCCTGGCCACCCACCAGACGGCGGCGGCCGGCTTCGAGAAGCAGTGTGCGAACGTCGATTCCGTAGCGCTCCGAAGCGGCCTCGGCGTGGCGCAGGAAGCTCGAGTACACGCCGGCATAGCCGAGCGTGAGGGTCTCTCGATCGACGCGAACCGGCCGATCCTGCAGCGGACGGACGATGTCGTCGGCGGCATCCTGCAAGGCGAACAGGTCGCAGCCGTGCTCCCACTCCTCGATGTTCGCAACGGCGATGAAGGCTTCGAGGGGGCAGTTACCGGCGCCGGCACCGTGACCGGCGAGCGAAGCATCGACGCGGGTGACGCCGTTCTGCACTGCGACAACGGAGTTGGCAACCGAGAGCGAGAGGTTCTCATGCGCGTGGATACCGATTTCGGTGCCCTCGTCGAGGATGTCGCGGTATGCGCGAACACGATCCGCGACGTCGTTCATCACCAGACGTCCACCCGAGTCGGTGACGTAGACGCAGTGCGCGCCGTAGGACTCCATCAGCTTGGCCTGCTTCGCCAGTTCTTCGGCCGGCGCCATGTGGCTCATCATCAGGAAGCCCGAGACGTCCATGCCGATCTCGCGGGCGGTTTCGATGTGCTGCGCGGAGACGTCGGCCTCGGTGCAGTGCGTGGCAACGCGAACCGAGCGAACACCGAGGTCGTAAGCGTGCTTGAGTTCACTGATCGTGCCGACACCCGGAAGCAGCAGCGTGGTGAGACGAGCGTGCTCGAGTACCTCGGCCGCTGCTTCGATCCATTCCCAGTCGGTGTTCGAGCCGGGGCCGTAGTTGAGCGAGCCGCCGGCGAGGCCGTCACCGTGTGCAACTTCGATCGCGTCGACGCCGGCAGCATCGAGAGCTGTGACGATCCGCTTGACGTCGGTGGGCGAAATACGGTGGCGGACAGCGTGCATGCCGTCGCGAAGGGTGACGTCCTGGACGAAGATCTTGCGGTTGCTCACTTGGTTGCTTCCTTCTGCTGGGCGATGCGCTCCGCGATCTGCATTCCGGCGGACGTCATGATGTCGAGATTGCCGGCGTACGCAGGCAGGTAGTGTGCAGCACCCTCGACCTCGAGGAACACCGACACCTGATGGGTGGGGCGATTGCCGTCGACGAGCAACGTCTCGACGGGCTGGTCGGCCGGGATCTCGGTGATCTGGACTTCCTGCTTGAGGCGGTAGCCCGGAACATAGGCGGAGACGTCGCCGACCATCTTCTCGATGGACTGACGGATCTCCTCGTGAACCGCCGGGTCCGGGGCGTCGACGAGGCAGAACACCGTGTCTCGCATGATGAGCGGCGGCTCGGCGGGGTTGAGGATGATGATGGCCTTGCCGCGGCGGGCGCCGCCGACTGCCACGATCGCCTCGGATGTGGTCTCGGTGAACTCGTCGATGTTGGCGCGCGTTCCGGGACCTGCAGACTTGGAGGCGATGGACGCCACGATCTCCGCATACGCCACCGGGACGACCCGAGAAACAGCCGCAACCATCGGGATCGTGGCCTGGCCACCACACGTCACCATGTTGACGTTGGGTGCGTCCAGGTGCTCGTCTGCGTTGACGGCCGGCACGACGTACGGGCCGATGGCGGCAGGCGTCAGGTCGATCATGCGCTTGCCGAGGGGAGCCAGCCGCGCGTTGTTGGCGACGTGAGCCTTTGCCGAGGTGGCGTCGAAGACGATCTCGATCTCGTCGAAGTTCGGCAGACCGATCAAACCCTCGACACCTTCAGCCGTGATCGGCACGTTCAGACGCGCTGCGCGGGCGAGGCCGTCCGACGCCGCGTCGATGCCGACCATCGCGCCCATCTCCAGGTAGTCGGAGTTGCGCAGCACCTTGATCATCAGATCCGTGCCGATGTTGCCCGATCCGATGATCGCGACCTTGACCTTGCTCATGCGTTGTCCTCTTCGCTGGAAAAACTGGTGGTGACGGAACCGAACCCGGAGACGGTCACGGTGACTTCGTTGCCTGCGGTGACCGGTGCCATGGGGCCGAGTGCGCCGGACAGGATCACCTGGCCTGCCGTCAGCGGCTGCCCCAACTCGCGTGCCGTGCGGGCGAGCCAGACGACTGCTTCGATCGGATCGCCCAGGCAAGCGGTTCCGACGCCGGTAGACACCTCGGTGCCGTCGACGGACATCGACATGACGACGCCGGCGGGTTCCACCTCGTCGAGGGTGCGGCGTTCGGTTCCCAGGACGTAGACGCCCGAGGACGCATTGTCGGCGACGGTGTCACCGAATTTGATGTCCCACGACGCGATGCGGCTGTCACAGATCTCGATCGCTGCGACGGCGTAGTCGATCGCGCCGCGCACCTGCGCACTGTCCAGCGGTCCGTCCACGAGGTCGGCACCGAGCACGAAGGCAACTTCCGCTTCGACCTTGGGCTGGATCAAACGACTCATGGGGATGGTGCGGCCGGCGGGGAACTCCATGTCGGCGTACAGAACGCCGAGGTCGGGCTGGTCGACGCCCAGCTGTTGCTGGACTGCCACCGAGGTCAGGCCGATCTTGCGGCCTACGACGACGGCACCCGCCTGCCGACGGATTTCATCGACGCGGCGCTGGACAGCGTAGGCAGCGACGAGATCGTCGGCGCCGATCAGATCGCGCACCGGTGCGCAGGGAGTACCGCTCGCGATGGCGGCTGCGAGGCGGTCAGCAGCAGCTGAGATGTCCGTCTCGCTCGCTGTACTGGTATTCGTGGGCTGGCTCATGGCCATTACTTTCGCCGTGGCGCCGAGATTGCGCCAGGGAACTGTCTCACTCAGCGATACGCTGGGCAGGTGACTGGCGGCGCAAACCTCGACACCGTGCTCGGCAAGGCGGTGACGATCCTGCGTGCCTTCCGGGCTGACGACCACGTGTTGCCTCTCGCCACCCTGGTCCAACGGACCGGACTGCACAAGGCAACGGTGCACCGCCTGGCCAACGAACTGGTCGCGAACCGGCTACTCGACCGAATCGACGGTGGCTACCGGCTCAGCGGCGGCCTCTTCGAACTCGGCATGCTCGCCTCCCTCGAACGCAGCCTCCTGGAGATGGCGATGCCGTTCCTCCAAGACTTGTACGAGCGGACCCACGAGACAGTTCACCTGGGGGTCCGCGACGGCCACGACGTCGTATACGTCGCGAAGATCGGCGGACACCGGCAAGCCAACTCGCCGTCCCGGACCGGTGGCCGGATACCGCTGTATTGCACCGCAATCGGCAAGGCGCTCCTGGCTTTCTCCGACAACGAATTTCGTCGCGAAGTGTTGTCGGAACCGATGACCAGACGCACCCCGCACACGATCGTTGCGCCCGGCATTCTCAATACCCAACTGAACCGAGTGGTCGAGACCGGTATTGCGTTCGAGCGCGAGGAATCAGCGCCGGGTCTCGCGTGCGTTGCGGCGCCGGTATTCGGGACCAACGACAAACCCGTCGCCGCCATCAGTGTCACCGGTCCCACCAGTCGCTTCGTTCCCGAGAGCCAAGTGCCTTACGTTCGCGCCGCTGCCGAAGGCCTACACAGCACCATCGCTCGCCGCGAACGACTGCGGTGATCCGGCCGTCCCGGCCTGGACGAGCCCGGTCAATGCCTGCGGCAAAGGCCCCTCGTGTAAGACGCCGAGACGTTGGGTTGCGCGGGTGAGGGCGACATAGAGTTCCGACGCGCCGCGTGGGCCGTCGGCGATGATTCGCTCCGGTTCCACGACGAGCACGGCATCGAACTCCAGACCCTTCGTTTCCGAAACAGGCACAGCGCCCGGCACATCCGCAGGTCCGATGACGATGCTCGTACCTTCGCGCCCGGCCTCGTCCTGATTGAATTCGTCGATGGCGGAGGCTAGTTCGTCGGCGGATATTTGTCTGGACCACGGCGCGATCCCGCAGGCGCGGACGGACTCGGGTGGCTGCACGTCCGGCGCGAACTCGGCGAGCAGGGCGGCGGCGACGCTCATGATCTCGGCGGGGGTGCGGTAGTTCACCGACAGGGATCGGTAGATCCAGCGGCCGGGAACGTACGGCTCCATCATCGTCGCCCACGAGCGGGCACCTGCGGGTGAACGGCGTTGCGCAAGATCACCTACCACCGTGAAAGATCGGTCTGGGCAGCGGCGCATCAGGACTCGCCAGTCCATCTCGGACAGCTCTTGGGCCTCGTCGACCACGATATGCCGGTACGTCCAGTCTCGGTCAGCAGCAGCGCGTTCGGCGAGTTCCCGGGTATCGCGTTCGACGAAACGATCCGCCAGGTCCTCGGCGTACAGCATGTCCTGGGCGAGAAGGTGGTCCTCGTCGTCCATCAGATCCTCGCGGCTGATCATCATGTCCAGCACGCCCGCTGCATACGCGGCCTCGTCGCGGCGTTCACGTTCGGCACTCTGGTCGACGGGCTTGTCCCGGCCGAGCATGTCCACCAACTCGTCGAGTAACGGAACGTCCGAGACAGTCCAGGCGTCACCGTCCTGGCGAAGCAGCTTCTCGTCCGCGCCTGCCGCGCGTAGTCGCGCGGGAGAAGTAAACAGCTGTGTCAGTAGCTCTTTCGGAGTCAGGATCGGCCAGAGCGTGTCGAGCGCCGCGGTAAATGCGCTGTTTTCCACCAGCTCTGCGGTCAGGTCCGTCCGCACTTGCTCCCAGGCTTCACGGTCACTGCGTGTCAACCACCCCTTGCCGATCCGCGCTATCGCCCGTTCGGTCAGCGCCCAGGTGAGGATTTCGGTGAACACAGTGCGTGCGTCGTTGTGGGGGAGTCCGCTCGAACGGGCTTCTTCTCGGGCCCACTCCGCGGTTTCGGCGTCGATCCGCACCGTGACGTCCGCCAATTCGATCAACAGTGGGTTCTCGGGCAATCGCTGATGATCGGCAATCGCTGCGCCGAGAACGTCCAGGATCTTCAGCGAACCTTTGAGCCCAGCGGCCTCCGGAGTGTCCTCGGCGGTGACGCGTAGACCGGGAACGAGATCACCGGTGGTCATGAACACCACGTCGGACTCTCCCAGCGAGGGCAGTACGCGGCCGATGTGGTTCAGGAACGCCGGGTTCGGCCCGACCACGAGAACGCCGTGACGTTCCATCCGCTCTCGTTGGGTGTAGAGCAGGTAGGCGACGCGGTGCAAGGCGACGACGGTTTTCCCGGTACCTGGGCCACCTTCGATCACCAGCACCCCAGGGTGTTCGAGTCGGACGATGTCGTCCTGTTCGGCCTGGATGGTTGCCACGATGTCCCGCATTCCCTCACCGCGGGGTGCGTTGACTGCCGCGAGCAGGGCGGAATCGCTGTGCGTGTCGTGTTCTACGCCGTCGGGGCGCCCGAGTACCTCGTCGGTGAAATCGACCACGCGTCGACTCCGGGTGCGGAACTGACGGCGTCGACGCATGTTCTCCGGGTTGGCAGCGGTGGCAACGTAGAACGCGCGAGACGCCGGCGCCCGCCAATCGAGAAGCGCCGGTTCGTAGTCGTTGTCCGCATCGAGAAGGCCGATCCGGCCGATGTAGGAGGTCTCGCCCGAAAGCGAGTCCAACCGGCCGAAGCACAGTCCGTTGTCGGCTACGTCCAGCCTTTTCACCTCTTTGGCAAGTGCGCGCACCTCGGCGTCGCGTTCCATGAGTGCTTCGCCATTTCCGCGCAGAGCGGTGTTGTACCTGCCTTTGACTCGGGCGCGCTCCGCATCGAGGCGCGCGTAGAGCCCCTCCACATAGTTCCGCTCGGATCGCAGTTCTTCTTCGTATCCCTGGGTTGGCACGTGCCCTCACTTCCGCTGGCTGTTCCGATCCCGTAGTCGGTCGTGCGGGATCGGAAGAGCCATTCTGCGGCACTACCCGGGCCTTGCCGCAAGGCCCCCAGTGGGATATATATTGAGAGTGGAAGGGAGTGTTGATCCTCCCTCACAGTTCCTGTAACAGATCCCCCAGACTGACGTACGGCTCCCAGCCTGGTCGATGTTTGGACCCTGAACGCCACGGGTACAAATCTAGTGGCCGGTGTTCCAAAATCGGTTGCCCTCATGAACTTACGTGGATCGAGGGATTGTGAAGGCGATACTGGCAACGGCCGCAAGCATCCTTCTGGTGGTTGCCTTGGCCGTTGCCATCTTGCTTTTCCTTTCCGGATCTCCGCGCGAAGGCACCTCACACGAGCTTGCCGATACGGTGCACACGATCGGCGGAAAGCCGACCACCTGCAGCGAGTTGTTCGGCGAAACGTGCAGCTTCGCTTTGCAGTCGGACTACAACCAGTGGGGACAAGACCTCGACAGTTTCGTCAATGCGGGAACTCTCGGTCCCTTCGCCCGCAGCATCGGCTTCGTGGCGGAGGCAAAGCTGAGCTTGCAAGCATGCGAGGTCAGCGCCGCAGCTGGTCGGACGATTCTCGATTTCTACACTCTCGCCGAGATCGACCATCCTGCGGCAACCACCACCGATCTCTTCCCCTTCTGGAACGAGTCCCGCCAATTCCTGTGCCCGGTAAACAGTTTCTGAGAACGGTTGATCGTTACTCGAGGAACGACCTCGTCGTTCGGCTACGACGAGTCATGGTCTGCGCCTGGTCGGTGCACGGATGTTTATGCGAATTTCGACGGGGTAGGGCCTTCTGTGTGGGAGTCCTGTCTGTGTGGGAACCCTGAGCGAGAATCCGAAACGTATTGGAGGGTCAACGTGCCAGATGACAAGAGCGGTCCCAGCGAGGGAATCAAAGGCGTAGTAGAGGACGTCAAGGGTAAGGCCAAGGAAGCCGTTGGTGCGGTTTCCGGAAACGACAGTTTGACCCGAGAGGGCCGCGCCCAGCAGGACAAGGCCGAAAGCCAGCGAGAAGTCGCGAAGAAAGAGGCGGAAGCCGAGAAGGCTCGCGCCGAAGCGGCCGCAGACGAAGCGCGACAGAAGTCCGAGCAATAGCCCTGACGCACTCGTCACCCTCGGCCTGGGATTGATCCCAGCCCGAGGGTGAGTCGTGGCTCCGCGTTCTGTTTGAAATCTCTACTTACTTAGGGCGTAACAAGATTCGTGCGCCCAGCATGACGATCAAGAGGAGCTGTTCGATGCCTTCATCTCAGTCCGTCCCAGGTGCACCGGCCCCGAAAGCGCCGGACCTGAAAGAACCGGTCAAGCCTCGACAGCCGTTGCCGCCCAAGGACGACCAGCGGCAGCCGGAGGTGCGTACCGTCGCGGGTGCCGAAGAGAAGGTGAAGGGAAATGGACGTGGCCAGCGGGGGGAGTACCTCACCACCGCCACCGGTACACGGCTTTACGAGACCGACCACTCACTGACCGCAGGCGAGCGGGGCCCGACTCTTCTGCAGGATCACCATCTGCGTGAGAAGATCACACACTTCGATCACGAGCGAATTCCGGAGCGTGTCGTCCACGCCCGCGGGGCGGCCGCGCACGGCACGTTCCTGGCGAATGGCGCAGCCGAAAACATCTGTAAAGCCTCGTTGTTCGCTTCAGGTGCCAGAACCCCGGTATTCGTACGCTTCTCGACAGTTCTGGGTTCACGCGGTTCGGCGGATACCGTCCGAGACACGCGCGGCTTCGCCACCAAGTTCTACACCGACGAAGGTGTCTTCGATCTGGTGGGCAACAACATCCCGGTGTTCTTCATCCAGGACGGAATCAAGTTCCCGGACATCATCCATGCCGCGAAACCCCACCCGGACCGGGAGATTCCGCAGGCGCAGAGCGCGCACGACACGTTCTGGGATTTCGTGTCGCTGCACACCGAAGCCACCGCGCACACATTGTGGAACATGTCCGATCGAGGCATCCCGCGCTCCTATCGCATGATGGAGGGCTTCGGCATTCACACGTTCAGGCTCGTGAATGCCGACGGCGAGACGAATCTGGTGAAATTCCACTGGAAGCCGGCCGCCGGAGTGCATTCACTCGTGTGGGAGGAAGCGCAGATCGCCGGCGGTGTGGATCCGGATTTCCATCGACGCGATCTTGCCGACGCCATCGAGGCCGGCGCATATCCGTCCTGGGATCTGGGCGTGCAGGTGTTCCCTGATACCGAAGACGAAATGTTCGAAGGCATAGATCTATTGGATCCCACCAAGATCGTGCCCGAAGAACTCGCGCCGGTTCAGGTCATCGGAACGATGACACTCGACGCCAATCCGACGAACTTTTTCGCCGAGACCGAGCAGGTTGCATTCCATCCGGGCCACTTGGTTCCGGGCGTCGACATCACCAACGATCGTCTCCTGCAGGCGCGTTTGTTCTCGTACCTCGACACCCAGATCACGCGACTCGGTGGCCCCAACTTCGACCAGATTCCGATCAACCGTCCTCACGCGCCTGTCAACGACATGCTTCGCGACGGCTTCCATCAGGACGGTGTGCATACCGGAGTCGCGCCGTACCATCCCAATTCGTTGGACGGTGGGTGCCCGTTCATGGCCTCGGCGGACAGCGCGGCCTATATCGAGGTGCCCGAGGAAGTTTCAGGGCGAAAGGTGAGGCAGGCGCCGGCATCGTTCGACGATCACTTCTCGCAAGCTCGACTCTTCTATCGCAGTCTCTCCCCTGTCGAACAGGAGCACGTCGCGCAGGCGTATACCTTCGAATTGGGCAAGTGCTACGAGGAGAACATCAAGACCCGGAATCTGAGCATCTTGGCGAACATCGACGCGGGCCTCGTGTCGATCGTCGCAGGGGGGCTTGGCCTTCCGGTTCCCGAACCGACGGAGCCGTTGAGTGATCCGGAGCCCAGCCCTGCACTGTCCCAGGTGGGCGCGGAATGGCCCGTCGACGGAAGGATCATCGCGCTACTGGTCGACGAGAACTCCGATCTCGACACCGTGGTTGCCATTCGAGACAAGATCTCCGACGCCGGCATGGTGCCGCTGATCCTCGGCCCGCACGGCGGAACCATCGGGGACGGTGACGACGCGGTGACGGTGCAGCGAACGTACCTCACAGCTCGTTCGATCGAATTCGATGCAATCCTGCTGAGCGGCGACGTTTCTCGGATCGGCGAGGGCAAGTTGGATCCACGGGTGGAGACTCTGCTGAACGAAATGTATCGTCACAGCAAGGCAATTGGTGGTTGGAGTGAGAGCATGAGAGCGCTGGCTGCCGCCGGTATCGACGAGTCTGCATTGGGAGTCGTCGTCGATGCTGACGCGGAAGGGGCCCTCGCCTCACTCGCTCAGCTTCTGAAGACGCACCGCGTGTGGGGGCGTTTCGAGGTGCCGCCCACATCCTGAGTGCCGGCGTACGTTCGAACTTGCGGTGTGGCCGAACTGCCAACTCGGCCACACCGCAAGTTCGGCCACACCGTCGGAGTGAAGACGAGTGAAGGGACGAAACAGTGGCTCGCAAGGACTCACAACCTCAACTCAAGGATCAAGAACTCTACGAAGAGCTACGTGAGAAGGGCGATTCCAAGGAGAAGGCGGCTCGAATCTCCAATGCGGCCGCCAATCTAGGGCGGTCGACTGTCGCCAAGTCCGGCGGACAATCTTCGCCGTACGAGGAGTGGACGGTCGACGATCTGAAGAAACGCGCCAAGGAACTCGATCTGCACGGGTACTCGAAACTGAACAAGGGTGAGCTGATCGAGAAACTCCGCGATCACTGAGCCGGATTCTGCTCGAGTTGTATTCTGCTTGTGCAGAATACAACTCGAGCGTTCGGTTCAGTGCCCTTCTTGATCGAAGAGTTCCTGACCTTCCAGTCGCTTGACCCGACGGTGTTCCATCAAGATGGCCAGTGTTCCGACGACGAAGGACACGACGCACACCACGCCGGCGATGACTGCCCATCCGCGAAATCCGTAACCTGCTGCCACCAAGGTCAATCCGAGTGTTGCCAGACCCAGCCCGATCAGCAGGTATCCGGGATAGTTGCGCCCGTCGCTGATTGCCTCCCCGACGTGCGATCGATTGGTGTGTTCGTCATCTACCGGTGAACTCCCGCTCATGTTGGTCACGGCGCACTCCATCCTTCGCTCATGAAGACTTGCGATTCTTCGCTCGTCGTCGGTTCACAGGGCAACTACCCGATCGATGGGTGAATGAAACAGATGGAGTAGTGCCGAAGTGCGGAGAAAGCCGTACGCTCGAAGTATCGGGTGTGGAGGAAAACCGGTGCGAGGAAGGCCTATGAATGGGAAGCCGACTCCTGACCTATTCTCGGTAGGTACACCGACTCTCGGTGTCGAGGAGGAGTTTTTGCTCTGCGATCCGCAGACTGGGCGTCCCAGTCTGCGCAACTCCGAGGTTGCTGCTGCCGGGCGAGAACTCGGTATCTCGTTGCAACTCGAACTCACACGTTGTCAGGTGGAGACTTCCACTTCGATCGGCAGCCACATTCGTGACCTTCGTGACCAACTCTGTGAGTCTCGTGCCCTCACCGCCGATGCCGCTGCCCGCGTGGGATGTCAACTCATCGCTGTCGGAACGCCTTTCTACGATCCACCGGTCGACGAGATCACGCAGAAGTCGCGGTACCAACGGATGGCCGGTCAATTCGGTGCAATCACCGAAGGTGTGATGTGTGGTTGCCACGTTCACGTGGGTGTCGAAGATCGAGAACGATCAGTCCAGATCATCAATCATCTGCGTCCATGGTTACCAACTTTGTTGGCATTGACGGCGAACTCCCCGATCAGTGGGGGACGCGATACCGGTTATGCGAGTTGGCGTTACGTTCTGTTCGGCAGATGGCCCAGTTCGGGTCCGCCGCCCTTCTTCGAGTCCGTGGGGCACTACGAAGATGCCGTTGCAGCGATGCTGGAGACGGGGGTCATTCTCGATCCACACATGGTCTATTGGGACGTGCGCATGTCGGATCACCTTCCCACCGTGGAGATTCGGATCAGCGACGTGCCCGCCACCGTGGAGGAGACGATGACTCTGGCCACACTGGTGCAGGCACTCGTCGGCACCGCATCCGCTGCGATCACCAAAGGTGAGGTTGCGCCTGCCGTCGATCAGGAGCTACTCCGCGCGGMTTGCTGGCGTGCAGCACGCRACGGACTTGACGGCAGGTCGCTCGACGTGGAATCCGTGCGCTTGCTGACTGCACATCAGGCGGTTCGGCGATTGGTGGATCATGTCGAACCTGCTCTGACCGCATTCGGAGAGTTCGAGCAGGTCACGGCTTCCTTGGACAAGATCTTCAGGAACGGAAACGGAGCGATCGTGCAGCGCCGGCAACTCGCGCGCCGGTCACGGGTGGCCGATGTGATCGACGAGTGCGCCCGACGCACTTTCGAAGGGTGCAGTTCACAAGGTGGCAGTGAGCTGTAGGGAACGGTTGGAATTGGCATTCCGAGACTTCCAATTTCTTATCGAGGTCACCGATCGGACAGGAGGAGGAGCAACATATGAATGGCGATCCACGACCCGAGCTTCCGTCGGACAAGGATCTCGACGATATGTGCAGGCAGTTGGCCGCAGTAGTAGAGGAACACGGTCTGTCGGTGGCGACGGCGGAATCGTTGACCGCCGGGAACATCGCCGCACATCTAGGAAAGGCGCCGAACGCCGGTTCCTGGTTTTGTGGCGGGATCGTCGCATATACCCGAGCGGTCAAGCATTCCGTTCTTCATGTTCCTGACGGCCCAGTCGTCTGCGAGGACGCTGCTCGGGCCATGGCACACAGCACTGCCACACTGTTCGGCGCGACGTTGGCACTGGCCGTCACCGGCGAAGCCGGTCCGGATACCCAGGAGAACGTCCCACCGGGAACTGTGTGGTTCGGAGTCGTCGACCATGGGACCGCTGAAACAGAGAAACAGGTCTTCTCAGGTGACCCCGAAGCCGTCCTGGGAGCAACCGTCGAGCATGCGATCGGTCTACTTCTGCGTCACGCGTCCGGTCGCCGCACACCAAGTTCGACAGGCGTGGTGTAGTCGAGAATTCAACTGTTCGAACGATTCTTGTGATGTCCCTTGTGTTTCGCAGGAGCCTGAGCAGTAGGAATCAGACGGCCGTCGGCCGTGTATTTCTCGACTACAAGGTGCTTGCTGACGCCTCGATTGGCATCCACGGCGCACGCGATTGCTTCCTTGTCGGAGTCGAAAGGTTCCTCGGTCGAGGAGCCGTCGGGCATCGTGATCTTGTACCGATCCATACATCGACTATTGCGGGTAGATCCGCCTCCGACAACCTTTGCTCACGGAAATGTCGGCCAGGAGAACAGAAGGTCAGCGGGTCCAGTAATCTTCGGGCCTTCGACCTGAACGGAATCCGTAGTGTTCGAGCATCGCTGTCGCTTCCGGGAAGTTCGCCGCCAGAGCCTCGGGCACATGGGCATCGCTTCCGAATGTCACCGCTTTGCCTCCCTCTTCGCTCCACCACTGGGGTATCCAGGACCACAGTCGACGGGTGTTCATCTCGAGCGCCCGACCGCTTTCGGCGATAGCGCGCATCGCATTTCGGAATCCGTCCTCGAATCGGCGGGGATCGAAAGGTCCGGCGATTTCGGTCGGCCATGCACGCACGGCGTAGTCGATATGGGTGAACACCTCGAAGGTCTGAGAGCCAGCCACCATACGCGGGATCTCTCCGAGGTAAGCCCACATCACTTCGTCGGCGCCCCACTTTCGAAACAGGGTGTTCGGTTCACTCCGATCGTCGCCGACTTCGAGCGTGTGCAAGGACCCCAATACCCGGTCGATCACACCGAGATCAAGGAGGTGCGACGCCTGCGCTTCGTGCAGGTGCGGTTGTCCGAACTCGACTCCGGTGAGAATCCGCAATTCAGGAAAACGGTGTCGACATCGTTCGATGCTGTCGAGATAGCCGTCGCGGTCGAGGATGGGTGCGCGGACGTAGCCGTCGGTGCTCAGCAGGTGATGTTGATGGGGCATCAGATCTGCGGCGGTTGTGCGCCACCGAGCATCGAAGTCGAGATGCTCGGTGAACACCAAGGCGGGCAATCCGATTGCTTCGGCACGTGCGCAAGTCTGTTGCATTCGCCCGGAAGCGTCGGACTGTGGCCCGCCGGTATCCCACGACCACTCGCTGTGAACATGACTGTCCGCGGGTAGTTGCATGTTCAGTTCGTATCAGAGCGCGGGAGTTCTGGTGTGATTACAGTTCGGACTGGCGTACGAAGTCGCTCTGTGCGTGGGTGCCCCAAATTTCGGAGGACTGAGTCTCGGGTTCGCTGTCCAGCTTTCGAACTTCGTGAATGAAGTCCACTCCGTTCAGTTCGTCGGACGGAACCGACAGAAGCTTGCATGTGGTGCTGACGAAGAATCGCTGGACATCTTCCAACTCGAGACGCCCACCGGGCCGGTACCAGTGCGCAACCCCGGTGCACATCTCCAGTATCGCGAGTCGGCTCAATGCCAGATCTTCGATGTCGAAGGCGCCCACGCGTTGTCCGCGTTCGAGGATCTGTCCGAAAAGAAGCTCGTACTCGTCGCGCAGCGTCTGCAACTCGATGCGGTTGTCTCCGGTCAATCCGCGCATCTCGTACTCGGCGACGCGGGCAGTCAGTTGGTTGACAGCGGTAATGCCGACGTGCGACGACACCAGGCCGGCGAGCTGGACCACGGGATCGGCGCTGCGGCGCATCGCCCGCTCTCCCGACTGTGTCAGCTCGTCGAGGCACGACCGAATGATCGAGGCCAACAGTGACTCTTTGCTGCCGACGTAGTGATAGAGCGTTGCCGAGTTGATGCCGGCTTCTGCTCCGAGTTCACGAATGCCGGTAGCGGCGAACCCTTTCGTCGCGAACAGCGTGACTGCCGCCCGTTGAACGCGCCCCAGGTCCATGATCCTCATTTCGGTTGGTTGCCCAATCATGCTAGCATCGCCGCCGAAATCGACTGACCGTCAATCAATTGATTGATAGCTGCCTGTGTACTGGCAAATTACATATCTATTCATCAATCGATCGATTGAAAAATGCTTGACTGTGCGTTGGGTCACTGCATAGTGTTCTTGTCGAGCCTCCCCTCGGTGCGCGAGCTAACAGGGCACTCCATACAAGGAGCAATGACATGAACGACGCGAATCCTCCATCTCCCGCAACTGTCGACAGGCCTGCCCTGCGGCGTGTAGCCGGATCAGTTCTGGTCGGCACCACGATCGAGTGGTACGACTTTCAGATCTACGGCGCCTCCGCCGCTTTGGTCTTTGCGCCGCTGTTCTTTTCGGGCGCAGATCCCGCGCTGGCGACGATTCTCTCCTTCGCTACCTTTGCGGTCGGCTTTCTGGCGCGGCCACTCGGTGGTGTTGTGATGGGCCACTTCGGTGACCGCATCGGACGCAAGAAGGTCTTGGTGCTTGCACTTCTCTTGATGGGAGCTGCAACATTCCTGGTCGGCGTCCTTCCGACGTCTTCCCAGATCGGTGTGTGGGCCCCGATTCTTCTCGTTGTGTTGAGGCTGATTCAAGGATTCGGCGTCGGCGGCGAGTGGGGCGGTGCAGTTTTGACTGCTGTGGAGTACGCACCCAAGAATCGCCGCGGCTTCTACGGCAGCATGCCGCAGGTGGGTGTGCCCGCCGGCCTTCTGCTGGCGACGGCCGTCATGTTCGGCACCAAGGCGCTCACCGGAGACCAATTCCTGGTGTGGGGATGGCGAATTCCGTTCCTGCTGAGTATCGCTTTGGTTGCAGTGGGGCTGTACATTCGCACGGCGTTGGAAGAGACTCCGGCATTCGCTCGCGTGAAGCAGCAGAACACCGCGGTCAAGATCCCGATGGTCGACGCGTTCAAGAACTATCCTCGCCAGATCATTCTTGCCGCAGGTTCGATGATCAGCACCGGCGCCTACTTCTACATCCTCAACACCTACAGCCTGACGTACGCCGATCAATTCGATCTGCTGTCCGGGAACCTCATGCTCGGCGCGGTCATGGTCTCCGCCCTCGTTGCCGTCATCTTCATTCCGATCTTCGGTCAACTGTCCGAAAAGTTCGGCCGACGCCGGATCCTGATGGTCGGGATCACCGGCATGGGTCTGTGGGTCTTCGTTGCATTCGCCGCGATAGATACCGGCAACTTCTGGATCACCACCGGCGCATTGGCGGTCGGCGCCTTCATGCTCAGCATCTCGTACGGGCCGCAGGCGACGTTCATCGCCGAATTGTTCGACGCCCGGGTGCGCTACAGCGCGGCCTCGATCGCTTTCCAGATCGGTGTGCTCTTGGGTGGAGCAATCGCGCCGATGGTCGCGGCCATGTTGGTCCGCGCGACAGGTGGATCGTTCGCGGTGGCTGTGTATATCGCTGCCCTGTCGGTGATTTCGCTGATCAGCGTCTACTTCGTCCGTGACACCGACCTCGACGAAGGAAGCCGCGACATGTACATCGATGACAACGGGGCCTATCTACCGCCGGTCGATCAACGCTCAACGGTTGTCAACTAGTAGAGGAAACTTCAATGATCACAAAGAGTTTCGAAGAGATCTCTGTCGGAGACATTGCGGTAACGGACCCGCGGGTCGTCACCGAAGACTATGTGCGAAGTTTCGCCGACCTCACCTGGGATCGCCATCCTCTTCACCTCGACCCCGACTACGCGCAGCAGACGCGCTTCGGTCGCCAGATCGCCCACGGCGCACTCATGCTGTCCACCTTGCTCGGCCTGGTGGAGTTGGATCCCCGTTACCTCCAGTGCTTCTACGGACTTGATCACGTCAGGTTCCACCGGCCGACCTACCTCGGCGACTCGGTGCATGCGGTGTCGGAAGTGCTGTCGGTGCGCCCTCGCTCGGACGGTGAGACCGCGATCGTGTCGTCGAAAGGCTCACTCGTCAACCAAGACGGAGACCTTGTTTTCTCCGGCGAATTCTCTTTCCTGGTAGGCGAGACCCATTCTCTCGACCTCGAAGTGGGTGCTCGGTGAGTTCTCGGCCGGATATGTCATGGTGGCAGGATCTCGAAGCAGAAAACTTCGAATGGACTGTGCCAGAGCAATTCAACATCGCGCACGCCTGTGTCGATGTGCAGAATCCCGATGATCTAGCCCTCGTCGTAGACACCGGTGGACATTGGAGTCGGTACACCTTCGGTGAAGTCGCCACGACAAGCCGAAAGTTCGCAACCGTGCTTGCGGATCTCGGCCTTGTCTCAGGGGATCGCGTCGGTGTGATGGTCCCACAGGGGATCGAGGTTCTCGCGACACATCTGGGCGCCTTCCGATCCGGAATGGTCACCGTTCCGCTATCGGTCAAGTTCGGGTCGGATGCGGTCGTTCATCGTATGCGTGACTCGGGAGCGAAAGTGCTTGTGGTCGACAAGGACTGTTACGAACGAGTTGCCGACGGAATAGGTGAGATACCCGGCATCGAAGCCGTCATCGTTGTCGGAAAGACGGATCAGCCCTCCGATTCGACCCCCGTTCGACTTCTCGATTTCCACAGCCTCGTCGACAGTGCCGCAGAAAGCGCGGAATTGGCAGCGACGGGCCCCGATTCACACGCCATCATCATCTATACCTCGGGAACGACGGGGAATCCGAAAGGCGCCCTCCACGGGCACCGAATTCTCTTGGCGCACATGCCCGGTATGCGGACGGCATTCGACAATGCGCCGCAGCGGGGAGACGTCTTCTGGACGCCGGCAGACTGGGCCTGGATCGGCGGTCTGTTCGACGTTCTGTTTCCAGCCCTTGCGTTGGGGTGCCCCGTGGTTGCGACGCCCGACAAATTCACGCCGTCGCGTGCGGTCGAGATTCTGAGCCGTCACAAAGTAACGGGTGCCTTCATTCCTCCGACTGCGCTCAAGCAGATGCGGAGTATCGGCGTCGACGGCACCGCTGCGCGTGGTATTCGGCTGCGGGCATTGGGAACTGGTGGTGAAGCCCTCGGTGACGCATTGCAGGCGTGGGTTGCAAACACACTCGGCGTAGCTGTCAACGAGTTCTACGGGCAGACGGAAATGAATCTGACCATCGGCACTTCGCGTTCGAAGTGGACGCCCGTGAGCGGCTCGATGGGTCGCGCTTTTCCGGGCTTCGACGTCACCCTCCTCGATCCGCTCGGCGAGCCGGTAGCGGTGGGGCAGGTAGGCGAGATCTGTGTGAAGGCAGGCAACCCCGGACAGTTCCTCGGCTATTGGAACCAACCGTCGAAGACTGATGAAAAGGTCTACGACGGGTGGATTCATACCGGTGATCTGGGTCGGACCGATGAAGCGGGGAACTTCTGGTACCAGGGGCGTGCCGATGACGTCATTTCGTCCGCGGGGTACCGGATCGGCCCCGGCGAGATCGAAGAGTGCCTGCTCTCGCACGACGAGGTAGCTATGGCCGGCGTCATCGGTGTTCCGGATCCGTTGCGCGGGGAAGCCGTTCACGCTTTTGTCGTTCTGTCCGAAGGAACGAACTCTTCGGAAGAGCTTCGCCAGGAGTTGCAGACCCACGTGAAAAGCCGCCTTGCTTTCTACCAGTACCCCAGGCAGATCACCTTCATCGACAGCTTGCCGCTCACCACCACGGGCAAGATCCTACGACGGGAACTCCGAACATTGGCCACTGACGCGAACGGCCTTGGCTAGCAGACGCCTACATGTTGGGTAGGACCACGACGAAGAACCAACCGCTCAGGGCAAGACCGATGACGCCGGTGAAGAGGCCGACTATTGCATCCCACGGCAGCTGGCGGGCATTCGAGAGCAGATGCCCGCCAGACTTCTTCGGGCGACGTCGGAGCGCAAAGATTCCTGTTGTAATCGCGCCCGCACCCAGAAGGATGCCGAAGCCGAAAGCCCAGAACAGGAGTACCGACAGCGCGCCCAGCATCTCCGACCTCTCACTCCAGCGTGCGACGCGCTGTGTTTCGGTCGGGGGAGGCCACTTGTGTGAAGGCGACAGAGCTGCACCGAAACGGCGGGTGTGATGACGAATTGACTGGTCGCTGAGAAACATTGTCCACCACGCCTGGAGTTGAGTCGATGTGCCGCCGGTATCTACTCGTCTACCCCTTCTCTGCGGATATATGCCGCTGAATTCGGGGCTAGCTGGTTGCGTCGCGCAGCGGAATCTCGATCAGAAGCTCACCGGAACCCCGTACCTCTCGGTCGATTGATTCTCATAGGCGTGCAACAGCTCTCGCGGTTTCGAATTGCAGGAATGTCATTCGATGTGAACAAGACCTTCCAGGGCGTCGAGGACCCGGTCCAGCCCGAATTTCCACGCCGCCTCGGGGCTGTACGGGGTGTTCTTGGCTTCGCCGGCCGCTCCTCCGACTCGCTGCGCCAGCGGGAAGTTGTCGCCGAGATAGCCAGCCAGACGCTGGTTCCAGGACGACCACACCTCGGCCATGTCGGCCGCTCGGGGGTCGGGGCGCCATGCTTGCGCCGAGGACCGGGCGAAGTCGGCGACAAACGTCAGCGCGGAATCCCGCTCGATGTCGCTCAGCCCGGTGCCGTCGAACGCGTGTAGTTCGTGGTCGTACTTCGCGATAGTTCCCGGACCCAACGCGGAGCGCTGATCGGTGATGTCCAGGAGCCACCAGTGCTCCGAGTAGAGGGCAAGTTCCTCCTCGGCTACCCGGCGCACGCGCTTGCGCCACGTCATGTTCCCGTACGACAGGCGCGGACTGTTGCCGCGCACGGTGTCGACCATGAGCACCAGGAGATCGTCACGGGACCCGACATGGGTGTACACCGCCATGCCCGAGATTCCGAGCTCGGCGGCCAATCGGCGCACCGTCACCGCGTCCAGCCCTTCCACGTCCGCGAGGGCGAGAGCGACGTCGACCGCCTGTGAGGTGGTGACCTTCGCGCGAGGGCCGCGGGCTCCACCCTTCGGTGCGAGGGGGTGATCGCGCCACAGTAGGTCGATCAGTTCGCGTGCCATTAGCCGTCTCCAGAAATCGGGAATACCTCAACAGTGGTATACCTTATACGGTGCATACTGTATGCACTGCACAAGGTTTATGATCATGGAGGCCACGATGAAAATCACCAGCACTGCTCTGTCCTTGAACGTTGCCGACACGGACGCGTCGGCCCACTTCGCGAAAACCCATTTCGGCTTCACCGAGGCCATGTCCGACGATGGATTCGTTTCTCTGAATCATCCGGATGCCGGGGTCAACGTGGTCTTCCTGCGCACCGGTCTCGGTACGTTCAAGCCGGACTTCGTCGCAGGTTCGGCCGGGCAAGGCATGCTCATCGCATTCGTGGTCGATGACATCGACGCCGAGTTCGCCCGCATCGCTGCCGAAGGTGCCTCCGTCGTCACAGAGCCGGAGACCGAACCGTGGGGCGAGCGCTACTGCCAGTTCGTCGATCCCAACGGCATTGTGTGGCAGCTCGTTCAGTGGGTCTGAAGAACCCGAGTGCTCGGCTCGGCGGCGCGCGGCACAGAACGTAACCAGAGGGCGCGTTCGACGGACTGAGCTTGGAAGCGCTGCGGTGAGATCCCGTGCGCAGTGCGAAACGCTCGGCTGAATGCGGGCAGGTGCGCGTAACCCAGGTTCCTCGACACCGTTCCGGGTGCAACCCCGAGTTGGAGTTGGGTGCGTGCCTGGGTCATCCGTGAAAGCGATCGCCATTGCGGATACGTAGTGCCGGTCTCGATACGGAACTCCCGGCGCAGCCTGGCCGCGTCGGTACCGAACTCTTGCGCCCACTCGTCCAGAGTGCGAGGGTCGGCCGGTCGGGCGGCGATTGTCGCTGCCAGTCGTGTGGCAATCGAATCGGTGGCAGACCCGTTCGAAACCGATTGTGCGAGAGGGCCGGTGGCGATGATGTCGAATGCTGTGGCGCTGTCGTGGCCACGCGGGCGCAAGGGTGTGTAGGCGGCGACGAAAGTGTGCAGCAATGCCAATTCGTCATCGGGGGAGAACTGMACGGTCTCGAGGGCGTCGGCAGATACGGTCGACCCGTTCGAGGAGCGGAAGCCGAGCGGTAGCAGCAGTGAACCCGTCGGAACCGTGACGGTATTGAGGACGCCTGCAGGCAGAATCATGGCCTCGCCGGTGCGCAGTTCCCAGCTGCGGTCCGCGACGTCCACCCGGGCTTGGCCTCGGTAGACCCACACTGCGACGTGGGTGCCGTTGACGCGCGGCCACGTCGCGTTGGCCGGTATCGGCGGCGCAGTTTCTCCGGGCTGCCTGGGCTCTGCGAGCATGCGGACCAATGCTTGATCGTTGTCGGTGTCCACGCTGCGATCGGTTGGACCGGAGAGGGCCCGTCGACGGTAGTCGCTCGGGCTCTCTCCCATCTGGGCCCGGAACGCGCGGGTGAATCCGCTTCCTGTTTCGAAGCCGACTTCGTTTGCAATCCAACCGATCTCGCGGTCCTGCTTCAGATACTCCAGCGAGGCGGCGATCCGAGTTCGTAGCCGCCAGCGAGTGAAGGTGAGGCCGGTTTCTTCCACGAAGTACCGCTGGAGCGTTCGAATGCTGATCCCGGCACGCTTCGCGAATTGTCCCTCGGTGTCGTCGGTGCCAGGCGTTCGCAACAGGGCGTGCGCGATCTCGAACGCTTCCCGTGACTGCGGCAATCGCGGCAGCGAGGTGGCCCCGTCGTCAGCCCGGGCGATCATCTCGAACAAGGACGACGGGTGTGCAGCGTCGCCGCGCAGATAGCCCAGGTTGTGAACGAACTCGTGGATCAGTCTGTCTTCCCATCCGGGCGGAACGCGCAGGCGCGTCACGGTAGCCGGCCCGGCGCTGGCGCCGTTCGAAGGCGGAAGCAGGATGGGAAACGCGACGGAATCCGAGTCCGTCTCCATTGCGTATCGCGCACCCGCCGGGATCCACAGCGATTCGCCAGCTGGTATCTCGTGGACCGTCGATCCGACTCGGACGCGTCCGCTGCCTGCAAGAACCCAGAACAACAGCGGTGAGCGGGCGGTGCTGGGCTCGGTGGCGCTCGCGCGGACCGGCCCTAACCCGATCGCGTCCGGTTCTGATAGTGGTAACACGTTGGCGCTCCTGGACAACCCTTGCTACTTAAGTATGGCTAACTTTACCTCTGCTGTCTGCGTTCGCAGCGGCGCACTCTCGTACCTTCAGAAAGCCATACTCATGCGCAGATCACTTCGCCCGACGGCGGCAATACTCGCCGCGGTCGTCGCCCTCGCTCTTGCCGGCTGCTCCAGCTCGTCAGATAGCGATACCGGAACCGAGGACACCCAGAAAACCTCAGGTTCTGCCGAGGGATGGCCGCGCACCGTCGATCACGGCGACCGCAGTACCGAGATCACCTCGAAGCCGACCCGAATCGTGTCGACCTCGCCGTCGTTGACCGGCACGCTGCTTGCAATCGGTGCGCCGGTCGTCGCCAGCGCGGCAACAACGCCGTCGGGAATGACCGATGACCAGGGGTTCTTCTCCCAGTGGTCGGAGGTGGCAGCTGATCGTGGAGTCGAGGTTCTCTACCGAAATCTCGAGCTGAACCTCGACGCGATCGAGACGTTCGAACCCGATCTGATCATCGGGTCCGCCAACGGAGGTGACTCGACGCTCGACGCCTACGCGCAGCTGAGCGACATCGCACCCACCGTTCTTCTCGACTACGGCGCCAGCTCCTGGGAGGAACTCGCTGATCAGCTGGGGACTGTCACGGGACTCGAGAGCGAGGCAGACAAGACCGTCGACGAGTACGACAGCTGGGTGACGACGCAGGCCGGGAAGATCAAACTTCCCGAGCAGCCGGTGACGGCGCTGGTCTACATGGGTGCCGACGGTGTCTGGACGTTCCGGGCCGACAGCCCACAGGGCAATCTGTTGACCTCGCTCGGCTTTACCTATGCCGAGCCCGCTGAGCAGTTTGTCGCCCCGGACAAGCGGGGCGCCTCCGGCGTCGCGATCGTCAGCTCCGAGAACATGTCTGCCGCCCTTGACGGCTCGCAGACGCTGTTTGCCGTCTCGATGGGACCCAAGGATGTGGAGAAGCAACTTGCCGCCGATCCGCTTCTCGCGAATCAACCTGCTGTCAAGGGTGATCGGGTCTACGCGATGGGAACGGCGGCTTTCCGCCTCGACTACTTCAGTGCCAAGCAGACAGTCGAGTCGCTGGTGTCCACGTTCGGTGGATGACGGCGTGAGCGCTTCTTCACAGTCCCGGACCGAAGCACCGCTGCGGTCCGGGACAGCCGCGCGTGCGGGGTTGTTGGTCGTGGCCTCCGTGGTCGTGATCGTGCTGGCGTCCGTCGGTGGGCTGGTACTCGGCTCTCGCAATATCCCCGTCACCACCGTGCTCGACGCGATCCTTTCCTACGACGCCGGCAACAACGAACACCTCGTGGTGATCGGATCACGCCTGCCCCGAACAATTCTCGGGCTGGTGGTCGGGGCTGCGCTCGGACTGGCCGGCGCGCTGATGCAGTCGATCACCCGCAACCCTCTGGCCGATCCGGGGCTACTGGGTGTGAACGCCGGAGCATCTGCGGCAGTCGTGATTGCGATTGCCTATCTGGGGGTGACTTCGGTCGGCGGTTATCTGTGGTTCGCGCTCGCCGGCGCGGCCGTTGCCTCGGTGGGTGTGTACATGTTGGGGTCTGCGCATCGCAGCGCCGCGACCCCAGCGCGCATGGCGCTCGCCGGTGCCGCTGTGGCAACGGCGATCACGGCGCTCACCAGTATGGTTCTCATCAGCAATGAGGCTGCCTTCAATCAGTTCCGATTCTGGGCAGTGGGTTCGTTGCAGGGGCGCGGCGGAGACGTGATCGTCGCCGTCCTTCCCTTCATCGCGATCGGTATCGTGTTGTCGTTGTTGCTGATTCGTCCACTCAATGCGATTGCTCTTGGTGAGGACGTTGCCAAAGGGCTCGGCGCCCGCACTGGTCCCGCCCGGGCCGGATCCGCTGTAGCAGTCATCCTGCTCGCGGGGGCAGCCACCGCGGCGGCCGGCCCGCTCGGATTCGTGGGGCTGGCTGCGCCGCACATCGTGCGCGGCGTGGTCGGACCGGACCTGCGTCTTCTTCTGCCGTGCGTGCTCGTCGTCGCGCCGGCGTTTCTTCTCTTGGCCGACGTTCTCGGTCGCGTTGTCACCTCGCCGGGAGATCTGCAGACGGGGATCGCGGTGGCTGTGCTCGGCGGACCGTTGTTTGTCGCGCTCGTTCGCTCACGGCGGGTGGCGTCACTGTGAACATGATTGCCGCGCAGCCGGTCCCACCGCTTTTTCGCGGTTGGGTGGTTCGAATCGGGTCGTGGTCGTGGCGAATAGTCCCGCGAGTGCTGTTCGTAGCCATCTCAATCAGCGCGGCGTTGGCGGCGCTCTCGTTTGCCACGCTGATGTACGGAACCTTGGACCTGTCCTTGGGCGAGGTGTGGCGCGCTCTGAACGGCGAAGGCACCCCAGCGGCGGTTCGGTCCGTCCAGAATCGCCGTCTTCCGCGGCTGATCACGGCGATCGGGGTGGGTGGAAGCCTCGGTGTGGCCGGCGCGGTTTTCCAGACGCTTTCGCGCAATGTTCTCGGCTCGCCGGACATCATCGGTTTCACCACCGGCGCTGCGACGGCGGCGGTGGTCCAGATCGTGTTCTTCGGCGGCGGGGTACTGCAGACCGCGGGCGCTGCTGTTCTCGGCGGCATGCTGACCGCATTGCTCGTGTACGCGCTGGCACGCAAAGACGGAGTCAGCGGCGGTCTTCGACTCGTCCTGGTCGGCATCGGAGTTGGGGCGATGCTGAGCGCCGTGATGTCGTTCCTGGTGGTACGCGCGGATATCGACGACGCCACCGTGGTGCAGCAGTGGACGGCCGGTTCGCTGACCGGGCGCGGTTGGCCACACGCGATCAGCGTTGCGATCGCCGTCGGTGTTCTCGTTCCTGCTCTCGTCGTGGTGTCCAGGCGCGTCACCATGATGGAAATGGGCGACGACGCAGCGTCTTCGCTCGGAATCTCCGTGGAGCGATACCGATTCGCCGGCATCCTGCTTGCGGTCGCGCTCACCGGAGCAGCAACTGCAGCTACCGGTCCCATCGCCTTTGTGGCGCTCGCAGCTCCCCAGATCGCACGACGGTTGGCTCGGCGCAGCGGTGTTCTTGTCGCGACCTCCTTCCTGCTCGGCGCGGTTCTGTTGGCGGGCGCCGACTTGATTGCCCAAGCGGTCGAGGTCGGTCTCCGAACTCCGGTCGGTCTTGTCACCAGTCTGCTCGGCGGTGCCTATCTGATCTGGCTGCTGGCCCGTCAGGCCTGAAAACCTTGCTACGAAAGAGATTCATGACTACAGCTACTCCGGTATCGCGGCTACAGGCCGAGAAGATCGAGCTCCGGTACGCCGATCGAACCATCGTGGACGAGTTGAGTCTCGAGATCCCCGACGGCGGTTTCACCGTGGTCGTCGGACCGAACGGGTGCGGCAAGTCGACGTTGTTGCGTGCGCTCGGCAGAATGCTCGCGCCGCGATCGGGTCGGGTTCTGCTCGACGGTAACGACATTCGGTCCTACCGCACCAAGGAAGTGGCTCGGCGCATCGCTCTGCTGCCGCAGTCTCCGCTCTCACCCGGAGCGATCACCGTGGCAGACCTCGTGGCTCGCGGCCGATATCCGTACCAGAGCATGCTGCGCCAATGGTCACCCGAAGACGAGCGTGTTGTCGCCGAAGCGCTTGCCGAGGTCGGAATGCGCAATGCAGCAGATCAATTGGTGGACGAACTGAGCGGTGGACAACGGCAGCGGGTATGGATCGCCATGACACTCGCGCAGCGCACCCCGGTGTTGTTGCTCGACGAACCGACCACCTTTCTCGACATTGCCCACCAGATCGAGGTTCTCGACCTCTGTTCCCAACTGCACCAGTCTGGTCGAACGTTGGTCGCGGTCCTGCACGACCTGAACCTCGCGGCTCGATATGCCACGCACGTAGTTGCCATGCGGTCCGGAAAAATCGTCATGCAGGGCAGTGCCTCGGACGTCTTCACCCCTGAGTTGCTGCGTGAAGTGTTCGACCTCGAGGCTCTGGTCCTCGAAGATCCCGAAACCGGACGGCCACTTGTTGTTCCGCGTGATCGAAGAACTGCCAGTCAGCTACCCGTCCACAACTGAACCATCGATCAGGAGATATCAATGACTACCGCATCTCGACCTGAAGAAACTGAAACCTCTGCGTCGGCAAAGGCGCCACGCGGCGAAGATCACGACCGCGGTCTCAACGACGTGGTTGCCGTCGTCGAAAGCGTCGAACGTCCGACCGAGAGCATCTTGCGCATCACCGTCCAGCTGACTTCGTCGGCGGACGACCCGAATTGGCTGCGTCCCAACGTCGCATTCCGCATCCAGCTAGGTCCGCAGTACGGCGACGTCTCTCGTGTCTACACGGTGCGCACCTTCGATGCGTCGAGCGGTTCGATGACCTTCGACGTCGTGCTGCACGGTCACACCAGCCCGATGATGCGGTGGGCCGACGACCGTCGTGTGGGTGACACGTTCTCGCTCACCGGCCCTCGCCCGCACTTCCTCGTTCCCGAGATCACTGGTCGCCGCGTCGCACTGTTTGCCGACGACACCGCGATCCCTGCCCTCTATTCGATTCTGCTTCAGTGGCCCGAGGGTGTGACCGGTGTTGGTTGGGTCGCCACCGGTGACGCCGAGGCTTTCGCGGAACTGCCCGTGATCCCCGGCCTCGAATTGCATCATGTCGAGGATCGCCTTGCCGAGTATGCCCTCGAGCTCGAGAACCCAGGAGACTATGCGGTGTGGGGAGCCGGCGAGCGAGACGAAATGCGCTCCATCCGAGCGCATTTCCGTAAGACAGTCGGCCTGGCGAAGGACGATGTAGTTGTCTTCGGGTACTGGAAGCGCGGGGTCAGCACTACCGAAATAGATCAGAACAGACTTCGGAACTACACGAGCATCCTCGAAAACGGCGGCACACTCGCGGATATCGACGATCTCGCCATCGGGATCTGACCCGGCGGTTGGATACTTCAACTCGCCGCGTGTTCTTCCGGCGCCAGTGAATTGCCCGGTGCGATGTTCGAGCAGTTGTTCGGCGCCGGATTCCCGTTGAAACGGTCGTTGAGCCAGGTGATGGCGCCGGGGAGCCAAAGCGCGCCACCGGGAACGTGACTGATGGTGTCGTACTGGTCGTACTGGATCGAGGGCTCCGTTTGCGGCTTGAGCGATGAACATAGGGATGGTGGGTATCGGCGCGTTGCCCATGTTGATTTTGTTGGCGACGTCGACGTACTCGGGCACCGAGTTGGGGTTCGCATACTCTGGTTTGGCAAGGTCCTGCCAGGTCACCCCCGGGTACTGCAGGATGACGTTCCCGATCGAGGCATCCTCGATGCGAGGTAGGAGTTCGCGTCCGCGATCGCCGAGATACGGATCGAAATCTATGTCGTAGGCACGGGCAAGTCCGACRACTGCCATCCCGACAACGCCTGCCCAGCCGATGCTTCCGTTTGCGTACCGGAGGTTGTTCGCCGGGTTGACCAACAGTCCACCCTGGGCGGCGCCGATCAGGTCCTCGTTGATGTCCGGGGCGTAGTCCGGAGCGAGGATGGACGCCCAGTTGGTGGCGATTGCTCCGCCCGAGTATCCCATCAGGCCGATCTCGGCTGAGTCGGCAATACCTGTCTCGGGAGTGTTACGGGCGGCGCGAAGAGAGTCGAGAGTCATCATTCCGTATTCGGGTCCCGCCGCGAAGTCTGCGTTCGGCCCTTCGGTGTCGGGAATGACGACGSTGTAGCCCAGTGCCAGTAGGGGACCGAACATGRCAGCTTCGCCGGAAGCGAGAGTCCCGCCGAAGGCGACGTTCCGTCCGCTGGCGGTCAGGCTGCCGATCGGGGTGTCCCCCGCRACAGCTCGTGACGGACCGTCTTCCGGGTTCAGCGAATCGTAGGCCGACTGGAACGAGACAACTTTGTCCGGCTGGGCATTGGGTGGTCGAAGAATCGAYGTGACATTCGCAGACGGCCGGCCGAGAGCGTCGGTCGACCGGTACAACACCTGCACGGCTTGCAACGGGGTCGGAATGTTGACGACGTGATAGGGCAAGGTCCTCGTTTTGAGAACGGCCCCAGGCTGATACGACGACAGCGGTGCCGAACCGTCGTACTGATAGAAGGAATCCGCCGACGGTTGCGCGGCGACAGTAGGTGCCGTGATGCCTGTGAGTGCAATGGCTGTCAGCGCCACCGCCGAGGAGCGCCGATCGATCCCAAAAAGCTTAAATATGTTGTAAGAAAATGCAATTCAGTCTCCATTCTCTCCGCAAATCGGGCCGGGATGTCAAAGATGGGGTGCGCGGTCGGTTTGCGGGAAGTTTCCTTTGCGAACGCCGGCGGGCGTGAGGACTTGCCAGCAATACGAAACGTACAGTACAGTTCAGTGGAGGGTAGTTAACCGAACAAGGAGGTGCCCGTGCAGAATCACGAGACTCGCGAGTATGGCGCATTCATCGGGGGAGTGTTTCGCCCAATAGGTGCATCAACTTTCGATGCGTTGGACGCGGCTTCCGGCGACCTGCTCGCCAGGATTTCCCGGTGCGGAAAAGGCGAAATCGACCTGGCTGTCCACGCTGCCGAACAAGCTTTTCCTGCGTGGGCCTCCCTGACCGCCGAACAGCGGTCCGGGTACATTCTCGAACTTGCCGCGCGCGTCGAGGAACATGCCGAGGATCTGGCGCAGCTCGAAAGCAGAGACACGGGCCGGCACATCCGCGAGATGCGCGAGGACTATCGCGCAGCGGTGTCGCACCTTCGCTACTTTGCATCAGTATCTTTGGCCCACAATGGATTCGGTCGCGAACTCGCATCTGGGTATTTGGTTGCGAAACGAGTTCCGTTGGGGGTGTGCGGTCAGATCATCCCCTGGAACGATCCCATCGTGATGGCAGCCTTCAAGATAGCGCCAGCCCTGGCAGCGGGAAACACGGTTGTCCTCAAACCAGACGAGAACGCGTGTGTGTCGATAATGGAGTTGGCACGAATCGCTGCCGATGTTTTCCCGAAAGGCGTTCTCAACATCGTGCCGGGAATTGGCGAAGAAGCAGGCGCGGCACTGCTCGCGCACCCGGGTGTCAGCAAGCTGGCCTTCACGGGGAGTACGGAAGTCGGCCGACTGGTTGCTGATGCAGCAGCCTCACGGCTTATTCCGACCACCCTCGAACTCGGTGGCAAGAGTCCGAGCATAGTGTTCCCCGATATCGACGACGTTGATGCAGTGGTTGCGGACGCAACATCCGGTGTTCTGATGTGCAATGGCCAATCCTGTTTGGCCGGGACGCGTCTGTTCATTCACGAAGACATCTATGACGTGTTTGTCCGCAAGCTCGTCGAAAGCTTTGAAAGCCTGCGAGTGGGACCGCCGTTGAGTGAGGAAACAGATCTGAGCGGAATGATTCACAAAGAGCACGCAGACCGCGTGATCGCCAAGGTCTCTGCGGGCGTCGGCGAGGGGGCCCGCCTCCTCACAGGCGGCAAACGGGCAGTTGTACCCGGTTACCCGAGTGGAAACTTCATCGAACCGACAATCCTCGAAGCAGAGAATTCCATGCGAATTGCGCAGGAAGAGATCTTCGGCCCCGTTCTGTGCGTCATCAAGTGGAGCGTCTACGAAAACGTCATCACCGATGCCAACGACACGCCATACGGACTTGCTGCGGGCATCTACACATCGAACTTGAAGAACGCGATAGAGACTGCGGATCGCCTCGAGGCAGGCAGCGTGTGGATCAACCAATACTTCAATCTTTCGGGTGGAGTGCCATTCGGGGGGTTCAAGGAAAGCGGTCTCGGACGTGAGTTCTGCTTGGAGACACTCAACGACTACACCCAACTCAAATCGATCACCGTTGCTACATCTACACCTGTGAAGGCGTAGGTGTGTGAACGACGGTCAGTGCAAATGCCCAATCGTCATGGTGCGGAACAACTCCTACCAAACCGCGCCAGCGAGAATGACAGCCCATCGAAAGCAAGGAATCAGAAGTTGAACATTTCAGGAAACACCATCTTCATCGCGGGCGGAACGTCCGGCATCGGCCTCGAACTTGCAGTCGCACTGCAGAATGAGGGAAACAAGGTCATCGTCGGAGGCCGTCGAACTGCGTTGCTGCAGGAGATCGCGGAGACCCATCCCGGAATCAGTACTGTCGTCATCGACGTGGACAGTTCGAACTCCATTCGCGAGGCATACGAATCCCTTACGCACGATTTTCCTGATCTGAATGTCCTTGTGACGATGTCGGGAATCATGTACCCCGAAGATCTGAAGAGCCCCGACTTTCTCGAGATCGCCGAGCGCACAGTGACCACGAACCTTCTCGGAACCATTCGCCTCGCCGGCCAGTTCATCCCCCACCTCCTGGCGAAGCCCTCTGCCACTATCGTCACGGTCTCATCGGCAGTGGGCTTTGTCCCGCTGCCCATCACGCCGACGTACAATGCAACGAAGGCGGCTGTCCATCTCTTCACCGAAAGCATGCGCGTACAGCTGGCTGATACCTCGATTCAGTGCATTGAGCTCATTCCGCCGGGAGTTCGCACCACGCTGATGGGTCAGGAGAACTCGGAATCCGCTCTGCCGCTCGATGATTACGTCTCAGAGACCATCGCGTTGTTGAAGGCGAATGGCGAAGCGACGGAAATCGTGGTCGAGGCAGCCAAGCCTCTTCGCTACGCCGAGGTCAACGGCGAGTACCTCAATGTTCTGAAGATGCTCAGTTAGGCACGGTGGGGGTCGCTGTTATATAGGTTAACCCAGCGTTTCCAAGAGTAACCGGATCGTCCGCACCGAAACGGCTTTGGTGTTGAATAGGCTGCTTAGCCGACTGAATTTTTGATTGGAAGAAAGTCCTCATCCTCACCGTTGGGGACTTTCTTCTATTGCGTCAGGTCTCTACAGTTCGTTGTCGTCGGGTTGGGTTAGCGGGTAGTGCGAAGGTGCACTGTCCACCCTTCGCAGTGACAGAAGATCCGGACTACCTGACTCACTTGTCACGCTCTATCGGATGTGCCCCAACGAAGTAGGCGTGGTTGCCCTGAATGAGAAGGGTCTAATTCCCGTTCAGATTCAGACGGATGCAATTCGGCAGTTGAAACTGTACGAAACGTATCGTATACTAAGTTTGTCGGTTTGCGAGTGATTGTTCGCATCGAAACTTCGTACTTCTTCACCCGGAAGGCGCATTGGGGCCATCGGCACCGTGACCCTCAACGTCAGGGCTACTTCAGGGCTCGTTGTGAACGGCGTCAGTCGCGACTGCACCGCAAGAGTAAGGGACTGTTCCGAGCCCAATTGGTGCTGCCGCGGTGCCACCCCCTTGTGGTGGGTTGCTGTCGGCGGAAGTGGGCAGCCTGAAATTCGTTGCAAAACAGACATTTCGCGAATCGATATGCCTTGGCGCAGCCGGTCTAGGTAGAAGAATCAACAAAGAATGCTGAAATCTATGAGTAACGAATCACTTGTTGTCTCCGAAAGAGAAAGCTCCGAGGAAAGTGTTACACGAGGCCCTCTGAACTTACCCTGGTCAGCACTGCTGGCATTGGCCCTGACCGGCTTTGTAGTCATGATGACCGAAACTCTCCCCGCAGGCCTATTGCCGTTGGTTTCCCAGGATTTCAACATCACCTCGGGTGCGGCCGGTCAACTGGTCTCCATGTATGCGATCGGTCCGGTTTTGGCCACGATTCCCGCCATGATGTGGACACGGCGTGTGGCGCGGCGGCCTTTGCTTCTAATCACGCTTTCGGTGTTTCTGGCGGCGAACACGTTCACTGCGCTGGCATGGAATTACGAAAGCGCCCTCGTGGCCCGCTTCTTTGCGGGCATCTGCTCAGGCGTTGTCTGGGGAATGCTCGCCGGATACGCCCGAGGTATCGTCCCTCCTGCTCTGAGTGGTCGTGCCCTGGCAGTCGCGTTGATCGGAACGCCCGTGGCGCTATCATTCGGAACGCCCGTAGCGACATTCTTGGGTTCGATCGTGGGTTGGCGCTGGACCTTCGGCGCAATGTCAGTACTGACGTTGGTGCTCCTGGGGTGGATCGTTGCGTCGGTTCCCAATGTCGCTGGGGCTGAGTCGGATTCGCAATCGAGTGTTCGTCGCGTGCTGGGGATCCGTGGAGTCATGCCAATCATCGTGGTCACCGTCGGGTGGATGTTAGCCCACAATCTCCTATACACATACATCGCACCTTTTGTGGAATCGACAGGTACCGGTTTACGTACTGATGTTGTCTTGCTCATCTTCGGGCTGTCCGCGATTGTTGGGATTTGGTTGACCGGTATGTTCGTCGATCGAGCCCTCAGGGTTATGGTCCTGGGTAGTTTGGCGCTCTTCGGTGTGGGATCCGTGGTCCTCACGCTGGGTTCTAGCTCAGTAGTCGCGCTCGTCGTTGCAATCGTAGCGTGGGGACTCTCCTTCGGCGGGGCGCCCACTTTGCTGCAGACAGCAAATGCCGATGCGGCCGGTGCGGATGGTGACGTCGCGCAGGCAATCCTGGTCACAGGATGGAACCTCGCCATCTTCTTCGCCGGAATAGCTGGCGGAGTCCTCCTGGAAAACTTCGGACCGCATTCCCTTCCACCGCTTGTCCTGGTTCTCATTGTCCTCGTTCTTCTCGTTGGTGCTGTAGCGCATACGTCCGCGTTCAGGCCGGGCCGCCGAGTGTCAACGATCTAGCCCAGAGAAGCACGTCGGGCACCGCCGCTCGGTGTCTCGACGTGCTTCGGCTCTTACTTCGTCTGCGTGGTTTATCTCATGAATCTCAATGAAAGCGATATTCCCGACCAAGGCGCAGGTGACGCCAGATCGTCAGGTCGGTTGTTTCTGGCCCTAATAGCCATCATATTCACAGCTCTGGTTTTACGTCCGGCCTTGACCGTGGTTGGACCGCTCACGCCAGGGATCCTCGATCGTGACGAACTCTCGTCGTCTGCACTGGGTCTGCTCACCTCGGCTCCGCTATGGGTCTTTGCGACACTGTCGATGCTGATACCGAGATTGACCCGGCGCGCGTCGCCTGACTTCTCAATGTGTGGTGCAATGTCTATCATTTTGCTGGGCAGCATAATCCGATGCTTTTCTGGTCCTGTTGCGCTTCTTGTCGGTACCACCGTTCTGGCCGGGGGTTTGTGCGTTGCGAATGTGGTTCTTCCGGTTGCTGCGCGACGTTACTATCCGGGGAGAATCGGATTCATCACTGGTCTGTACACAGCGTTGATGTCTGCAGGAGGTGGAATCGGTGTCGTGCTCGCTCTCCCCATTTCCGACAGCCTCGATCTGGGGTGGCGCTTTGCCCTGGCTTCGATGGGCTTCCTGGCGATCTTCGCGGCGTGTTTGTGGATCCCGTTGGCGGTGACGACAGGGTATCAAGTTGCCCCTGATCAGAATCTCAGGGTTGATAGCGGGTCAAATGCTCGCTTGGTAGTGATGCTCGGAGTTTTTTTCGGAACACAGGCGTCTTTCTTTTATCTCGCATCGTCGTGGCTTCTTCCTATCTTGCTGGAGAAATCTGTCTCGTTGTCTGGGGCGACCGTTGGAGTCGGTATGTTCAGCTTCGCGGGAATAGTTACCTGCTTCGTCACGCCGACCCTCGCACTTCGAACCCTTGGGATTGCGAGGACGGTATTCCTTCTCGCGGGTATCCAGCTCTCAGGTGCGCTCGTGATACTTTTCGGGAATGGCAGCATTGCCCTCGGTGGCGCCGTCGTACTGGCGATCGGCGTCACGGGCGCGTTTTCGCTCGGGTTCACATTGTTTGCGGCGAAGGCCGATACTTCGCAATCCGCGGCAATGTTATCTGGCAGAGCCCAAACGATCGGTTACGTGATTGCAGGGTTTTTCCCACTGTCAGTGGGTACCCTGAAAACCCTCACTGGGTCGTGGTTGCTCGGCGAGATCGCGCTGGTATTCCTGGCCTTGGTGACCCTGTTGAGCGGCTTGGGTTCGGCGCGAACTCCAAATCCACAGATTTTACGTTTGCCGACGGGCGACGAGGGAGCATGATCTGGTCGGATTCTTATATTCTCGGCGGTGTAGCTTCACTGATGGGTGTAACGAGAAGTCAGTCGCTCATGTCAGTGAGAAAATTCCGGATCTGTCGCGAATATTTTACCAGCGAGAGCGCGCATCGATCCGTTTCCCTTTAGCCAGCAGGGCAAATTCTAAGGCCATCGGAAAATGAGTAGACGGAACGTCAGAGCATGAGTTTTCAAACAGGCTTGCGGAGTCCTCGAATGGCGTGGTCGATTATTGAATGAAGGGCACGATCGTCGATACTTGCATGTCCGACCAGCATGCGGTAAACAAGTGGGCCGAAGAACAGGTCTATTGCCTGCTCTGTGTCGATATCATCGCGGAAGTATTCGGACTCCACGCATCGCTGAATCAGGTCGGCGAAGCCGCGGCGACGTTCATCGAGGAAGAATGTGCGGAAATATGCCGCAGTTGTCGCATCGTTGGCGCACGCGCCGACAAGTTCGACGAAGATCGATCCCAGTGGCCCTCTGTAGAATTTTCCGATGTCGTCGAGGTAGTCGTTGAGGTCGGCCTGCGCGCTGTCGGTCTCCGGAAATGTCAAATGGCGCGCCATGAGCACACCGAAAGCTTCTGCGGCGATGGCTTGCCGGGATGGCCAGTGGCGGTAGAGTGTTACCTTGCTGACGCCAGATTGTTCGGAGATTGCATCAATGGTGGCAGCTTTCATTCCGCCGATTTTCAAAAGGCAGACGGCCGATCGCAACGCTTTCTCATGGGCTGCGTCACTGCGTGCCCCACTCGGCGGCCTGAGCAGTCCGGCCTCTACTTCGGCGGGGGTCTGATGCCCCATTTCTCCTCCTTTGTCCCGAACGACCGCTGGCGGTGGGTTTCGGGTTCGTCCTACTCATCTCAGAACGGCTTTGCCGGGTGTGATTGCCTGATCATGCAGTCAAACGCTGATGTATACTAGCCGTATCGTACACAATGATGTGCCGGTATGGCGACAACCGAGTGAAGTACGGAGAATTTCGTGGGCGTGCTGACTGCAAAAACGGTGCTTGTGACTGGTGGAACAAAGGGTATCGGTCGGGCGATTGCCGTCAGAGCCGCGGAAAGTGGTGCTGATATAGTGCTGGCTTACGGCTCCGACCGTGAGGCTGCGGACGACACTGTGGCGCAAATTTCGCAGACGGGCCGAAAAGCTGTCGCGTTCCGCGGCGACTTCTCTTCGGAGTTGGGGGTGCGCGAGTTCTTCGAAGAGGTTCGTCAATACTCGCCCTCTATCGATTGTCTAGTTAATTCGGCGGGGGTGTTCCGGACTGGAGACCTTGCCGATATCTCTGAGGCAGACTTTCTCTGGCACTTCTCGGTAAATGTCTTCGGTTTGGCTTTTGCGATCAGAGAGGCAGTCGGACTTTTCCCTCTGGAGGGGGGAAGTATCGTCAATATCGGCTCAAGTGTATCTTCGTTCACCCCGGCAGGATCTGTCGTCTACAATGCCAGCAAAGGTGCGGTCGACGCAATCACCCGGACGCTTGCGAATGAGTTGGGACCGAGAGGAATACGCGTCAACTCGGTCAACCCCGGTCTGACAGAAACTCCGGGAATGCAACGCAGTGAGTTCTCTTCGCCTGAGTTCAAGCAACAGATCGAGGCTCTCACGCCGTTGCGACGAATAGGTGATCCAAGCGATATTGCCGGTGCCGCATGTTTCCTCATGTYGGAGGAATCATCGTGGATAACAGGTGAGACGCTTGTAGTCGGAGGTGGCCTTCACTGATTGCGAGGCGGTCCCTTTCTTCGGTCATAAACGTGCTATGGAATCCACGTGAATGGCCAGTGATATTGGATTCGAACAACTATCGACTAGACGACATCCGACAGAATTGCGTGCGCTGGTCGGCGTCGGAGACATAACTTCACACTTGGAACGCATGGGAGATTGTGAGCAGGTCGCCCGTGGACTCCTCTCTTGATCGCCTCAAGGTCTGCCCAGTGGGGGAGCGGGTGCACAGGCCGAAGGTGCTTCGGGGAGTCCAGTTCTGCTTGGAACCGGGGTGCGTTGATGTGCGAAGGGCTCCACCAACTCTCCAATACACTCATCCACAGTTCAGGAGTTACATCATGACCGACACCACTCGGGTCGCCATTGTCACCGGAGCTTCCGGCGGCATCGGGCGAGCGACTGCCGAGAAGCTCGCCGCCGACGGAATGGCTGTCGCCGTGCACTATTCAGGAAACCTTCAACGCGCCCAGGAAACAGTTGACACCATCGTCGCAGCGGGCGGTCGCGCCATCGCGGTGCATGCCGACGTCGCCGACGAAGGTGAAGTCGCGACCCTGTTCGATACGGTCGAGGAGGAGTTCGGGGGCATCGACGTCGTCGTCCATGCAGCCGGAATCATGATTCTCTCCACCGTCGCAGAACTGAACTTCGACGATTTCGATCGGATGCATCGGACCAACGTCCGAGGGACCTT
The DNA here is from genome assembly GCF_056401335.1 of Rhodococcus sp. P4_F3_2. Taxonomy (NCBI): domain Bacteria; kingdom Bacillati; phylum Actinomycetota; class Actinomycetes; order Mycobacteriales; family Nocardiaceae; genus Rhodococcus; species Rhodococcus sp. P4_F3_2. The sequence continues at coordinate 169,677 of NZ_JBFUJN010000014.1, forward strand.
CGTGGTC